>NZ_JBVVQM010000001.1:0-520952 GCF_055811155.1 Mesorhizobium sp. WSM4822 | reverse complement strand
CCCCCCCCCCCCCGCCCGCCGCCGCCGCGGCCCCCCCCCCCCCGCGCGCCGCCGCCCCCCCCCCCCCCCCCCCCCCCCCCCCCCCCCCCACCCCCCCCCCTCCCCCCCCCCCCCCCCCCCCCCCCCCCCCCCCCCCCCCGCCGGCGGGGGGGGGCGCCCCCCCCCCCCCCCCCCCCACCGCAGGCTGCCGCCACGTTCCGCGAGGTGGGGGGTGCCCAACGGATACTTTCCTTGGCCGGGCTCTCCGTTAGTTTCGATGGGAGGAAGACCCTCGATACGATGCGCCTCATAGCACGCACCGCGAAACCCGCCGGTGCTCCCCTTTTCCAAATTCGAAGAGAAGACCGCCATGTCCAGCAAGAAACCCGTAGCCATCGTCTTCGACACATTCGGATCCGTGGTGGACTGGCGCGGCAGCCTGGTCGCCGAAATGAAGGAACTCGGTGGCAAGCGCGGCGTCAACGGCGACTGGGCCGCCGTCGCCGACGCATGGCGCCACGGCTATCACCGGATGCTCGATGAAGTAACCACGGGCACGCGGGACTACGGCCTCCTCGACGACCTGCATCGCGAACTGCTCGACGAGGCCATGCGCGATGTTGGCGTCACCGGCTTCAGAGAGGACGACCTGCGCGACATCAACCTCGGCTGGCATCGCGTCAAGGCCTGGCCGGATGCCGTGGCGGGCCTGACGCGGCTGAAGACCAAATACATCGTCGGCTCGCTTTCGAACGGCAACGTGCGCCTGCTGGTCGACATGGCCAAGGGCGCGAACCTGCCGTGGGACGTGGTCTTCGGCTCCGACATGTTCTCACGCTTCAAGCCGCATCCCGACACCTACCTGGGCAGCGCCCGGCTGCTCAATCTCGAACCGGGCGAGGTCATGCTGGCGTCGGCGCACAATGGCGACCTCGCCAACGCGCGCAAGTACGGTTTGATGACCGGCTTCTTCCTGCGTCCCACCGAATTCGGCCCCAACCAGGCGATCGACCTTGCCGCCGAGGCGGATTGGGATGTCATCGCCGACGACATCGAGGACATGGCCACCAAGCTCGACACCTGACGGTGGCGGTCGCGCCATTGGCGCCGGCATTCTCCTTCTCGGTCGTCCTAGGCTCGCCCGCTTCCTACCTCATCCTGAGCTTGTCGAAGAACACTGTCCCGATTGCGAAGGCAGGGCGTGGTGACGACAAAGCGCGGCCATCCCTCCACCCGAATATCACCGTTTCCTCGCCGTTCGCGATGCCGACATGGTGAACAACGATTTGAGCCCTCTTGCCGGGGCGGCTAGGACTTCGGTTGGGGATTTGCCTTAGGACAGTGCTTCCAGGCAATATTTGTTCGGCTGCATGCTTCTATAATTCATCACCCCTATCACCGAATAGCTTCAGCAAACGAATTGGAGGTCTTCTTTCGCAGCAGGGAGGCAATGCCGGTACCCCAGGTACCGCATTCGCGAATGGCAGGAAGAGTTTGGAGGAGGAATTCAATGAAGAAATATATAGCGGCAGCTTTATTCTCGCTGTCCCTGGCATTTGCCGCGACGGCCCAGGAAGCCGCGCGACCGGACTTCATACCCGAGGCCGACTGGGGCAAGATCAAGGGTCTCATAGATCCGAGCCGTGTCCAGTGGCAGCCTTACAAGGGGATCGCCGTCAAGCAGGACGGGTCGCCCTACAAGGTGCTCTATTTGCCGGTGTGGATGGGCGACGACTACCAGGTCATCGCGCAGCATCTCCTGCAGACCCAGCTCGAGGAAGCCGGCGCGACCTTCACCACGAGCTCGGCCGAATTCGACGTGCCGACGCAGACGCGCCTGATGGAAGACGCCATCGCCACGCACGCCTACGACGCGATCGTGCTGCATCCCATCGACCCGACCTCCATGGCCACCACCATCGACAAGGCCATCGCATCCGGGATCGACGTCTACAACTGGGTGCTTCCGGCCAACACCGACAAGCTCACCGGCTTTGCCGGCTATGATGCCGACACGATGGAAGGCAACGGCCAGATCGGCGTGAAATTCTCCGAACTCGCCAAAACGGCGGGCGCTACCGCCGAGAAGCCTTATCGCGTGCTGGAGATCTGGGGCGCACGCGCCCTGCCGATCTGCCAGGCCCGTCACCACGGCGTCGGTCTGGGGCTGGCGGGAGATCCCGCCGTCGAGATCGTCGAATCGGTCGACACGTCCGGCCAGCCGGAGTCGGTGATCAAGGCTATCCAGGATGCCTTTGCCCGCTATCCCGACATCAAGGCCATCTATCCCCAGTTCGGCGATGCCGGCGCCATCACAGAGGGCCTGCGCTCCGTCGACCGTCTGGCGCCCGCCGGCGATCCGAACCACGTCGTCGTCATCCTCCAGGATATCGACAAGGCGATGCTGGCACCTTTGCGCGACGGCACCTTCGACTTCACGGTGTCGAACAACCCGTGGCACCAGATCGATGTCGTCGTGAAGCAGTTCCTCTGGCACACCGTGCTCAAGCAGCCGTTGGGCGACGGCGATGCCAATTCCGGAACGGTCAAGCTGCCGCGCCGGGTATTGCTGCCGATGCCGCTCCTGACGGGTGCGACGATCGACACGGATGCAGCGCATATGTGGGGCGGAACCGTCGCCTTCACCGACATGCCGCTCGGGAAGTGGAACTACTGGCCAGTCCTCGACACCAAGGAGATCGGCCTCCCCGTCCCGACGCTCGCCGACCGCAAGAGCCTCCTCGGCTATTGAGGCGCATCCGTTCGTCGCGCGGGTGGCTGCAATTCCACCGCGCGACAGACGCCGGGCGGTATCCAGGGAACAGGTGAGACACGCGTGGGTGACATCGTCCTGAGCATGGTGGGCATCACCAAGTCCTTCGGGAGCATCAAGATTCTGAGGGACGTGGCGCTCGAATTGCGCGCCGGCGAGGTCCACGCCCTTCTCGGCGAGAACGGCGCCGGCAAAAGCTCATTGATGAAGATCCTCATGGGCGTGCTGCGGCCCGACAGCGGCGAATACACGGTGCGCGGCAAGCAGGCCCAGTTTTCCAATCCATCCGAGGCGCAGCGCAACGGCGTCTCGATGGTCTATCAGGAGTTCGGCCTGGTCCAGTATCTGAGCGTCACCGAGAATATCCTTCTCGGCCGCCTGCCCGCCCGCTGGGGCAAGGTCGACTGGCCCAAGGCGCGCCAAGAGGCCGCACAGATCCTGCAGCGGCTGGGCAGCAGAGTGTCGCCCGATGCCACGGTTGGCGACCTGAAGGTGGCCGACCAGCAGGAAGTGGAGATCGCGCGCGCCCTCTCCTACGATCCGGCCGTCTTCATCATGGATGAGCCGTCCTCCGCCTTGTCGCGCGTCGAGATCGACAATCTCTATGGCCTCGTCAGGGTGCTCAAGCAGCGCGGCGTCGCCATCGTCTACATCTCGCACAAACTCGAAGAAGTCTTCGCGCTCGCCGACCGGGTGACGATCCTGCGCGACGGCGCCGTCGTCAAGAGCTGCGGCATCGCCGAAATCGACATGGCGACGCTGGTCGAGCGCATGACCGGCAAGCCGGTTGACAGCACATCAACGTTGCGGCAGGCGGCCGGACCGGGCGCCGGCAGGCTCCTCGAACTCTCCGGATTTTCCGCCGACGGCCTGTTCGAAGGAATCGACCTGACCATCGCGAAGGGCACCATCGTCGGCATCGCCGGCGTGATCGGCGCGGGCAAGAGCGAACTCGCGCGCGCCATCGTCGGTGCGCTGCCGGACGGAACCCGTGTCAAGGGCGGCCTTCACTTCGATGGCGTGGCGGTGAACGTCGCCACGATGACGCCGAGCAAGGCGCGCCGGCTCGGCATCGGCTTCGTCAGCGAGGATCGCCAGGCCGAAGGCATCGTCCAGGAGCACTCGGTCGGCTTCAACATCGTGCTGCCGGCACTGAGCCGAGTGACGACTGCGGGCGTGCTCGTCGGCCGCCGGGTGCGCGGCCTGGTGGCCCGAGTGATGGACGATGTGGGGCTGCGGCCGCGCGAACCGGGCAAGCTCGTGCGACTGCTCAGCGGCGGCAACCAGCAGAAGGTGGTCATCGGCAAGTGGATCGCCGCCGGTTCGAAGCTCCTCATTCTCGACGAGCCGACCCGGGGTATCGACGTCGGCGCCCGCCAGGAGATCTACGACGTCATCCGCAGTCAGGCGCGGGAGCGGGGCGTCGGCGTTTTGCTGCTGTCATCCGACATGCGCGAGATCATGGTGGCGTCGGACCGCATCCTGATCATGGCGCAGGGCCGGATCACACGCGAAGTCGCGCCCGATCGGGTCAGCGAGCGCGACTTGCTCGAAATGGTGCTCGTGCGCGGCGACAAGGGCGCCGATATCGCTGGCGTGCCGGAGGCGCACGGATGAAGAGCTTCCTGCGCAACGACAACGTGCTGCGCGCGCTCATGCTCGTGGCGCTGATCGTCGTGTTCGGCCTCTTAACCGGAGGCGTTACCTACAGTGCGCGCGGGCTGTCCAACATCCTGCTGCAGAGCTCCATCATCGGCATAGCCGCTATCGGCCAGACCTTTGTCATCCTGACGGGAGGCATCGACGTGTCGCTCTACGGCATCGGCGTCTTCGCAAGCGTACTTGGCGCTTCCACGCTGACCAGCCGCTTCGACCTCAACATGGTCGGCGGCGATCCTTGGCCAGTTCCCGTCGGTATCGCGATTATCCTGCTCGTCGGCATCGTGATGGGCGCCGTCAACGGCCTGCTGGTCGCGCGGCTGCGCGTGCCCGCGCTGATCGCGACGCTCGGCATGTGGCAGATCGGCCTGGGTCTCGCCCAACTCGTCGGCGGCGGCTACACGATCACCGATCTGCCTTCGAGCCTTAGCATGCTGGGACAGGGCTCGATCCGGGGCGTGCCCGTGCCGGTCATTGAGATGCTCCTGCTCTTCGCGCTGGCGCATTTCGTGCTCAGCCACACGTCCTTCGGCCGGGCCGTCTATGCCGTCGGCGGCAATTCCGCCAGCGCGTATCTCTCCGGCATCAAGGTCCGGCGCGTGCAGTTCCTCGTCTTCGTGATCTCGGGACTGATGGTCGCACTCGCCGCCCTGTCGATCGAATCGCGGATGATGTCGGTCTCGATCAGGACGCTGAGCGGGCTGCAGCTCGACAGCATCGCCGCTGTCGCGATCGGCGGCGTCAGCATCTATGGCGGCCGCGGCACCGTGCTCGGCGTGTTGTTAGGGACACTGATCCTCGCCGTCATCGACAGCGGCCTCGGCGCCATGGGCGCCAGCACCGACGTCCAGAACACGGTCAAGGGTGCGGTCATCATCCTGGCGGTGTCGATCGAATTCTTCCGCCGCCGCGAGCGGCCAACCCGCATCACGGCCTGACATGCAATTGCGGAGGCAACCAGAGTGATCGTCGACCAACTTCGGGAAGCGAATACCGGGCCGGGCCGCCGAGGCTTTGGCTTCGGCGTACTGACCAGCGACGACTTCGTGCGCCTGCTCATCCTCGCCGCCTTGATCGCGGGGTTCGCAATCGTCACGCGCGGCGCCACAATCGGCACCGAAAACCTCGCGAACGTGCTGATCCAGTCGTCCATCCGAGGCATTGCCGCCTGCGGGCAGGCGTTCGTGGTGCTCACGGTAGGCCTCGATCTCTCGGTGAGCGGCATCGTGGCGGTGACGCTGATGGTCGGCGGCAGCCTCGTCACCACCAACCCGCAATTCAGCCTTCTCGGCGTCGCGATCTCTCCGCTTCTCGCCATCCCGGTGATGCTCTTCGTTGGCGTCGCGTTCGGCACCGCCAACGGTTTCCTCGTGGCACGGCTGCGGTTGCCATCCCTGATTGTGACGCTTGGCGTCTGGCAAATCGGCGTCGGGCTCGCCTATCAGGTGACCGGCAGTGGCTTCGTCGACAGCATCCCCTCGAGCATTGCCTTCATCGGCCAGGGCAGCCTGCTCTACGTGCCCAACCCGGTCATCCTGTTCTTCGCGATCGTGGCGCTCAGCTATTTCGTCCTGCACCGGACCGCTTTCGGGGCCGAAATCTACGCCGTTGGCGGCAATTCCCGATCGGCCTTCATCAGCGGCGTGCGCGTGGTGCGCGTGCGCATCATCGTGTTCGCCATTGCCGGCAGCTTCTATGCGATCGGCGCCGTAATCAGCATGTCGCGCTACATGAGCGCCACGATGGCGCAGACGACCGGCCTCGAACTATCGACGATCGCCGCGGTTGCCATCGGCGGCGTCAGCCTGTCGGGCGGCAAGGGCAGCATCGTCGGCGTGCTGCTCGGTACGCTGATCATCGGCGTCGTCGACAATGGGTTGAGCATCACTGGCGTCGGACCCGCCCAACAGGCGATCCTGAAAGGCGCCATCATCATCTTCGCAGTGATGCTCGACGGCTTTTCGCGACGCTGATGGCGCGCCCGGCTCGCCGCCGATCCGATCAGAACACCGCCCGCCAAACCTCGGGCACGAAGGCTTACGAGCGCCGTTCCTGAAATCGCGCTCTCATTCCGGGGTTCGCCTGTCCGGCATCCAGATCATGCGACCCTCCAGCAGGTTCTTAGTCCGCAGTCCAACCGCCGTCGATGATCATGGACGATCCCGTCATGAGAGAGGATGCATCGGACGCCAGGAAGACAACCGCCCCGGTTATGTCGTCGACATGACCGATGCGGCCAAGCTTTATCTTGGACAGCACCTCCGCCCTGAAGGCCTCATTCTTGAGAAAATTCTGAGCGAGCGGCGTTTCGACAAACGTCGGGCAGACGGTGTTGACACGGATCTTGTATGGAGCCAGATCTATTGCCGTAGCCTTGGTCATCCCCTCCATCGCCCATTTAGAGGCGCAGTAGACGCTGCGCGTCGCGGCACCGACATGGCCCATCTGCGACGACATGTTTATGATGCTGCCACTCACGCCTTGCTCTACCATGCGTCGCGCGACGATCTGCGCAACAAAGAAAGAAGCACGCAGATTGAGGCCCATGATATCATCGAAATCGGCCTGCGTTACATCAAGAAATGGGTTGGTGCGGTTCATCCCGGCATTGTTGACCAGCACATGAAATGCCGGGCTGTGTGAAACAGCTTCACTCACTGCCGAAACGTCCCGGATATCGAGAGCGATGGCTTCGGCTCGTCCGCCCGCGCGAGTGATATTGGCCGCGGCAGCCTCCACCTCGCTCAATGTGCGGGCGGCCAGAACAACCTCGGCACCAAAGTGGGCGAGCGCATGGGCGGCGGCCAGTCCCAGCCCCCGCCCAGCTCCCGTAATGAGCGCTCGTTTTCCGTCCAGCCTGAAATTTGGCGCGACTTGATTTTCCTCCATAAATCTCTCTCCATTTGTTTGAAATTGGGAATACGTATGCGCACGCATTTGCTAAATTAGTATCCTGGCGTTGATCAGTTCAGGCGGTTGCAGGACCAATGTTGGTAGAGCCGCGAATGATCAGTTCGCCGGGTATGCGAATAGCCGCTGGTGGAAAGTCTGCCGGATCAAACAGCAGGGAGAGCGACCGCCCCACCATCGCCTCGATCGGCTGGCGGAAGGTGGTGAGGTCGTATGCCGGCCAGGCGGCCGAGGGAATGTCATCGAAGCCCACGATGGAAACATCGCGCGGAACTTTCAACCCAAGCCCGAAGCGCGCGGCATCCAACGCGCCAAGCGCCATGACATCGGCGATACAGAAGATGGCGTCCGGGGGAGTCGGGCCGGACAGCAGATTGATCGCTGCCCTGTAACCCCCGCCATAGGTGTTTTCGCCGAATTGCTCGCCAATGATTTGGACTCCATGGCGGCGCAATTCATCCTGAAAGCCGGCGCTACGTTCACGGTGGGTCGACGTATCAGGGCGGCCCCCTATAAGGGCTATACGCCTATGCCCTGCGGCAACAAGAAGGGCGGCAACTTCCATAGAAGCGGACCTGTTCTCGCAGCACACTGAATTGATCGAAAAGTCGTCGACGGAGCGGTTGAACAGAACCACCCGGGTGTTCCTGTTGTGCAGGATGTCGCGCATTCGCGACGACAACACAGCTGACGTGACGATCAAACCGTCGATCTCGTACTGAAGCATCGATGGCAGCACGTCATCGACTTCGAAACCCTTGGGCACGGAAAGCAACAGGAGCTGCTTGCCCATGGCGTTGAGCTTCTGGGTGTAGATTTCCAGGACGGCCGGGTAGAACGGATTGAGGATATCGGCCATGATCAGGCCAACCATATTCGTCTTCTTCGTCTGCAGGCTTCGCGCGATCCCATTTGGCGTATAGCCCAAGCGCTCCGCCGTCTTGCGAATCTTTTTCTTTGTCTCCTCTGAAATCCTCCCGTCGCCGGCGAGTGCGCGAGACACTGTCGATTGCGATACGCCAGCCTCCCGCGCGACATCCACCGAAGTTGACCGTCTCATGCATTGAATCCTTGCGCAAATCAGCTTTTGCGCCTGTTATGCTGCCTTGCGCGCAGCAATAGCAAGACGATGCGCGAGATCAAACGCTGCTGTCAGGCCGGCGGGGTCGGCGCGATTTTGGCCGACAATGTCGTAGGCTGTTCCTTGCGAGGCGGTAACGATTGGCAGCGGCAATCCGCCAAGAACGGTCGAGGTGTTGGCGAAACCGAGTGTCTTCAGCGCGATCTGGCCCTGATCGTGGAACATGGTGATGATCAAGTCGAGCTTCTCCGGCCCCACACGCAGAAAGACGGTATCGGCCGGATAGAGGCCGGCGACATCGTATCCAAGCTCCTTTAGCCTTTCGATAGCGGGGAGGATAATCTCGATCTCCTCAGTGCCCATTGCGCCGCCTTCTCCCAAATGCGGGTTAAGGCCGGCAACGGCTATTCTCGCACGTTTGCCGCTTGATGATTCGACCGCCTTGGCGCCGGCCACCGTGGCCGCAATGATGGACTCCACGGAGATGTTGTCGGCCACGGCGCGAAGCGGGATATGCGAGGTTACGCGGGCCGTCCAGAGAGCCCCCTGGTTATTCATTTCGCAACAGAAGCCGGTAACCCCGAGGCGACTTGAGAAAAAATGCAGTTCGTCGATCGCCTTGTGACCGGCCAGCCACATCGCCTGTTTGTTGAGCGGACCATAGACAATCGCATCGAGCTGCCCTGCCCCGGCCGCGTCCGCTGCACTCTCCAGCGCCGCGAGCGTGGCAGTTCCGCCCTCCGCGCTCGCCACACCGGGTTTGTAGCCGTCTCGATCCAGCCCTGAAATCAGCGCCACGCCGCCACGCTCCGGAATCGATGAGACGCTATCGACGACCGGGATTTCAGCATAGAGACCAGCGATTCGCATTCCGTCGCGAAAGCTCCCTTTCCCACAAAAGACGGCAACGCGACGGTCACTCTGGCGCCCTTTTGCATTGACCAATTTGGCACAAAGTTCCGGACCGACACCGGATGGGTCTCCAGCGACGAGGCCGATTGTTGTCACAGACATTTCTCACTCCTGTTTGACAAACTCATTTCAAATGTCTAACAGAGTGCATACGTATGCTCAATCAAAAACGACAGAAGCCATTTCGTATGAACGCCTTTGCAATAGACTCCCTTGAAGCGCGCATCGGCGCGCAAACCACGGAAGCGAGACGACTTTCGGGCCAGATCGTCTGCGGCGGCGGCTTGAGAAAAGCGCTCACAACCGCGCAATTCGATATCGAGAACCCCGCCACCGAAGAGATCATCGGCTCCGCGCCACGCTGCGGCATAGAGGATGTCAATTCTGCGGTGGATGCGGCTTCCCTTGCGTTCCGGTCTTGGTCGGCAACGCCGGCGAGAGAGCGCGGCGCCCTGCTCATGCGGGCAGCCGATCATCTCGACGGCTTCCGTGAAGACATTGCCCGGCTCTCGTCGCTGGAGACTGGTAACGCACTTCCAACCCAATCGCGCAATGAAGCCGGCACCATGGTCGACATCCTGCGTTATTTCGGTGGCCTGGCTGGCGAGATCAACGGCCAGACCTATCCGCCCGATCCTGGCCGGCTGCTCTATACGCGACGCGAGGCGCTTGGTGTCGTTGGCGCGATCATTCCGTGGAATGCACCGCTGATGCAGCTTGCCAGCAAGATCGCCCCGGCACTCGCCGCGGGCAACACCGTCGTGCTAAAGCCGGCCGAGCAAGCACCCTTGGCAGTGCTTCGGGTGTTCGAACTGCTGCAGGCGGTTCTGCCACCCGGCGTCGCGAACGCAATCACCGGGCTCGGCGAGGAAGCAGGTCGCCTGCTTTGCCAACATCCGGCTGTACGCAAGATCAGCTTCACCGGATCGAGCGCGGTCGGCGCCATGATCATGCACTACGCCGCCGACAAGATCGTTCCAGTCACAGCCGAACTCGGCGGCAAGAATCCGAACATCGTCCTGGCCGATGCCAATATCGATCGCGCGGCGCGTGGCATTCTGCAGGGGCTTCGGCTTCAGCGTCAGGGCCAGTCGTGTTCCGCCGGTACGCGGATCTATATCCACGACGCCATTTATGATGCGGTGATCGAGCGCGTCCTGGCCGGCATTACGTCTTTTCGGGTTGGAAACCCGCTGGATGAAGCGACACAGGTGGGCTGTATCGTATCGCGCAAGCAGTTCGATCGTGTCGAACGCTACATCGAAATGGCGCGGCAGACGCCCGGCGCCCGTATCCTTTGCGGCGGCCAGCGTCCCGAAGGTCTGGACAAGGGTTACTACTACTCGACGACGCTGATCGAGGGCGTTCCCGCAAGCTCACCCGTTTGCCGCGACGAGATCTTCGGGCCGGTCGCGACTGTCTCACGCTTTACCGATTTCGAGACCGTGCTGCAGGAGGCCAACGATACGCCTTACGGCCTCGCGGCAACGATTTTCACGGAAAACCTCCCGGCGGCGTTTGACTTCGTGTCGCGCATCGACGCCGGCTTCGTGCAGGTCAACCAGTTTGCCGTCGCGGAAGCCAACATCGAATATGGGGGGACGAAAATGAGCGGCATGGGACGTGAGCTCTCGCTGGCAAGCATGGTCCAGCATTTCACCTGGTCGAAGACCGTCATCGTCAACACGTCGGCTGCCTGACCGGGAGAATGCTCAAGTGAAAACCGTCGCTTTCCTTGGACTTGGCAATATGGGTCAACCAATGACCCGCAATCTGGTCCAAGCTGGCTTTCCAGTCATTGGCTTCGACCCGTCTTCGGCCGCACAGGACGCGGCTGAGAAGCAGGGCGTGAAACGTGCCACCTCCGCCGCCGAGGCGGCCTCATCGGCCGATGTGGTTATCACCATGCTTCCGACCGGAGACAATGTCCGCGACGCCTATCTTGGAGCGTCGGGTGTCATCGCGGCATCCCGCAAGGGTGCGCTCTTGATGGATAGCAGCACGATTTCATCGACCGTCACCGTGGAAATCGCCGCTGCCGCCCGCGCCGCCGGCCGGCGCATGATCGATGCACCGGTTTCAGGCGGGACGCCGCGCGCCCATTCCGGCACTTTGACTTTCATGGTCGGCGGCGAGGCCACGGATGTCGAGCATGCCCGCCCTCTGCTGGAAGCAATGGGACAGCGCATCTATCATGTCGGGGCTTCGGGAGCGGGCCACACGGCGAAGCTCTGCAACAACATTCTGTCCGGAATATGCATGGCGGGAACTGTCGAGGCGCTGGCACTCGGTGTCGCCAATGGTCTCGACCCAGCAATCCTCAGCGATGTGATGCGCAACTCCTCGGGCAACAACTACGCGCTCGAGCGCTATCACCCATTCCCGGGCCTGATGGAGAATGTGCCCTCTGCCAACGGTTTTGCCGGCGGTTTCCGCTCGGATTTCCAGTTGAAGGACATGCGGCTCGCCAAGGAACTGGCGAACAGCTCGAAAGTCCTGGCAGCGATGGGAAATCTGGCAACAGAGCTCTTCGCCATCCATTGCCAGAATGGACATGCCGGCGAGGACTATTCGAGCATCATCAAACTGGCGCTCGATCTCGACAGCTACTTCGAAGGCAGGACGACGGAAGGGGCGACCAAGTGATCCGCAAACTCAAAGAGGGGCGCGATCCGAGCGCCGTGGCAGCCGATCAGGCCACCGTCAGAGCCACTGTAGAGGGCATCATCGCAGATGTCCGTGCGCGTGGTGATGTTGCGGTGCGCGAGCTTTCGATCCGCTTCGACAAATGGGACCGCAAGGATTTTCGCCTTACCGATGCGGAAATACGCGCCTGCCTTGCGGAACTGTCCGAACAGAACCTGAGCGACATCCGCTTCGCGCAGGAACAGGTTCGCAACTTCGCGCAGCATCAGCGCGAAGCGTTGCGCGATATCGAGATCGAAACCCTGCCGGGCGTTGTTCTTGGGCACAAGAACATCCCCGTTCAGTCCGTCGGCTGCTATGTGCCAGGCGGAAAATATCCATTGCTGGCCTCGGCCCATATGTCGGTCATCACGGCCAAGGTTGCCGGCGTGCCGCGCATCTTCACGGCTGCGCCGCCTTACGAGGGGCGCCCTGCCGCGGCGATCGTTGCGGCCCAGCACCTGGCAGGCGCGGATGAAATCTACTGTCTCGGCGGTGTGCAGGCCGTAGCCGCCATGGCACTGGGTACACAAAGCATCCAGTCCGTTGCCATGCTGGTCGGTCCAGGCAACGCCTTTGTGGCGGAAGCCAAGCGCCAGCTCTATGGGCAGGTCGGCATCGATCTCTTCGCCGGTCCGACGGAAACCCTGGTCATTGCCGATGACAGCGTCGACGCCGAGCTATGCGCGACCGATCTTCTCGGCCAAGCCGAGCATGGTCCCAACTCACCGGCAGTCTTGCTGACCAATTCAGAGGCCCTCGCCAAAGCCACGATCGCAGAGGTCGAAAGGCTGCTGACCATCTTGCCGACTGCCGTCGTCGCCCGTCGCGCATGGGAGGATTACGGCCAGGTGATCCTGTGTTCGACAGAGGACGAAATGGTCGGTGAAGCAAACCGCATCGCATCGGAACATGTGCAGGTCATGACACGCGATCCGGATATCTTCCTCGAGCGGATGACGAACTACGGGGCGCTGTTTCTCGGGCCGCGAACCAATGTCGCCTATGGCGACAAGGTGATTGGAACCAACCACACGCTGCCGACGGCGGGAGCCGCCCGCTACACCGGCGGCCTTTGGGTCGGCAAGTTCCTGAAGACCGTTACCTATCAACGCGTCCTGACCGATGAGGCCTCGGCAATGATCGGCGAATACTGTTCGCGCCTTTGCATACTTGAAGGGTTCGCCGGCCATGCGGAGCAGGCAAACGTTCGTGTCCGTCGCTATGGCGGGCGCAACGTCCCCTATGCGGCCGCCGCTGAATAAATCGCGGCGACGACTGCGGATGCCGGAAGAGGAGCTGGCATCCAATCTGAGACGGGTCATCCCGAGACGGAGAGGAGACAGACGTGACTGATATGCCGATGGTGGATGCTCACGTCCACTTCTGGAATCCCGAGCAGAACTATTATCCGTGGCTCAACGATCGGCCGCTGATCCCATTCCGCTATGGCGACTACTCCTCGATATGCCGGCCGTATCTGCCGGCCGACTACAAGCGGGACGCTGCCGGCCACCACGTTGTCAAGACGGTCTATATCGAAGCCGAGTGGGATCCGAGTGATCCAATCGGCGAGATGGATTATATCGCCTCCCTTCGTCGTGAGACGGGGTGGCCTAACGTCGCTGTCGGCCAGGCATGGCTCGACCGGGACGACCGCGCCCGGGTGCTGGAGCGGCTGGCCGGTTTCGACTTCGTACGCGGCCTGCGTCACAAGCCGAAATCCAATCCCAAGCCCGGCTCAGCCGCTCCAGGCAGCATGGTCGACCCGCATTGGGTCATAGGTTTCGCCATGCTGTCCAGCTATGGTTTGCGGTTCGATCTGCAGACACCATGGTGGCATCTGCACGAGGCGAGCACGCTCGCCGACCGCTTCCCGCAGACGCAGATCATCCTGCTGCATTCAGGGCTGCCGGCCGATCGCAGTGCCGAGGGGATTGCCGGCTGGAAGGCGGCAATGACCGAATTCGCCAAGCGGCCGAACGTGGCGGTGAAGATCTCCGGCATCGGCCTGCCTGGCCAGCCATGGACGGTCGCCAACAACCGCGACATCGTGAGGTCG
Source organism: Mesorhizobium sp. WSM4822 (assembly GCF_055811155.1). NCBI lineage: Bacteria > Pseudomonadati > Pseudomonadota > Alphaproteobacteria > Hyphomicrobiales > Phyllobacteriaceae > Mesorhizobium > Mesorhizobium sp. WSM4822. The sequence continues at coordinate 506,891 of NZ_JBVVQM010000001.1, read as the reverse complement.
ATCATCGAGATTTACGGCGTCGATCGCTGCATGTTCGGGAGCAATTTCCCGGTCGACAGTGTGTGCGGCACGCTCGATAAGATCTTTGGTGGCTACAAGGAGATCACGGCGGATCTCGGACCCGAAGCGCAAAAGCGCCTGTTCCACGACAATGCGGTCCAATTCTATGACATCCGGTAAGCCGCGCCTTGCCTATATCGGCGTCGGCCTGATGGGCGGACCCATGGCCGCGCGCCTTGCAGGGCTTGGCTACAAGCTACGAGTCTTCGACGCGGATGCCGGCCGGCACGCTGCGGCTATGGCTTCGGGTGCAGTTGGCGCTGCGTCGGCAAAAGACTGTGTCGACGACGCGGATTTCGTGCTCCTCAACCTGCCGTCGCAGGCGGCAGTCGAAACCGTGGTGTTTGGCCAAGCGGGCCTGTCGGATGCTCTGCTGCCACCGCAGATCGTGGTGGATTTCTCAACCGTGTCCCCGGATTTCTGCCGGTCCATCGGTTCGCGCGTCCAAGCGGCCACGGGATGCGAATGGATCGACGCTCCGGTTTCGGGTGGTCCCTCGGCGGCAGGCGAAGGCAATCTGACGATCATGGCCGGCGGCTCGGATTGGGCGATCGCACGCATCCGTTCCTTGATCCAGGACGTCGGCAGGCAGTTCACCCATGTCGGACAGACAGGCATGGGTTCGGTTGCCAAGATGATCGCGCAGCTCGTGGTCGGCACGAATTATGCTGTTCTGGCCGAAGCCGTCCGCCTCGCTGAAGCGGCAGGAATGGATGCTGCGCTGCTGCCCGAATGCGTGAAATACGGCCATGCCGACGGCGTTCTGATGCAACAGCTCTATCCACGTATCGCCGCACATGATTTCGCGCCGCGGGCCTATGCGCGTCAGCTGCTGAAAGACCTCGACATGGTGCAGGAGCTCGCCCGTAGTTCGGGCACGGCAACCCCAATGTCCGGCCAAGCCGCCCAGCTCTTTCGTCTGCTTATCACCGCCGGCCACGGCGAAATCGACGGCACCGGCATCTATCGCCTCTACGAAGGCGCGCCGTCACATCTTACAGCGATCGGGGAGAGCGCGCGTGCCCAGTAATTCTTACGGATTCATCGGTCTCGGTGCGATGGGCATGCCCATGGTCAGCAAGGCTCTGGCAGCTCAGCTCGACGTCCACATTTTCGATACCAACGCTGCGGCCGTCGACGTCCTTGTCGCGCAGGGAGCAAAGCGGCAAGACAGCGCCGCCGCGGTCGCCAATGCGGTCGAGACGGTCTTCGTCAGCCTGCCAAACGCACCGATCGTCGAGGCCGTCGCGCTGGGTGAGGCCGGCCTTATCCAAGGCAAACGCATCAAGCACTATATCGATCTCTCGACCACCGGCCCGACTATGGCGCGCAAGGTCGGTGATGCGATGGCGGAACGCGGCGTATCTGTGCTGGATGCGCCCGTCAGCGGCGGACCAATCGGCGTCCGCAACGAGACGCTGGCGGTCATGGCGTCGGGGTCGGAGCAGACACTGGAACGGGCACGACCGTTCCTGGCGACATTTGCAAAGACTTTTGTCCATCTCGGCCCGGACGTCGGCAAGGCACAGATCCTCAAGCTCGCCAATAATCTTCTCACCGCAACCAACATGGTGATCGTCGGCGAAGCGCTAGCATTCGCCGAAAAGGGCGGTATCGAGCCCGAGGATCTGTTCCGGATCATCAATGCCGGCTCAGGCCGGTCTTGGGTGTCGGAGATCGCCTATCCAAAGCATGTGGTGACACGCCGCTACGACCAGAATTTTCGCACCGAGCTCATGCACAAGGACGTGACGCTTTGCATGCAGGAAGCCGAGCGTATGGGCGTGCCAATGTGGCTCGGGGCCAACGTCCGCCAGTTCTGGCAGTTCGCCATGACGCAAGGCATGGCGAACGCCGATTGCTCGCGCATCGCGGCCCTCATCGAGGGTTGGGCGGGCGTGGAAATCGAAGACGCGGCCGAGGCTGCCGAATGAATGAACATGGGGAGGACTACGCCGTGATGCTGAAGGACAAGACCGCCATCATTACAGGCGCGGCGTCGCCGCGCGGCATTGGCAAGGCCACGGCCCGGCGGTTTGCCGTGCAGGGATGCCGTGTGGCAATCTTCGACCTCGACGAAGAAGCCGCCATGAATGCAGCGCGCGACATCGGCCCCGAACACATCGGCGTCGTCTGCGATGTCCGGGATCCTGCTTTTTGCCGCAAGGCAGTTGGTGACGTCATGGCCCGCTTCGGACATGTTGACATCCTGGTCAACAATGCCGGCATCAGCCAACCAGACCGGCTGATGGATATCACCCAGGAGAATTTCGACCTGGTCATCGATTCCAGCCTACGTGGCAGCCTGAACATGGCCCAGGCTACCGTGCCTTCGATGATCGAACGGCGCTCCGGCGCGATCGTTTCGATCGGCTCGATCGCGGCTCAGATCGGCGGTGGCATTTTCGGCGGGCCGCATTATTCCGCCGCCAAGGGCGGCATCCACAGCCTCACCAAGTCGATGGCGCGTGAACTGGCGCAGCACAATATCCGCGTCAACGCGATAGCCCCCGGCACGATCGACACGGACATCTTTGGCGACAAGCTGACCGAAGACAAGCGGCGCGACATAGTCGTGAACATCCCGCTTGGCCGGCTCGGAACGGCTGACGATATCGCAAAAGCTTGCCTGTTTCTGGTCTCAGACCTGTCCGACTACGTGACGGGGCTCATTCTCGACGTCAACGGCGGCCGATTCATGCACTGAAAAGACAGTCCGCACGGCCCTGCGGTCGATGCGACGACGAAACATTGGAGGCGACGCATGCTCAGGATCAATTCCGGACAAGACGAGGCTCCGCTTGCGCATGGGGCGGCGCTTCTACCATTTCGTCGTGAATTTCCAGCGCCTTCTTCAGCGATCGAAGGCGTGCATCGTCCCGCCTGTTCGATATGGGACACCCCCCGCGAGTTCCAGCCAGATGCCTTGTTGAAGTCAGGGATCAAGGATGAAGCGGTTGCCTCCTACCTGTCAGACACCCGCCCGCTCTATGACGCCGCCAAGCGTTGCGTTGGCCAGCTTTCGGGAATCCTGCTTCTGCTCCAGACCGACAGCCTCGACCGCAACCGCAACGATCTCTTGCTGGCGTCGGTGACAAGGCAGTTGCGCGAGGCAACCGACCGGCTGGGTGCGGTGAAGGCGCCGCCGACAGCGGCCCGCCACCAAGCCGCGCTAGCCGATCTGCTTGTGCTTCTCGGCCGGATACTCTCGCGGCTTGATCGTCTTGCCGAGCTCATTGATCCGGCGAGTCCCGATCTCGATGCCGTCGTTGACGCGCTTTTTTTCGCGCAGCGGTCGCTGCGGATGGTTTCGGAACCTTCCGCCGGACTGACGCCCGTGGATTTCACGGCGGCCTGCTGCAACTGCCGACCCGCGAAAAATTAACCGGCTGGATCAAGGGAGGAAACCGGTGTCACTCTATTCGATCTACGTCCTCGAGTACGGATACGTGCCCGAATACCACAAGAGTGGCGTCATCTACGGCGCCCACAATGAAGGCTATGTGAAGTTGCCCTACTGCTACGCCGTCATCAAGGGAGACGGTTGGGCCGCGATGGTCGACGTCGGTTACAACGACCGCGACTATGGGAACTATCTTGGCACGCTGTTCAATGTCCAGAACTGGCGCGGACCGCGCGAGGTTCTTGCCGAAATCGGATTGACGCCGGAAGACATCAACGCGGTCTTTATCACGCACGCGCATTTCGATCATTTCGGCAATGTCGATGCATTTCCCAATGCCACCTTCTACGTCCAGAAGAAGGAGCTGCAGGAATGGATCTGGGCGATGTCGCTGCCGGACCGCATGCGCTGGATCCTGTCCGGCATCGATACGGCGGATATCCTGCGTGGTGTGCAGCTGGCGCGCGACAAACGCCTGATCGCGGTCGATGGTGCCATGGAAAACGTCTTCCCCGGCATCGATCTTCACGTCGCCTATGACAGCCATACCTTCGCATGCATGTGGGTGACGGTGCGCAATGATGGCAAGACGGATTCCCAGGACACCTGGGTGCTTGCCGGTGATCTTGTTTACCAGTTCGAGAACCTGAACGGCGCCTCCGAACAGCTCAAGATCGACGACATGTATCTCCCGGTCGGCCTGGCCACCGGCAGCCAGATCAATCTGATCATGGCCACCGAAGCCATGATGAAACAGGTCGGCCATGAGTCTCGACGGGTCATACCCGTTCACGAGTCGCGGCTCGAACAGACATTCCCGTCCCGGCTCTCCAGCCAGAAGCTGCGGATCAGCGAAATCTGTCTGGCCAGCGGAGCAAGATCCGCACTGCTTTAACGGACAAGTTCGATGCCGCGAATCCGCAGAAGGACAAGACACGTGGAAAAGCTTTCAGACAAGCCGAAGCCGGTCACGGCCTTAGGAGAAGGTGCATCCGGACCGAGCAGTTGGTTTGCCTCAGCTGGCGGGCCGACCGCGGGTATCGCGGCGGCAACGCTGGTCCTGTTCGTCTTCGGCGGCCTGATCGCCCCGCAAAGTCTTGGCACCGGCGCGATGAGCGGAATGCTGCCCTTTGCCGCCATCCTGGCCCTCATCAGCCTGGGCCAAACGCTGGTCATCCAGCAGGGCGGCATCGATCTGTCCGTGCCGGGGATGGTTTCGCTCAGCGCTGTCATCGTCTGCTACTTCGCGGAGAGCCAACCCGATGCCGAGGGCAGTGTTGCCCTGGCCCTCTTCTACGCTTTCGCCGCTGCGGCGGTAGCGGGGCTGATCAGCGGCCTGCTCGTCAGCAAGGTTCGTGTTGCGCCCATCGTTGCCACGATCGGCATGAACGCGCTGCTCTACGGCCTGAACGTCAAGATTTCAGGCGGCACACCGGTGTCTGTGCCCGGGTCGATAGCAGCGTTCGCCAACGGTAAGATCTTTGGCATCACGCAGCTCGCCTATTTGGCACTAGCGATGGCTATCGTCGTCATTTTCGTCGTCAAGGCGACGACCTTCGGGCGCAATTTCGAGGCTGTCGGCGCAAACATCAGGGCCGCACGCGCGGCAGGTATCGTCGCTGACCGCTACCAGATCGCCGCGTATGTGGGTGCGAGCCTGTTTTATGCGGCAGGCGGCATTCTGCTCGGCGGCCTTATGCAGCTGCCAAGTCCGCAGCAGGGCGACAACTACCTGATGCCGTCGATCGCCGCGACGGTTCTGGGTGGAACCTCGCTGTTTGGCGGCAAGGGCAATTTGGCGGCAACCGTGATCGCCGCCCTCTTTCTCACACAGCTGCAACAATTGGTGCTGACGACGGGCGCCAGCATCGGCGTTCAATACCTTTTCCAAGGTGCCGCGATCCTGGTTGGGGTCGGCATCTATGGTCTGAATTTTCGCAATCTCAGGCGGGCAATCAGCTTGAGGAACAGGTCGACCGCATGATGTCGGCGGCCAAGGGAATAAAAAGTTTCAACGCTGTCCAGCACGGGCAGGTTGGAGAACAGCAACCAAACTTCGTTGGGAGGAAATGATGAAGTCTTGCCTTGGAATGAACGTGTTATCGGGCGCGGCGCTCGCCCTGTCGGCCTTTGCAACTGTCTCACCGCTGTCGGTCACGCAAGCCGGCGCCGCGGATTGGTGCAAGGGCATCGCCGGTGGTGTCTTCTGCGCCGAACCGGCGGCGACACCACCGAGCTTTTGCGGAACGAAGGAGATTTCTGTCGCGCTGGCGGATGGCTTCGCCCAGAATCCCTGGCGGCAGATGACGACGGCCGCAGCGATCAACGAGGCCAGCCAGTGCCCGAACGTCACCGGCTGGGATCACACAGACGGGCAAGGTAACACCCAGAAGGCGATCTCCGACCTCAGCGGTCTGGCCGCGCGCGGCGTCAACGCCATTGTCGTGTTCCCCGATGCCGGCCCGGCCATGCTGCCGGCGATCCGCGATGCCTTCAAGCAGGGCAGCACCGTCGTGCCGTACCGAGCCCGTGTTGGTGGTGAGGAAGGCAAGGACTACAGCGTTTTCGTCGGCACGAACTTCCACCAGGACGGCGTCGACTGGGGCAAATGGATGGCCAAGGCCCTCAACGGCAAGGGAAATGTCGCCTACCTCGGCGGGCCTGCCGGAACCAGTCAGAGCCGTGAGCGCGCTGATGGCATCCTCGAAGCCTTCAAGGACTATCCGGGCATCGTCCAGATCGGACAGAAGCCGTTCGAAGTGACGAATTGGGATTCCAGCATGGTCGCCAAATCGCTGGGCGCGCTAATTGCTCAGTATCCGCAGATCGACGGTGTGATCGCGGACCTCAGCATGGGCGTTGTCGCCTCAGGCGTTTTCGAACGGGCTGGTCGGCCACTTCCGCTGATCGCCGGTGAAGACGCCAACGTGTTCGGCTGCACCTGGAAGAAGCTGCACGATGCCGACGCCAAGTCCGCCTTCCAGTACACGACAAACAGCGCCGAACAGTGGAACGTGCGTCTGGCCGTACGCTGGGCGATCGCTGAGGCAGCCGGCGGCAAGATGGATCAGCCGCTCGTCATAACCGACCCCAACGGCACCAAACATACGGTGGCTGAGGCCGGTGTGAAGGAAGTGACGAACTTCCAGCTCGAGGATTCGCTTGCCGGAACTGTTTTCTGCAATCCGAAGCTTCCGGAATCCGCTTCAAACGGCACCAGCCTGACTGACGAACAGGTCCTGGCAGCCCTCAAGGGCGGTCTCTGATCTCGAGCCAAACGGGGCGGGCTTCTGTCCGCCCCTTCATCTCCTCAAGGAGGATGATGGAAGTCACTTAGGAGGATCGACCCATGGCCACCGTCGAGCAGCTTCAGTCTGACATGGCAACGCCGACCAGTACTGCGTTGGACAGCCCGTTGGGATTGCGCATGCAAGGCGTGTGGAAGCGTTTCGGCCATGTCGTCGCCGTGAAGGACATTTCGTTTGTGGCCCGATGCGGCGAGGTTCATGCGCTTCTGGGAGAAAATGGCGCAGGCAAGTCGACATTGATGGGCATTGCCTCCGGCACTTTGAGCTACGATCAGGGCTCGATTGAAATATGTGGACAATCTGTAGATCGCTTTAGCGCGGCACAGGCGCAACGGCTCGGGCTCGCCATCGTGCATCAACATCCGGCAGTGCTTCCCGATCTGACGGTGGCTGAAAACCTGCTGCTTGCAGTTCCAGCAGCGCTTCGAACGGATTATGCGAATGCCAATGACTGGGTAATCGCCCAACTCCGTCGTGTTGGCTCTGCCGTTCACCCCAAGACCCGGCTGTGCGATGTCGACATCGCGCAAAGCCAACTGATAGAACTTGCCAAGGCGCTTGCGATCAACCCAAAGATCCTCATTCTTGACGAACCCACCGCGGCTTTGACAGCCGACCTTGTCGACATCCTGTTTCGCAACGTGCGCGAAGCAGCGACTCGGGGCGCGGCGGTCATCTACATTTCGCATCGGCTGCAGGAAATCAGGCAGATCGCAGACACGGTCACCGTCATGCGTGACGGTGAAGTGAAGGGATCGGCACCGGTGCGCGATGTCAGTGATGACCAAATCCTCAACCTCATTGTCGGACGCACCGTCACCCAGCAATTTCCGCTCAAATCAGCCGGTGTCATGAATGGCGCAAGTATTCTTGAGGTCAAAGGGCTTTCGGGCGCTGATTTCGTAGACATCAATATGTCGGCGCGTGGCGGCGAGATCGTTGGTATCGCCGGCATTACCGGAAACGGCCAGAGCGACTTCCTGCGTTCGCTGGCAGGTCTTGGAAATGCCCGTGGAGCCGTCACTCTGGACGGGAAGACCGTGCCGCTCGGCAACCCGGGTGCCGCTCGTAGTGCCGGCATTATCTATCTGTCTCCCGACCGCCAACATGAAGGCCTTTTTCCCAGTCTTTCCGTGCGCGAAAACGGTACCATCTCGGCCCTGTCACGTTTCGCGAACTTTGGCGTCGTGGACCGTCCGCTCGAACGACGGCAAATGGAAGCCCAGCGAGTGGACTTGAACATTCGCGCGGCATCGATCGAGCAGAATGTCGCCACGCTGTCTGGCGGGAACCAGCAAAAGACGATCCTGTCACGAGCTCTCCTGGCAGAGGCTTCACTCGTGCTGGCAGAGGAGCCGACAGCCGGGGTTGACGTGGGTGCCCGCGCCGAAATCTATCGCATCCTGCGTGACGTCGCTTCGCGCGGGACATTGGTGGTGATCGTCTCATCCGATATTGTTGAGCTTGAGGGCGTATGCGACCGCGTGCTGGTCTTCTCCCGCGGGCACGTCGTGGGCGAACTCTCAGGCCAAGACGTCAATGAGGCCAATATCGGCCGGACCATGATAACGGCCACCACCCATCGCAACACCGACCAGCAAGAACGAGACAGATTCGGCACTACGCGTTCATGGCTGCGAATGGTTGCTGCCGGCGACTATGTTCCAAGCTTCGTGCTTGCCGGGCTAATCGTGCTGCTGGGCGTGGTAGCGTCTGGCCACAACATTCGTTTCGTCTCAGGCTTCAACATCGAGAAGATCCTGTTCCTTTCCGCTGCGCTGGCGTTCGTCTCGTTTGGCCAGATGTGCGCAGTGTTCACTGGCAGGATCGATCTGTCGGTCGGCCCGTTGATCGGGTTGAGCCTCGTTATCGCGTCATTCTTCCTGAATGAAGGTGCCGGCATGGCAACGATAATCGTTGGCGTGTTGGCCGTGTTTGGCGCCGCAGCCCTCGTCGGCCTGACCAACGGGACCTTAGTTCGGTTCGGGAACTTCACCTCCGTCGCCGCCACGCTAGGGGTTTACATCATCATTCAGGGCATCTCGGTGTTGCTGCGGCCCTATCCCGATGGGGCCATCAGCGCCACCGTCATGGATACCATCAAAGCCACTATCGGCAGCATTCCGGTCGTGTTCATCGTCGCGTTGGTCCTGGCGATCATCCTCGAAGTCGGCTTGCGCTACAGCCGTTGGGGGATGAGCTTGCGCGCCGTTGGCTCCAACGAGAAAGCGGCGGCGCATATTGGTGTGCGCACAGGCTGGACCGTCGTCGGCGCGTTCATCGCCTGCAGCTTGCTCACGGCGCTTGGTGGCTTGATGGTGGTGGCGCAGCTCGGCATCGGCGATCCCAATCAGGGCATCGAATACACGCTGGGCAGCATTGCCGCAGTTGTCCTCGGCGGAGCCAGTCTCTTCGGCGGACGCGGCAGCTTCATCGGCGTGTTGCTTGGCGCCGTCCTGATCCAGGAAGTCAATTCGTCGATGGTTTTCCTGGGCCTGTCGCAAGCCTGGCAATATTGGTTCATCGGCTTGCTGACGCTGATCGCAGTAGCAGTCTATTCTCAGGCCCGGTCAGCGTCCATTGAGAGGCCGTGAAACGAACTGCCGCAGACTGGAGATACGACGTCGAGTGCGCGAAGATCCGAAAAAAAGCGCGAAATCTCCCCCAACCGCATGTCGACGCTTCCCGTCACTTGATGATGCCGATCTTCTTGCGACCAGATTTCGGTCAGTTGTCTGACGGCTTTCGGCAACGCCTTTTCGAGGTGCAAGCATACCGTCATCTTTTCTTCCGCTCTCGTGCTGACCGGGCGTTTTGCGTCCTGAAGTGGGCCAGAATTTCGGGCCCTATGCACGATTAGTTTTTGCTTGTGAACGCGCAGGCGATTTGTAACTTGTCCCACGAGCCGGTCCGGCAACGGTGGTTCACAAGATGGCCGACAGGAACATTCCCATGGACCACCCATCTCTGAAAGCTGCCGCTCATGTCGAGGCTATGTCCGCCTTTGCCTTGGCAAATTTTAGCGGCTGCGACCGGACAACCCTTGCCCAGAACGAGAGCGCTTTTCCCCCCAGCCCCAGGGCGATCACTGCCGGCCAGGACGCGATTGCCCGCAGCCATCTCTATCCTGATCCGGACTGGACAGCGCTGCGCGAGGCAATTGGGCGGGGCTATGAGGTCGATGCCAATCTGATCTTGTGCGGCGCCGGTTCGATGGACCTGATCAGTTGCACCATCGCGGCCTTTGCGGGACGAGGTGACGAGGTGCTGGGCACGTCCTATGCCTATAATTTCGCAGCCTCCGCCGCCGCGCGTGTTGGTGCCGCCTACATCAAGGCGGCAGAGCGCGATTTCACCGTTTCGACCGACAGCATTCTGGCTGCCGTCACGCCGGCAACGCGGGTCGTCTTCGTCTGCAATCCCGGCAATCCGACCGGCACCCGCATCCGCAACGCCGAGCTGCTGCGCTTGCGGGCCGCCTTGCCGCGGGATGTCCTTCTAGTGATCGACCAGGCCTACGGCGAGTTCGACGAACAAGACCCCGGACCGATCTTTGCGCTGGTCGCGCGCGGCGATACCGCCGTGCTTCGCACGCTTTCCAAGGCCTATGGCTTGGCCGGCGCGCGCGTCGGTTGGGGGTTGTTTCCGCCTTCGGTCGCGGACGAGGTGCGCAAGATGCAGAACTCCAACCAGGTCACGACGGCAAGCCTCGCAATGGCCGTCGCGGCCGTGGAGGACCAGGCCTATATGCGCGAAACGGTGGCCCGCACGGCGAGGATTCGCGACCAGTTCGCGCATGATCTGAGGGCTAAAGGATATGACGTCCCGGAGAGCCGGACGAACTTCGTGCTGATCCGCTTCTCCGACGAAGCCGCCGCGGGGGCCGCAGAGAAGGCCTTAAGGGGCGCCGATATCATTGTGCGCGGCCTGGGCGGCTACGGCCTCATGGACTGTTTGCGCGCGACGGTCGGCCCGCAAGATATAATGGATCGCGCACTTCGCATACTGATCGACATGCACGGCGAATAGTGTTGGCTACCGCATGTTTTGCGACAGAAGCCTCGGGAGACTTTAGCGATGCCGTATTTGCCTGCCCGTGACTTTATCGGCTATGGCGACAAGCCGCCTGCCGCGCAGTGGCCCGGGGGCGCCAAGCTGGCGCTCAACATCGTCGTCAACTATGAGGAAGGCGCCGAATACAGCATCGGCGAAGGCGACGGCGTCTCCGAGGCGATCCTGTCGGATCTTGCCGTGTCTCCGGCGGTGCCGGGTCTGCGCAACCGCAATATGGAATCGCTCTACGAATATGGCTCACGCGTCGGCATCTGGCGGCTCGCCTCGCTGTTTCAGGACAAGGACATCATCCCGACATTCTACGTGGTGGGGCGCGCGCTCGAGCTCAATCCGGCGGCCGGCAAGGCGATCGCAGCACTTGGCAGTGACATCGTCTGCCATGGCTGGCGCTGGATCGATTACGCGCCGTTGAGCGAGGCCGAGGAGCGCAATCACATCGCGATGACCGTGGATACCGTCGAGAGCCTGACCGGCATTCGCCCGCTCGGCTGGTACACCGGCCGGCCCAGCCTCAATACGCGGCGGCTGGTGGTAGAGCACGGCGGCTTCCTCTACGATTGCGACGACTACAATGACGACCTGCCCTATTTCGTCGATGTCGATGCCAAGCGGCATCTGGTGGTACCGCATAGTTTCGACAACAATGACAGCCGGTTCTCGCGCGGCTCCGGCCTGGAGACAGGCAGCCAGTTCTTCGAATATGTCAGCGATGGTGTGGACTGGCTGCTGACCGAAGCGGAACGGACGCCACGCATGATGACAGTGTCGCTGCATTGCCGGCTGGCGGCACGGCCGGGCCGCATGATCGGGCTCTCCCGCTTCCTCGACAAGATCAAAGCCAATCCAGACATCTGGATCTGCCGCCGCTCGGACCTTGCCCAACATTGGCTGGATCGGTTCGACGGCTGACGCCATCAACCGGACCGGACGGGTGAAGCCTTCACCCGTCCGTCAGTGAACGCGCTATTTGTTTGGAACCTCGTAGACCTTGCCGTGCCAGGGCGCGGCATCGATTTGGTCGAGCGCCATGACGTAGAGCACATTCTCGCCGGGTCCGAAGGCAAAGTTCGGCATGGATGGCGACGGCACCGAAAGAGTGCGCAGCAGCTTCGCGTCCTTGTCGACCACGAGGATCTTGCCTGGCGCGTCGAGCGAGCGCGGGCTCTGGCCGATATACATCTCGCCGGCCTTGTCCATCTTGATGCCGTCAGGCCAGATATGTGGCTGGTTCGGGAACAGATCATCGAGGCGCAGGAAGACGCGACGGTTATTCAGTGCGTGGTCGGACTGGACGTCGAACTCGATGATCCGGTTGTCCTCGGTCTCGACCAGATAGAGGATCTTGCCGTCGTTCGACATGACGAGGCCGTTGGCATTGTGCAGGTCGCCGGCAACCTTCTTCACGTTGCCGTCCTTGCCGATGTAGTAGGCGGAGGCATCGATCAGCGGCCCGCCCTTGCCGGAGCCGGTGAAGTAGATGCCACCATCCTTGTCGGGCGCAAGATCGTTCGGCCCGCTGAACGGCTTGCCGTCGGTGTCCTTGTCATAGGCCGGCAGCGTCTTGCCGTCGGCGGAGATGCGGCCGATCGAGTTGCTGTCGTAGCAGGTGACGAGAAACTCGCCGGTCGTGGTCGGCAGCACGGCTGAAGGCCCGCAGCCGTCCATCTTCCAGAAGATTTCGTTCTTCTTGCCGTCCCACACGGTCACAGTGCCGCGGCCATATTCGACATAGAAGAGCTTGACCTGATACCAGATCGGTCCTTCGGCGAACCACGTGTCTTCATTGATGACCTTGACGTCTCCCGCATAGGCGGACGATGCGAGGGTGAGGGCAAACAACGTGCCCAGCAGATGCCGTTTGATCATGCGATTCCCCTTTGTTTCCGGTCGGTTGAATCTTCCCCCCTCGGCCTCGCCGACGTTACCCGCCAGCGTCGTGTTCTTTCGGCTGGCGCGCGGGCAGTCATAGGGCTATGCCCCGCAGCCGCTTGCCTTCTGGATCGAAAGGCGGTTGCTTCAGCAGCACCGCGTCATGCGGCCTCCCCAATATGGCGACGGATACCTTGTCTCCGGCCCTTGCCGAGCCCGCCTTGACGTAGCCGAGCGCCAGCGACTGCTCGACAAAATAGCCATAGGCGCCTGAGGACACCTGGCCGATCGGCGTGCCATCGGGGAGGAAGATCGGCTCGCCGCCGGTCGCGTCGGCATCCCTGGCCTCGATCGACAGCATGATCAGCTCGTCGCGCGCCGGCCTTTCGGCGACCGCTGCATAGGCATCACGGTTGAGGAATTCGCCCTTGTCCATTTTGACAAGCCGGTCGAACTTGACCTCCTGCGGCCAATATTCGGGCGAGTATTCGCGGCTCCAGCTGCCATAGCCCTTCTCGACGCGCAGCGACATCAGCGCGCGCGAGCCGACCGGTCCGGCGCCAACCTCATTGCCGGCCTTGAGCAGCGCCTCGTAAAGCGCGACCTGGTCGGCGGCCTTGCAATGCAGTTCCCAGCCAAGGTCACCGGTGAAGGAAACCCTGAGCGCCACCACCTCAATGCCGGCGACGGTGATCCGGCGCGACTGCATGAAGGGGAATGCCTCGTTCGACAGATCCTCATTGGTCAGGCGCTGCAGCAGGTCACGCGAGCTCGGTCCCGCCACGTTGAAGCCGCAGAGGTCCTCGGTGCGCGAGCGGAACGTCGTACCCTCGGGCAAGGGGATAGCCTTGAAGAACCTTTGGTGGAAGCGCTCGGCCATGCCGGAGCCGATGACCATGAATTCGTCGTCCGCGAGCCTGGTCACGGTGAAGTCGCCGGCAATGCCGCCGCGCTTGCCGATCAGCGGCGTGAGGCAGGAACGGCCGATCTTTGTCGGCATGCGGTTGGCGAACAGCGCATTGAGCCAAACCTCGGCACCAGCGCCCTTGACCTCGTATTTGGCGAAATTGGAGATGTCGATGATGCCGGCGCGTTCGCGCAGCATGCGCGCCTCGCGGCCCACCGGTTCCCACCAGTTCTGGCGGGTGAAGCCGATGGTCTCCTCGCGCGGCTCGCCCTCGGCGGCGAACCACAACGGGTGCTCCCAGCCGAAATTTAGCCCGAAGACGGCGTTCATGCCCCTCTGCATCTCGTAGGCGGGCCTGGTCCGCACGGGCCGCCCGGCGGCGCGCTCCTCGTTCGGGAAATGGATCTTGAAGCGATGGCTGTACTGATCCTGCACGCGAGCCTTGGTGAAGGCCTCGCCGGCCCAGAGGCCGAAGCGCGCCATGTCCCAGGCAAACATGTCGAGCGAAGGCTCCCCCTCGATCATCCACTCCGCCGCCAGCTTGCCCATGCCGCCCGACTGCGAGAAGCCGGGAATGATGCCGTTGCAGCAGAAATAGTTGCTGAGTTCGGGCACGGGTCCGAACAGCACCGCGCTGTCCGGCGACCAGATCATCGGCCCGTTGATCACTTTTTTGACGCCTGCGGTGCCGACGGCCGGGACGCGCGCGATCGCGCGCAGCATGTTCTCCTCGATGCGGTCGAGATCGTCGGGAAACAGTTCGTGGCCGAAGTCCAGCGGCGTGCCATCCTCGGCCCAGAATTTCATCTTGCGCTCGTAGGCGCCGACGAGCAGGCCGAGCCCTTCCTGGCGCAGATAATACTCGCCGTCCCGATCGGCGACCGAAGGCAGCCGGCGGCCCATGGCGGCGATTTCCGGAATGGTCTCGGTAACGAAATACTGGTGCTCGGTGGGGATCAGCGGCAGTTGCAGGCCGGCCATCGCGGCGACCTCCCTGCCCCAGAGGCCGGCGGCATTGATCACCCATTGCGTGTGGATGTCGCCCTTTGGCGTGCGCACGATCCAGCTGCCGTCGGGTTGCGCCTCGGTGGCGGTGACCGGCGTGAAGCGATGGATCTCGGCGCCGCGCTGACGCGCGCCGGCGGCGTAGGCGGCGGTGACGCCGGACGGATCGACATTGCCGCCTTCCGGCTCGTACATGATGCAGCGTATGCCGTCGAAGTCGACCAGCGGGTGCAGCCGCTCCGCCTCGTCGCGCGCGACTTCGTAAAAATTCATCTTGTAGCGCCGCGCCTTGGCCTCCTGGAGCCTCAGCTGATGCTCGCGCGCCTCCGTCTGGGCGAGATAGAGCGAGCCCGGCTGAAAGATGCCGCAGCCCTGGCCGGTCTCGGCTTCCAGTTCCTTGTAGAGCGCCATCGTGTAGTGCTGGAGGCGGCTGATGTTGGTGGAATCATGCAGGCCGTGAATGTTGGCCGCTGCGTGCCAGGTGGAGCCGGAGGTCAGTTCGCTGCGCTCCAGAAGGACGACATCCCTCCAGCCGAACTTGGCAAGGTGATAGAGGATCGAGCAGCCGATCAGACCGCCGCCGATGACGACGGCTTGAGCATGAGTACGCATGTTTCTTCCCTTTGTTCAGCGACTTTATCTTGGCGTTTGATTTAGCTGATGGGTCAATCGCAGTCGCCCGGCGAGTTCAGGGGCGCAACATGCGCCCCTGAGATATTTGCTGTGGCCGGCCCGGCCTAGGCCTTGTCGAGCCAGACCTTATCCAGCTGCAGTTCGAATGTCTGATGCATGCCGAGGTTCTTCACATAGGTCGCATGGTGCCGATAAAGCGAACGCCAGAACGCCTGGACCAGGATGCCGGAGTCCTGCAGGATGAATTCCACGTCCTTCATCAGTTCCTTGCGCTTGTCGACATCCGGCATGGCCAGAGCCGCGTTGAGCTTCTTGTCGAATTCCGGGTTGGCGTAGCCCGACTCGTTCCAGGCCTCGCCGCTGCGATAGGCGATCGCCAGCACCTGGACACCGAGTGGCCGCATGCCCCAATCGGTGGTCGACCACGGATATTTCGTCCAGTCGTTCCAGAACGACGAGCCCGGAATGATGGTCCGCTTGACCTTGAAGCCGGCCTCGCGCATCTGCGCGGCGACGACGTCGGCGGGGTCCTTCACATAGTCCGCATCGTAGGAGATCAGCTCGAACTCGTGATCCGTCTGGCCGGCCTCGGCCATCAGCGCCTTGGCCTTGGCGAGATCGCGTGGGACTTTCGGCAAAGCGTAATATTCCGGATGGATCGGGCAGACATGGTGGTTTTCGGCGACCTGTCCAAGGCCGCTATAGCCGAGCTTCAGCACGGTCTCATTGTCGACCGCGAGCTGGATGGCGTTGCGCACCCGCTTGTCGTCATAAGGCTTGTTGGTCACATTGGTGCGCAGCACGATGGTTCCGGCCGTGACGACCGGCTCCTTGACCAGCCCCATACTGTCATAGAGGTCGACCGTGCCGCCGACCGTCTGGTAGTTGCAATCGATCTCACCGGCCTCGAAGGCGCTGGCGATGGCGGGGTTGGAGGCGTCGGATCCGTAGTCGGTCCAGTCGACGCCATCGAGATAGGGGTCGCCGCCGAACCAGGTGAAGTCCTTGCGCCGCCGCACCGCGGCCGATTCGCCGACCTTGTAGGAGATCAGCTCATAGGGACCTGTGCCGGGCGTCTTGAGCATGTCGCCGCCGTTCTTCTCGAAGTCGCGATGAACGATGATCGCCGGATAATCGGCAAAGCCCGGAATGATCGTTACGTCGGACTGTTGGCATTTCAGCTTCACAGTGTGGTCGTCGACCTTGGTGATGGCGCTGGCCGCCGCTTTCTTGGTGGCGGGATCGATGAGGGAGTTCATGCGCCCGGCCATCGAATTGCCTTCGGCCGCCTTGTCGCACCAGCGCTCGATATTGTGGATGATGTCGTCGGCGTTGAAGTCGTCGCCATTCGACCACTTCACGCCCTTGCGCAGATGCAGCGTATATTCGACAGCGTCGTCGCTCACCTCCCAGCTTTCGACCAGGTGGCCCTCGAAGGTGAAGTCGGTGGTGTAGCGGATCATGTAGTCGTTGCACTGGCGCATGACATTGGCGATCTCGGACCAGTCCCAGGAGCGCGGATCCTTCATTTCCTTGATGATCATCTGCATCTTCAGGATGCCGCCCTTCTTGCCCGGCTCCAGTGCGGCGGCCTGCGCAGGCGACGAGCCGATCATTGAATAGGCGAACGCCGTGGAAGCGCCCATCGCGCTCGCCATGGCAAGAAACTCGCGGCGATCCATGCCGCCCTTCCTGACTTCGTCTGCGTAGCTTTCGATGACGGCCGGGACGCGGTCACCGTTGCTCTTGAAAATCGTCATTGTGATTCTCCGGTTTGGGCTTTCCGCCCGTTACATTCCCCTTGCATGGAAGATGTTAGAGGCGATGCAAAAATCCCGGAAGGGCTTGAGCCCGGGCAAACGGCCGAAAACCAGCCAATAAGACCTAAAAAAACGAGGCCATTGGCGTGTCAATTTTTGAGTTGGAAAATTCCCATCGGGTAGGACGAACAGCGCTAGGCGCCATCCTCCTGTGCCCGCAGCAGAATCCATTCCCGCACCGTGCGTGCGATGGTCCCCTTCGAAAGCTGGTTTTCGGTGAGGTAGTAGTTCCACGGACTGGCCGGCCGGACCGGGAACGGTTCGACAAGCAGTCCCCGCCGCAGATACGCGTGGGCAAGCGAGCGCTGGGTCGCGACGAGCCCTGCCCCCATGGCGGCCAGCTCAAGCGCGATGTTGGAAGCGTTGGTCGTCAGGCCCTTGTCGTGATCGTCCATGTCGACGCCCAGTGCCGACGTGACGACCTGCCAATATTCCTGGCGGCCATGCACGAAGATCCAATCGACCCCGAGTATATCCTGAGGCAGCTTCAGGGCGCCCTCGCCATCCAGCAGCGTCGGCGCGCACAGCAGAACCAACTCGTCGTTCCACAATGGAATGCCCGCGGGCGGACGGTCGTCGAAACGCCGCGTCGAAATGGTGATGTCGGCGATCTGCTCGCTGAGGTCCTCCCAGATCGTGCCATGCAGCACGATCTCGATTTCGGGATGTTTCTTGCGAAAGGCGGCCATGCAGCCCGCCAGCCAGTTCTCCGCCAGGCTCATCGGGCAGGAGACGACGACCGTGCGATTGCGCGACGAGGTCACGATCGCCTCAGTCGCCTGGTCGATCTGATCGAGCGCCTGACGCAAGGTAGGAAGGAACGCCTCGCCCATTTCGGTGAGCTTGAGACTGCGTGGATAGCGGATGAACAATTGCCGGCCGATATAATGTTCAAGCGCGCGGACATGCGTGCTGACCGCTGCCTGCGTGTATCCGAGCTCCTTGGCGGCCAGGGTGAAGGAGAGGTGCCGGGCCGAACTCTCGAATGATCTGATATAATTCAACGGGGGTGGTGGCTTCATCTGCGGCTCCTGCTTCGTGCAGTGAGAGGTAAACCATGGAAGCGCCGGCGTTCAATCTCAGGCAAGCGACAAGACATAGATATTTTTGGCCAAAGCCGCCGAACTAATTGCGTGAAAGCGCGATGGACCCAAATTAATGATGTCGTGACGCAGAGGGGAGTGATGCCAGTGGCTGTGCCGTCGCACCGGCTTGAAGGGCCTGACGCGAGTACCAGCGTGGCGGTTCGCCTGGCCGATTTCGTGTTGCGGCGGCCGGCGGCCGTATTCCCTGTCCCTGTCCTGGAACAGGCGCGGTATCTCCTGCTCGACACGCTCGGAATAGCCATTGCGGCTGGCCCGATGGAAGCCGGCCGGATCGCCCGCGACACCGCCGCCCTTCTCTACGGCTCCGCCGATCCTCTGCATTCGGCGCGCATGCTTTTCGACGGCCGCCGCGCCAGCATCGCCGGCGCCGCTTATGCGGCCGCAACGCAGATCGACAATCTCGATGGCCATGACGGTTACAGCCCGACCAAGGGCCATATCGGCGTCGTCGTCGTTCCGGCGCTGGCAGCGCTGGCGGAGGCGCTCCCCGACCTCAGCGGGCCGGAAGCGCTGGCATCGCTTGTCGTCGGCTACGAAGTCGCCGGCCGGGCCGGCATCGCGCTGCATGCGACGGTGTCGGACTACCACACGTCAGGCGCATGGAATGCCGTGGGCGTGGCCGCGCTCGCGGCAAGATTGCGGCGGCTCGGCGACAAGCAATTCCGGGAGGCGCTAGGCATTGCCGAATATCATGGCCCGCGCAGCCAGATGATGCGCGAGATCGCTACGCCGACGATGCTGCACGACGGCTCGGGTATCGGCGCGCTGACCGGCCTGTCCGCCGCCGTGCTGGCCGAGCGCGGCTTCACCGGTGCGCCGGCGATCACGGTCGAGGCGCCCGAAATCGCCGCTCATTGGCAGGATCTCGGCGCCTTCTGGCAGGTGCTGCATCAATATGTGAAGCCCTACCCGATCTGCCGCTGGGCGCATGCGGCCATCGACGCAACGCGTGGCCTCGTCCTGGCGCATAACCTGACCCCGTCGGAGATCAGCCATGTCGAGGTCAACAGCTTCCACTACGCCGTGACACTGTTCGACGGCGTGCCGGACACGACCTCGAAGGCGCAATACAGCCTGCGCTTCGCCGTCGCGACCTTCATCATGCGTGGCCGCATCGGTCTGGAGCACATTTCCGGCAACGGGCTTGAGGATGCCGCCATCGCCGAACTGCTGAGCCGCATCACGGTCCGGGAATCGGAGCTCCACAGCGCCCGCTTCCCCGCGGGGCGCTGGGCCGACGTGGCGATCACAACCACGGACGGGCGCGTGCTTGCTTCCGGCGACGTCCATGCGCGCGGCGGACCCGAGGCGCCGCTGACACCGGCTGAGATCGAGGCCAAGTATATGGAATTCGCGACGCCGGTGCTCGGACAGGGCCGCGCCAGCGCGATCCGTGACGCGGTCCTTTCGCTTGCCGATCAGGACAGCCGCTTCTCCGATCTTTCGGTATTGCTCTACGATCCGCCCCTCGTCAGCATGACCCTCCAACGGCCAGCGTGGTAGCCTGGAATGCCGTTCAGGCTTCTGAAATACGGTCTCAGCAGGGATTATCCGGTCAGCGGCGACATTCCCGCAACGCCGGATCTCAAGCCATCCTATGATGTCGTCATTGTCGGCGGCGGCCGCGCACCGAAGTTGTCGACCAGAAGGCGGTCGAGGAACTCGTCCCAAGCTTGAACATGGACTATGGAGGTTCGCTCGAAATCCTCGGCGGGCTCTGGCATGCCGACGGCGGCACCGCGCGGCATGATGCCGTTGCCTGGGGCTATGCCGCGCAGGCGTCGCGGCGCGGCGTCGAGATCCACCAGCGGACCGAAGTGGAGGGCTTCGAAGTCGTCGGCGACCGGGTCCAGGCCGTCAGGACGGACAGGGGCCGTATCGTCTGCGGTCAGGTGCTGATCGCGACCGGCGGGATGAACTACGATGTGGCGCTGATGGCCGGCGTCGAGCTTCCCATCCGCTGCTATCCGCTGCAGGCCATGGTGACGCAGCCGCTGAAGCCGTGGTTGCACACGCTGGTCTCCTCGGTGTCTCTGCACACCTACCTGGTGCAGTCCTCGCGCGGCGAGGTCGTCATCGGCGGTGGCTCCGACCCCTACCAGCTCTACTCGACGCGCTCGACGCTGGACATGAAGGAACACCTCGCCGAGGGCGCCGTGCACCTCTTCCCATTCCTGCAAGGCGTGCGGCTGCTCAGGCAATGGGCCGGGATCACCGACATGACGCCGGACTACAGCCCGATCATGGGTGCCAGCCCACTCGCCAATCTGTGGCTCGATTGCGGATGGGGGACATGGGGGTTCAAGGCGACGCCCGTCGCCGGCAAACGCATGGCGGAGACGATCGCGAGGGGACGCGTGCCCGACATCCTCAAGCCCTTCGCGCTCGAGCGGTTCGAAACCTTCCAGCTGCTCAACGAAATGGGCGCGACGGCGGCGAGCCACTGACCATGAAACTGCTGATTTGCCCGATGAACGGTCCGCGCAACATAGACGAGTTCCAGTCGTTCGGCCCCGTCCGCGCCGAGCCGGATGCGAACCGGACCGCTGATGCCGACTGGTCACGGCATCTGTTCCGCGTCGACAACCGCAGGGGCATCGTGGTCGAGTGGTGGCGGCATGTGCCGAGCAATTACTTTTTCCTGGCCGAGCGCGATCTCGTCACCAATGAAGTCATCCGGACATTCGATCCGTCCGAACGCCGGGGCCAATCATGAACCGGCTGCCCGCGCCCTGGGGAAGCCGAATCGATCGAAGCCGTCCCCTACGCTTCAGCTTCGAAGGCAAGGACTTCGAGGCCTATGCCGGCGACAGCATCGCCAGCGCGCTCGCAGCCTCCGGACAATGGGTGCTGTCGCGTTCCTTCAAATATCATCGGCCGCGCGGCATCCTCTCAATGACCGGCGCCGACGCCAACACGCTGGTGCAATTGCCGTTCGAGCCGAACGTCGCCGCCGACCGCAGGCCGATCAGCGAAGGGCTGCGGGTCAGCGCGCAGAACGTCAACGGCACGCTCGAACGCGACCGCGACGCGATCATCGACAGGCTGGGGCGATTTCTGCCGGTCGGCTTCTACTACCGCACCTTCATGGGGCCGCGCCGCGATAGCTGGCTGAAATTCTGGGAGCCGATGATCCGCCGCAAGGCCGGACTGGGCGTCGTCGACACCACGGCACCGCACCGGCATTTCGACAAGACGCACCTGCACTGCGACATCCTCGTCGTCGGCGCCGGTCCGGCAGGACTAAACGCCGCGATCGCTGCCGCCGAGGCAGGCTCGGATGTCGTGCTTTGCGACGAGAACCCGGAGATTGGCGGATCACTGACCTATGGCCGGCAGGATCCGGCCATGCTTGCCGACCTGTCCTCCAGGCTGCGGGCATTGCCCAATCTGCGCCTGCTGACCGGGACCCTCTGCAATGGATGGTACGAGGACAACTGGCTGCCGCTGATCCAGGGCGACCGGCTCTATCGCACCCGGGCCCGCGCCGTAATCCTGGCCACCGGCTCGATCGAACAGCCTGCCATCTTCCGCAACAACGACCTGCCGGGGATCATGCTTGGCGGCGCGGCTCAGCGCCTGATCCGCCACTACGGCGTACGCCCGGGACAAAAGGCCGTGGTGCTGGCCACCGGCGATGAGGGCTATTGCGTCGCGCTCGATCTGCTCGAGGCTGGCGTTTCGGTCATGCTGGTCGCCGATCCGAGATCCGGCGGCGAGACAGGGCCCTTCGAAGCGGCGCTGCACGGCAAGGGCGTGGCCATCCGCAAGGCCGCGACGATCGAAGCCGCCGAGGGAACAGCGGGAAATCGTCACCTTGCGCGGGTTCGTGTCGGCGGGCGCTGGATCGAGTGCGACCTGCTGGCTGTCTCGGCAGGCAAGGTGCCTGCCTGGCAGCTGCCTTGCCAGGCTGGAGCCAAGGTCGGCTATGACGCCGCCAGCGGATCGATGACGCTCAGCCTGCCAAAAGCGCCGGTCCACCTTGCCGGCTCTGTCGCTGGAGACAGCGATCTGCAGGACGCGATTGCCGGCGGCCGTCGCGCGGCCGTGGCCGCACTTTTGGGGCTCGGCCACGCTGTCGTAGAGGACAAAATATTCACCAGGCCGATGGCCACCAGCCCGCACCATGTGCTGCCGATCGTTGCCGATCCGAAGGGCCGCGACTTCGTCGATTTCGACGAAGATCTGCAGGTCAAGGATCTGCAAAACGCGGTCAAGGAGGGTTATCGCGAGATCGAGCTGGTCAAACGCTTCAGCACCGTCGGCATGGGTCCGAGCCAGGGTCGCCATTCCGCGCTGGCAACAGCCAGGATCGTTGCCGAGGCAACCAACCGCGCGGTCGCCGAAGTCGGCATCACCACTGCCCGCCCGCCGGTCGGACCGGAGACGCTTGGCGTGCTTGCCGGCCACCACGAGCCGCTTGAGCGGCGCACCGCACTGCATGCCAGACACCTGGCGCTCAACGCCGTGATGAAGCCGGTGGGCGCCTGGTGGCGGCCGTATTTCTATGGCGATGCCGGCGCGGCCGAAAAGATGATCCGCGACGAGATCATGGCGGTGCGGCAAGGGGTCGGCCTGCTCGACGTCTCGACGCTCGGCAAGCTGGAGCTGCGCGGGCCGGATGCCGGCGAGTTCCTCGACCGCCTCTACACAATGGCGCATGCCAACCAGCCTGTCGGGCGTGTGCGCTATTGCCTGATGCTCAACGAGATGGGCTCGGTGGTCGACGACGGTGTCGCCTACCGCATGGCGGACGACCGGTTCTATGTGACCGCCACCACGGGTGCGGTGGCGCGTGTCTATGCCGACATGCTGTTCTGGAACGCGCAATGGCGCTTGCGGGTCGATGTCCTCAACCTCACCGGCGCGTTCTGCGGCCTCAATGTCACCGGGCCGAAAGCGAGGGCCGTGCTTGAGGCGCTGGACAGCGACATCGATTTCGGGCGCGAGACATTCCCCTATCTCAGCGGCCGCAAAGGCGTCGTCGCCGGCGTGCCGGTGCGCGTCATGCGGATCGGTTTCACCGGCGAGCTGAGCTACGAACTGCATTGTCCATCCAGCCTCGCACCCGCCCTTTGGGACGCGGTGATGACTGCCGGCAAATCGTACGGCTTGAAGCCTTACGGTCTCGAAGCCTCGCGCATCCTTCGCCTGGAGAAGGGGCACATTCTGATCGGCCAGGACACCGATGCGATCACGACGCCGGACGAGCTCGGCTTTGGCTGGGCGGTCTCGAAGAAGAAGCCGTTCTTCATCGGCAAAAGATCGATCGAGATGCGCGCAAGGCTTGGCCAGTCGCGCAAGCTCGTCGGTCTGCGATTTCCGGCCGATGCGTGCGATCTACCCGGCGAAAGCTGCCTCGTGCTGCGCGGCAATGCTCCTGTCGGACAGATCACCTCGATCGGCTTCTCGCCGACGCTCGGCTGCACCATCGCGCTCGCCTACGTCCATATCGGCGACTCCACGGAAGGGAGCCTGGTGACGGTGAAGTGCCGGAACGGCAATCTGGTCGACGGACCGGTGGTTGCTCACGCTTTCTTCGATCCCGCCAATGCACGGCAGGAGATGTAGATGGCGGCAAGTGCGGTGTTTCCCTTCATGACCGGCGGTGCGGCGGACGGCACGAAGCTGCCCATCGGCGCGGTGAGGCTGAGCAACCTGACGGCCAGTCCGCGTTTTGGCCTTAAGGGTGGCGGCAGCGCCGCCTGGCTCACGGCGCATGGCATCTCCTTGCCTGCAGTCAATCGCATCGGCGCGTATCGCGGCATGCGGATCTTGCGTCTCGGCAACGAGGACATCCTGCTGCTTGCCGAAGGGGCCGGCGAGGCGCTTGCTGAACTCAAAGCCGCTTGGGCGAACGATGTCGGGCCGAAAGGCTATTCGTCATGGCGCGAGGAAGGCTGGGCATGGCTGCGCCTCTCTGGCCCGCATGCGCCGCAAGCGATGTGCCGGCTGTGCGCACTTGATCTCAGAGCCGATATATTCGGTGTCGACGACATTGCGCAAACACGCGTCGGTCACATCGAGGCCGTCACATTCCGCTCGCAATCAGGTTTCGATGTACTGTTCGACGTCACCGCGTCGGCCTACTTCGCCAGGACGGCAGCGGCGGTGGCCAGACACTGCACGGATTTTCTGACCGATACGGAAGGACACACATGACCCGCCCGCAAGGAACCATCGCACCGATCCTGACGCCGTTCGAAAACGACGGCCGCATCGCGCGCGATCTCTGGATATCGCATGCCAAATGGGTGCTGGGCCAGGGCGCGCATTTCCTGTCGCCGTTCGGCACCACCGGCGAGGCGCTGTCGCTGTCCTTGCGCGAGCGCATGCAGGCGTTGGAATGGCTGATCGAGGCCGGCATCTCGCCGAGCCGGTTGATGCCCGGCACCGGCGTCACCGCGCTGCCCGAAACCGTCGAACTGTCGAAGCATGCGGTCGAGCTCGGCTGTGCCGGCGTGATGGTGTTGCCGTCGTTCTTCTACACCGCCGTCGGCGACAACGGCCAGGCGCGCTACTACAGCGAACTGATCGAGCGCGTGGCAAACCCTGCGATGCGGATGATCCTCTACCACATCCCGCAGAATTCCGGTGTTCCGGTGAGCCCCGCTTTGACCGCACGGCTGAGCGAGGCGTTTCCCGAAACCGTCGTCGCCTACAAGGACAGTGCCGGCGACTGGAACAACACGGCGGCGGTGATTGCCGCGGCGCCGAAGGTCGCGGTCTTCCCGAGTTCGGAAGCGCAACTGACCAAGGGCCTTGCCAGCGGAGCGGCAGGCTGCATCTCGGCGACCGTCAACCTCAACGCCGCCGCCATCCGGGCCCTTTACGACGCAACGATCGCAGGACAGGACGTTGCCGAAGCGGATGCCGCAATTAAGGCGTTCCGCAAGATCATCCAGGATGCCGGCCTCATCCCGGCGATGAAGGCCGTTCTGGCGGTGCGCTCCGGCGACCAGCGCTGGCTGAACCTGCGCGCGCCACACGAGAATGCAGCGCTGGAAAGCGGACAAGCGCTGCTTGCCGCGCTGGGCAGTGCCGCCGATCACATCGGTCACGGCTGAGGCCGCGCCATGTCGGCACGCCCAACCGTCATTCTGCACACCGACAAGCCGGCCGGCGCGTTGGCCGTGCTGATGGAGACGCACCCGGACCTCCCGGTCCACCCCTGCGACAGCTACGCTGCGCTTCCCGAGCTCATCGAGCGCGTGGCGGCGGAAGTGGTCTATTCCATCCGCTTTGATGGTACGCCGCGCTACCCACGCCAGGCCCTCGTCGAAAGCCCGACCGTGAAATGGGTGTCCATCGGCGGCTCCGGCACGGATCATCTGGGACGTTGGGATCCGACGCGCGTCACGGTGACCAATTCCGCAGGCGTTGCTGCCGGCATGCTGGCTGAGTACGCACTCGGCGCCATGCTGTCCTTCTCGCTCGACCTGCGCGGCTTTGCGCGCCGCCAGCAGGTGCGGCAATGGGGCGGCGGCCGCGTCGAGCCGATCGAAGGCAAGACTGTGTTGATTATCGGCCTTGGCAAGACCGGCGAGGCCGTCGCCAAAAGGGCGCAGGCGGTGGGTATGCGCACGCTGGGTATCCGCGCACGCCCCAAGCCGATGCCTCGTCTTGACGAGGTGCATGGTCCGGACGCGCTTCTGCCACTCATCGGCCGCGCCGATTTCATCGTCTGCTGCGTGCCTTTGCTGCCGACCACGCGCGGCCTGCTTGGTGAGGCAGCCTTCGCAGCGATCAAGACGTCCGCCGTCCTCATCGACATTTCGCGCGGCGGTGTGGTCGATGAGACCGCGCTGCTCCAAGCTCTCCACGGCAAGACGATCAAGGGCGCCGCGCTGGATGTCTTTGCGACCGAGCCGCTGCCGGCGGAGCATCCGCTGTGGGGCTACGACAATGTCGCCATCACGCCGCATTGCGCGGCGGTCTACGAAGGCTGGGACGTCAAGTCGGTGGGCATGTTCGCCGACAATCTGAAGCGCTACCGCAGCGGCGTGCCGCTGCAGAACGTTGTGAACCCAGAGCGCGGCTATTGAGCCGAGAGGGAAGAGTTTGATGACGCAGGACAGGCGCGGCGGTGGCCGCAGGTTGAGGCTGGAACGCGGCGGCGGCGGTATCGCGCAACTGCCCTGGCAACATGTGGAGAACCCCTACCCACCGATGCAGCTGCTCGACGAAGAGCGGATGGAGCGGCTGCATGACACGTCGATGCGCATCCTGTCGGAACTCGGCATCCGCGTCATGAGCGAGCGGGTGATGGACCTGTTCGCTTCCGCCGGTGCCATCGTCGATCGCGAGGAGAAGATCATCCGCATCGACGAAAGCCTGGTGCGCGAGGCGCTGCGGGCGGTCCCGTCATCCTTCACGCTGACCAGCCGCAATCCGGAAAAACAGGTGCATCTGGGCGGCAATTCGCTGGTCTTCGGACTGGTCGCCGGGCCGCCCAATGTGCATGACCGCATCAACGGCCGCCGCCAGGGCAACCTGCCCGACTACCAGAATTTCATCCGGCTGGCGCACCACTTCAATGCCATCCACATCATCGGCAACCAGGTGGTGGCGCCGATGGAGCTGCCGGCCAATTCCCGCCATCTCGACACCTACTACGCAAACCTGACGCTGAGCGATCTCTCCTTCCACTGCACGGCGATCGGCCGCGTCCGGGCCATGGACGGGATCAACATGATGGCGATCGCACGCGGCATCAGCGTCGAGGCGATGCGCGCCTCGCCTGGCGTGACCACGATCATCTCGATCAACTCACCACGCCTGTTCGACGACGCCATGGCCGAGGGCCTGATCGCGATGGCCGAACATGGCCAGCCGGTGACCGTCACGCCTTTCACGCTGATGGGCGCGATGACGCCGGTGACGCTGGCCGCAGCGCTCTGCCAGCAGAATGCCGAGGCGCTGTTCGGCGTGGTGCTGACCCAACTCGTCAATCCCGGCACGCCGGTGATGTACGGCGCCTTCACCTCGAACGTCGACATGAAGTCGGGCGCGCCGGCCTTCGGCACACCTGAGAACGCCAAGGCCAACATCATCGCCGGGCAATTGGCGCGGCGCTATAATCTCCCCTACCGCACCTCAAATGCGAATGCCTCCAACGTGGTCGATCTGCAGGCCGCCTACGAGACGGAAATGGCGACGTGGGGCGCGGTGCTCGGCGGCGCCAATTTGATCTACCATGCGGCCGGCTGGCTGGAGGGCGGCCTGACGGCTTCCTATGAAAAACTCGTCCTCGACGTCGAGATCCTGCAGAACATGATGGAGTTCCTGCGCCCGCTGCCGTTCCAGGAGGACGATCTGGGCTTCGAGGCCATCAAGTCGGTACCGGCAGGCGGCCATTTCTTCGGCGCTGAGCACACCATGTCGCGCTACACGACCGCCTTCTACCAGCCGATGCTCTCCAACTGGCAAAACCACGGCGCCTGGGAGGAAGCCGGCGGCAAGGATGCCCTCGAACGGGCCACCGAACTCTGGCAGCAGGCCCTGCACGACTACGAAGAACCGGTGATGGACCCCGCGATCCGCGAAGAGCTCGACGCCTATGTCGCGCGCCGCCGCGAGGAGATCGCCGCCAACCCGGAAGGTTAGGACTCCGATGCCCTATGATCTCGTCATCCGCCACGCGACGCTGATCGCCGGCGACGGCGCGAAACCCTTCGAGGCCGACATCGCCGTCACCGGCGACAGGATCACCGCCATCGGTCGGCTGGACGACGCGACTGGCAGCGAGGAAATCGATGCCAGGGGCAAGGTGGTGGCGCCGGGCTTCATCGACGTCCACACCCATGACGACGGCGCGCTTTTGGCGCCACGCGGCATGGACCCGAAGATCAGCCAGGGCGTGACGACGGTGATCGCCGGCAATTGCGGCGTCAGCCTGGCGCCCCTGCTTCTCGACAGGACACCGCCACCGCCCTTCACGCTGGTGGGCGGCCGGGAGAGTTTCCGTTTCGCTCGTTTTGCCGACTATGTCGCTGAGTTGAAAAAGCGCGGCATCGCGACCAACGCGGCCTTGTTGGTCGGCCACACCACTTTGCGCCAACGCTGCATGCCGGTGACCGACCGTCCGGCCAACGAGGCGGAGACGGCGGCGATGCAGGAAGCCGTGGAGCGGGCGATGGCCGAGGGTGCTTTCGGGCTCAGCACCGGCCTCGACTATCCACCGGCGGTCAACTCCTCGACCGAAGAGGTCAAGGCGCTCGCCGCGACGGCGGCAAGCCTCGGCGGCCCGTATGTCACGCATACGCGCAACTATTTCGAGACGATGGAAGAGGCGATCGAGGAAGCCATCGACATCGCCGACCATGCCGGCGGCAAGCTGTTCATCTCACACCACCAATGCACGGGCCACGCCAATTTCGGCAAGAGCCGTCCGTCCCTGGAAAGGATCGACCAAGCGCGCGAAACGATGGACATCGGCATGGATGTCTATCCCTATGCCGCGAGCTCCACGGTGCTGCGGCTGGAGCGGTGCGATACAGGCCTCAAGATCCTCGTCACCTGGTCCGATCCGCATCCGGAGTTGGCCCGGCGTGAGATCGCCGACATCGCGCGCGAATGGAATTGTTCGGAACGCGAGGCGGGCCAGCGCCTGCTGCCGGCAGGTGCCGTCTATTTCCACCTCGACGAAACGGACGTCCGCAACATCATCGCGCATCCGCGCACCATGATCGGCTCGGATGGCCTGCCGCACGACATCCATCCGCATCCGCGGCTGTGGGGGACGTTTCCGCGTGTGCTCGGGCACTATGCCAGGGATGTCGGCCTTTTCAGTCTGGAGGAGGCTGTGTTCCGCATGACCGGCCTGCCCGCGCGGGAATTCGGCATCCAGCAACGTGGCCTGCTGGCGGAAGGCAATTTCGCAGACCTCGTCATCTTCGATCCCGAGACGATCATCGACACCGCCACCTTCGAGCAGCCGCGCCGGCCAGCCGCCGGCATCGAGCAGGTCTTGGTCAATGGCGTATCTGTGTGGCGCGGCGGCAGGGCGACCGGAGCACTGCCTGGCATGGTTCTGAAACCCTCGGCTTCGAAAACGGTTGTCAGAGGCGCGTGCGGCTGCGGCGCCGATCACAGAGCCTCGTAAATCCGGTCGACCGTCTCAAGCGTGTAGACGAACTCCACCGGCCGTGTGCAGCCCCAGCCGCCGAAGGGCTGGCCCGCGAGCGCCTTCAGCGCCTCGGGAAGGCGCAGGATGCCGCCGCCATAGAGCCGGTTGGCCATGTCGAGCATGCCGGTGCGGTGCATGGCGTCGCTCATGCTACCGCAGGCCTCCTTGACCAGCCAGACCCTGAACCCCTGATAGACCGCATCGAACACGCTCTCGGTCACGCAGCTGTCGGTCAGCACGCCGGTCACGATCAGGTTCTCGACCTGGAGCTCGGCAAGCCGTCTTGAAAGGTCGGTGCGGCGAAAGGCGCTCGGCCAGTGCTTGTGGACGACGATGTCGCCGGGCAGCGCCGCCACCTCGGCGCAGATCGCGGCGCCATCGCTGCCGGCCACGGCGGAGCGGAATTCCTCGGTCAGGATCTCTTCCTGCCTTGCATAGCCGTCGCGTTCCTCCGGCTTCACCCAGGCTTGCGCATGGATGACGGGCACGCCGGCTGCGCGGGCGGCTTCGATCAGCGCGGCAGCATTGGCGAGCACCGCGTCATAGCCGATGACCGGCCAGGCGGCACCAGGGCGGTATTCGTTCTGCAGGTCGATGACGAGCAAGGCGGTCGCGGCAAGGTTCATGGCTGTCCCGGGGGGTTGTCGAAGTCGGTGACGAAATGCAAAAGCAGACGGATCGCCTGATCGAGATCGGCGATTTCCATCGCTTCATGCGGGTTGTGGCTGCCGTTCTCGTTGCGCACGAAGATCATGGCGGTCGCAATACCGGCGCCGGCAAAGCTGGCCGCGTCATGCCCCGCTCCGCTCGGCACATGCGGCGCCGGCATTTGCAGCTCGGCGGCGGCGCGGTCCAGCCTCGCGATCAACGCCGGCGACATCGTCGCCGGCTCCCAGGTGAAGCGCGGTCCGGCCTCGAAGCTGACGCCGCGCTTCTTGCCTACTTCTGTGAAAAGCGCGTGCAGCCTTGCCTCGATCCGGTCCAGCACGGCGGCCTCCGCGCTACGCGCATCGAGTGTGAAGCGAAGCTCGCCCAGGACGCGGCTGCCGCCGTGTTGCGCAGGATCCGACTGCACGCGGCCGAAGGTGATGGTGGCTTCATGGCCGTCGCGCTCGAGCGCGTCCCATTCCGCTTCAACGCCGGCGACCAGATCGGCAAAGCCGAGCACGCTGTCATGCCGGGCGAAGCGCGGCTCGGCGCCGGAATGCGCGTAGGCGCCGAGGCAGGTCGCGTCGACATAGCGAAACCCGCCGGCGATCCCGGTGACGATACCGACCGGCGCGCCGGATGCCACAAGGCGTGGTCCCTGCTCGATATGCACTTCGACGAAAGCCGCGATCCGTCCGGCGTCGATGCCCGGCACGCCGCGCCGCACGGCATCAGGGTCGAAACCTTCGTCACGTATGTGATCCGCAAGCGTGCGTCCACTGTCCGACCGCTTCGCCTCCAGCGCTATTGGTTCCAGCAGGCCAAGTGCTGCCTGGCTGCCGGGGTAGGACAGCGGAAACCAGACCGCTTCCTCGGCGCGGGTCGCCAGCACGATCAGGTCGCGCGGCACTTGGATGCCTTGCCCGACCAGTTCGGCCATCACGGCCAGCCCTGCCACCACACCCGCAGCGCCGTCGAAATTGCCGCCATGCGGCACGCTGTCGAGATGCGAGCCGATGACGATCGCCGGCAGGTCTGGGTCGCGGCCTTTCAGCGTCAAATAGAGATTGCCGGCGGCATCGACGCGCGTCGTGGCGCCGAGCTGCTCGGCTTCGTCGCGAATGAGGGCGTGGGCAAAACGCTCGCCGGGCCCATAAGCCGCGCGGGTTACGCCCGGTGGGTCGGCCGTGGCTTGCGCAAGCCTCTCCAGCAGATGCCCGGCCAGGCTGCCGCCGGCCGTGAGTGTGGCATTGCTCATGAAGCTACCTGCCTGGCTTGGGACTCGACGCCGCGCAGCCGGTGCGGCGTGAGATCGTCCATCGAAACGCCCTGCCTAGCGACATCGTCCGGAAAACCCTTGCCGGCGATCAGGCTGGCACAGACCCGCGACAGCGCCGGTGAGGTCTTGATGCCGTAACCGCCCTGCCCGACGAGCCAGACGAAACCCGGCACCTCGTCATCCGGCCCGACCACCGGCGATCCGTCGGCGACGAAGGTCCGCAAGCCCGCCCATGAGCGCGATACACGCTGCACCTCGATCGTGGTCGCCCTTTCGAGACGCTCGGCGCCGATGGCGACGTCGATGTCTTCGGCATAGGCGTCCATCGGCGCTGAGGGCGTCGCATCGGCCGGCGAGACGAACAGCTGCCCTGCATCGGGTTTGAAGTAGAACTCGGCACCGACATCGTTGACCAGCGGCCAATCTGATATGTCGATACCGGCGGGCGCCGGAATGTTGAAGGCGGTGCGGCGCTTCGGCTGCAGGCCGACCGGGCGCACCCCTGCCATGATGGCGACCTCGTCGCCCCAGGCGCCGGCGGCATTGACGAGCATTGGCGCGCGAAAGGTCCCCGCCGGCGTCTCGACCCGCCACTGGCCGCCCTGCCGGTCGATCGCCGTCACGCCGGCATTGGTGACGATGCGCGCGCCGCGCGCGCGGGCGCCGCGCAGATAACCTTGGTGCAGGCCGTTGACGTCGATGTCCATCGAATGCGGTTCGATATAGGCGCCGGCGAGATAGTCCGCGCGCAGCACCGGTACGCGGGCGATCGCTTCGGCCGACGTCATGGCGACGATGGAGGGCACAAGCGCCTGCGCGACCGCCAGATCCTCCCGCAGGAGATCGATCTGATCGGCGCGGGCCACGGTGATCATGCCGCGCTTGCCAAGCAGCGGGTAATCGGTGAAGCCAGCCGGCGGCTCGGTCAGGAAAGACCGGCTGGCAAGCACGATCCGGCGGATGATGCCGTTGCCGTAGTTTTCGGTAAAGCTCGCGGCCGAGCGCCCGGTCGTGTGGTAGCCGCAATGGCTTTCCCGCTCGAGCAGCACCACCTTTGCGGAGCGGGATATCTCGAAGGCCGCACCGGCACCGGCCATGCCGCCGCCGATAATGATGACGTCCGTTTCCTCGGCGGCATTCATCTCGACCCATCCATCAACATGATTGCCCGGCCTTCGCGCGGCACGGCAGGCGGCTCACCCAGGCGTCCGCGCCGCGCGCGGTCGCGAGCGCCGCGCCCCTCGGCCAGATTCTCCGCCAGCGAATTTTGCGCGGCGCAATCTGCAAGCGCGAGATCGGTGACAAAGGGCACCGGCCTGCCGGCGATCGCCATGCCTTTCAGCCGCGCCCAGACGGCGCGCCGCTTGCGCACCTGATGCGACTGCAACTCACTGATCTCGGCAAAGCCGGTCTCGCGCTTGATCTCCAGCGCACCGGCTTCGACCGCCGCGTCGAACAGCTCGAGGCCGCGCCTGGTGCGCACGACGACCCCGTTGAGTGGTTCGTCCTCGACGGCCGGTCCGCCATTCAGCCAGGCATCAGACACGGCAATGTCCGCCACCTGGCCGATCGCGTCCGGACAGATCTTGCAGCGCGGCTGGATCATCCATTTGTCCTCGTCCTCCCACAGCTGCCGATAGGTGAGTTCGAAGGTGCGGCCGTCCCTGGTTTCGATCCGGTTGAGGCCGGGATTGCCATGGCCGCGATAGCGAAACAGCGCGAGCTCGTCCTCGCTGAGGCCAAAACGCTGCAGCACCTGTTCGGACTTCGTCAGGTCCGATGCGCCGCCGCAGACGAAGGCCAAAGCATAGCGCATGTACCGGTCGACGCGGGGATCGATCCGCGCCAAATTGCGCACGGCGCTGATGTCGCAAGGCTTGGCGATCAGCGCGAAGGGTTCGCCGCGATCGAGGATTTCGCCGAAATCCACCAAGGTCGCAGCCGGCCCATAGCGAGAGCCGGCGCCCTCAAGCATCGAAGCGGCATCGAAGCTCAGTCGCCTTTCGCTGCGCATCGGCTGGGACTGCGATGCCGCGACATGCAGCACGAATTTGACGCGCCCGGAGCTCAGCAGGAACTGGCCGAGCGCCGTCAGCACCCCGCCGCCGGAACCGATAAACCGCACGGTCGGGTTTTTCGCGCGGCCAAGCACGAGCTGTTCGGCAGGCCCCCAAACGGTATCCGTCAAAGTGGCTTCCCTCATATGCGCCAGCGGCGGACCGGCGATGCGCGTTCCCGGGCAGACGGCGTTGATCCGCTGCAGCGTCGGTCTGTCCAGCGCCTGCATCGCCACCGGCCGCTCGCGCCCTTCCGGCGTCATCACCATCTCGACCTTGCCGGGACCGGCGATCGAACGGCAGAGCCCGCAACCGATGCAGAGACCGTTTTCGACGATCTCGCCGAGCGACAGCGGCTCGGTCGCGGGCGGCGCCGTGTCCTGGCTGGTTTCGCTGGGGGCCATCACGTTTCGATCTCAGGCCGGTTCCGAAATGCGCCGGTACTGGTCGGGGCGGCGATAGAGCGCGAAGTTGAAATTCACCTTCCGGCAGGTCTCGATCAGGTCGAGATCGGCGCGGTGGACGATGGCCTCGTCGTCGAGCGACATCGCCTGCGCGGCGATCTCGCCGGTCGGCGCGATGATGCAGGACCCGCCGATCAGTGCCTGGCCGTCTTCGAGCCCCGCCTTGGCGGCCGCCGCCACCCACAGCGTGTTCTGGTAGGCACCGGCCTGCATCGGCAGATGGTTGTGGAACATTCTGAGATGCGCCAGCGCCGGCGCCTCGTCGAGCAGCAGCGGCGTGTTGTAGCCGAGCAGGGCCACCTCGGCGCCATTGAGGCAAAGCATGCGGTAGGTTTCCGGCCAGCGGCGATCGTTGCAGATCGCCATGCCGACACGCACGCCGCGATAGTCGAAGACCGGAAAGCCGAGATTGCCCGGTTCGAAATAGCGACGTTCGAGATGCGTGGTGATGCCTTCCTCCGGCTCGCTCGACCCCGGCACATGCATCTTGCGGTAGCGGCCGATGAACCGCCCGTCCGGGCCGACAAGGTCCATGGTGTTGAAATGGCGCGTGCGGCCGTCTTCCCTTGCGATCTCGCAATAGCCGACCGCGAAGCCGATCTTGAGGCGGGCGGCGGCATCATAGAGGCGTCGCGTTTCGGGCCCCGGCATTGCGCTTTCGAAAAAGGCGTCGATCTCCGCCTGATCGTCGATGCGCCAGCGCGGGAAGAAAGTGGTCAGCGCCATCTCGGGGAACACGGCAATCTCCGCCCCGGCGGCAGCGGACTGTTCCAGCAAGTGGATGAGGCGATCGACCGTCTCGCTCCGCGTCGCACTGCGCTGGATTGGCCCGGTCTGGGCGACCGCGATAGTCAGGCATCGAGCCACGGCATCGTCTCCTCGACTGGTTTTCCCGAGCGGGCCGGATCGGCGGCGCTGCGCTCCACGAACTGTCCGAACCCCGGCTGCACCTGGAGTTCGCCGTCGGCGACAACCGGCACGCCGCGCACCAGCACAGTGGTCGGCTTGCCCGTCACGCTCCTGCCCTCATAGGGCGTGAAGTCGACACGCGAATGCAGCGCCCGGTGCCCGAGCGTCCAGGTCACTGTCGGATCCCACAGCGCCAGATCGGCATCGAGGCCGACCGCTATGCGCCCCTTGGCATGGGCCAGGCCATAGATCGCGGCCGCGTTGCGCGAGGTGAGATCGAGATAGCGCTCGAGCGTCAGGCGGCCGCTCAGCAGTCCCTCCGAGAAGAGCAGCGGCAGACGAGTCTCGATGCCGGGAATGCCGCTCAGCGTGGTGGTGAAGTCGGGTGTCTGCGACCGAGCGATCTTGTCGGCGAAGAAATAGGGCGAATGGTCCGACGACCACAGGTCGATGCCGCCATCGATCAGCGCCTGCCACAGATGCCGATGGCTGCGCGGCGAACGCGGCGGCGGCGAAAAGACGAAGCGCGCCGCATCAAGGGCCGGCCGGTCGAGGTCGGCGGCGCCGATGAACAGATATTGCGGGCAGGTCTCGGCGATCGCATCCACACCACGAGCTCGCGCCCGCGCCACCTCCTCGGCCGACTGCCAGGAGGAGACGTGGACGATGGTCATGCGCGCGCCGGTCATTTCGGCGAAGGCCAACGCACGATGCGTTGCCTCCCGCTCCATCGTCTCGCTATGGGCAACGACATGGTAGCGGATATCGGTGCGGCCGAGATCGATCAGGCGCTGCCGCGTGCGCCTTATGGCGGCGTCGTTCTCGGCATGGACCATGACGATCCAGCCAAGCCTATGGGCAGCATCGAGCACCCTGAAGAACAGATCGTCGTCGACGGCAAAGCCCTGATAGGTCATGAACAGCTTGACCGACGCGATACCGCGGCCGGCGAGCAGCGAGAGCTGTTGCTCGACATCCGGGCCGGTGCCCATGGTCACCACCGCGTGCAGCCCGTAATCGATCACCGCGCGCCCTGTGGCACGGTCGAGCGCTCGATCGATGGCGGCGACGGTGCTCATCTCTGGACCCGGCATGCCGAACGGGACGATGCATGTCGTGCCACCGAAGGCAGCCGAGATGGTGCCGGATTCGAAATCATCCGCATTGCCGGCCCCGCCCCAGACCGGCTGGTCGAGATGGCAATGGGCATCGATGCCGCCCGGCATGACCCAACGACCGCCGGCGCCGATCAAGGATTTGCCGGCCAGGCCCGTCCCGATGGCGGCGATGCGGCCGTCGTCGATGGCGATATCGCATTCGGCCCAACCGTCGTCGAGGGCCACGCGTCCGCCTTTGATCACCAGCTCATGCATTCGGTTTGCCCACCCCAATCGGCGTCAGCCGACCGCCGCCGTCACCATGATCTCGACGCGATACTGGTCGCCGGCAAGCCGCGCCTCCACCGTCGCGCGCACCGGCATGGCGCTGCGGTCGATCCAGGCATCCCAAGCCGTATTCATCATGTCGAAGTCGGCGATGTCGCGCAGCCAGATCTGGGCGCTCAGGAGTTTCGACTTGTCGCTGCCGGCCTTGGCCAGAAGCGCATCGATCTTGGCGAATATCTGCTTGGTCTGCGCGGCGGTGTCGCTTGAAAGGTCGTCCGCCGTCAGGCCGGAGACATAAACGGTGCCGTTATGGCGCAGCACCCGGCAAAAGCGTTGTCCGTTCTCAAGACGTTCGATCGTCATCTGCGGGTCCCCTCTCGATCTTTGGCAGGCGACCTATCGTAGGGAGCGCACAAAAGGACTGTAAAGCCTTTCGCAGGGCGCAACGCCGTTTTCCGCCGCCGGGATGGCCAAAAAAAATGACGCCATAGCCGTGTCAATCTTCGCTTGCAGCAGGCATGACTGGGTGTAGCTTCTGTCTGGGAGAGCAGACGCCGGCCAGCGGGACTGCAAAGGGGAGCCGTCGCAATGCATATGAATCCGGCGTCGGTCATTGATCCTGCTTGCGATCTCCGGCGCCCGTCCTAGCCGGCCGACGGCGGCATTCATGGGGTCGATCGCTCAATCCGCGATGCGCTTGTGGCGGAACGCCGAGCGCTCCCGCGCCACGTTGCCGATGATGGCGAGCGTCTGTCTCGCCTGCATCGGCAGCGCCATGCTGACGACAGCGGTGTCGTTCCACCTCGGCAAAGCCGGCGTCGATCCCGGAACCGTGCAGATCGTGCTGACCGCCTATCCGGCCGGTTTCCTGATCGGATGCCTGATGACGCGTCCATTGGTCACCCACTACGGCCATGAGCGGACATTCCTGCTCGTCCTGGCAACCGCGCTGCTGTCGGCCCTGGGCTTCGTCGTGACCGACTTCATGCCGGCATGGTTCTGCTTGCGGCTGCTCGGCGGCATGTCGATGGCCTCGATGTTCGTCGTCTGCGAGAGCTGGATCAATCTCTATGCCGAACAGCACAATCGCGGCTCGCTGTTCGCGCTCTACATGCTGACGACGGCGATTGCCGTGCTGCTTGGCCAGGTCCTGGTGGCGATGGTCGGTCCGCAATCTCCGCATCTGTTTCTGGTCGCGATGGCGACGGTGCTTGTGGCCTTTGCGCCCAACTTCGCCGGGCTGCGCTGGCCGGCGCTGCCTTCGGTGCCAAGCGATCCGGCGCGCGCGCCCGGAGGCAAGGCAGACAGGCGGCTGGGGCCGCTGGCGCTCTTCAGGCTGGCGCCGGTGACGGTCGTGGCGATTTTCCAGGGCGGCATTACCAACATGAACGTCTTCGTGCTGACGCCTCTTTACGGAACGCAGATCGGCCTGTCGGCGGCGGCCACGGTCTGGCTGGTGACCACGATAAGCATTGCCGGAATGGTGGCGCAGGCCCCGGTCGGCTGGCTTTCTGACCGTTTCGACCGCCGCCTGATACTGCTGGTGCAAGGGCTGGTGTCGGTGACGGCCTGCGCCTTGATCGCCTGGGGCGGCACTTTGTCGGTGCCTCTGCTCTTCGTGCTGTTCTTCATCTATGGCGCCACGGCGCTGACGATCTATCCGGTGGCGATGGCCTTCGGCGCATCGCAGCTTCATAGCCGGCACATGGTCGCCGCCTCCGGCACGCTGCTCCTGCTCTACTCGATCGGCAATGTGGCAACGCCGGGCGTCGCCGCAGGGTTGATGGCGCATCTTGGACCTCCCGCCATGTTCCTGCTGCTCGGCGGCGGCGCTGCCCTGGTCACGTTGGCCGCCTGCTACAATCTTCTGCGCCGGCCGGTCACGGCGCCGGTCATGCAACGTATCGAGGAACGGGTTTGAGGAGGCCGCGATGAACCGTCTCGAAGGCAGCGCTGTCCTCATAGCAGGCGCCGCAAGCGGCATTGGCGCGGCCATTGCCCGGCGCTGCGTCGCGGAAGGCGCCGGCGTGATCTGCGCCGATTATGAGCTGGAGGCGGCGCAAGCCCTTGCCGATGAGCTCGGCGCCGCCGCTTCCGCCTGCGGCTGCGATGTGACCGATGCGGAGCAGGCACGCAGCGCCGTCGACATCGCAAGGCAGCGCTTCGGCCGGCTGGACGGACTGGTGCACAACGCCGCCGCGCCATCGACCAATGCCACCGTCGTCGAGCTCGACGAACGGTCCTGGCGCCGCGAACTCGACGTCAGCCTGACCGGTGCGTTCCTGATGAGCAAGTTCGCGGTGCCGTTGATCGCGGCGGGTGGCGGCGGCTCGGTGGTGTTCATCGGCTCGCAGTTTGGACGCGTCGCCACCGCCAATGCCGTCGCCTATTGCGCCGCCAAGGCGGGGCTGATCCATCTCGCCAAGGCGATGGCGGTCGACCACGCGCCGGACAAGGTGCGCGTCAACAGCCTGTCGCCGGGCGCGGTGGCGACAGCGCGCCTGCTGCGCAGATTTCCGGACTTCGAGGCCGCCAATGCGGGCCTTGGCCCCGCCCATCTGCTCGGCCGCATCGCAGAGCCGGATGAGATCGCCGCGGCGGCCGCTTTCCTTTTGTCATCGGACGCATCCTTCGTCACCGGATCCGACATGCTCGTGGACGGCGGCTATGCAACGCGCTGACCCTGTTCGCTCAACTTCAAAGGAGTTCGCATGACACTGCTCGTCACCGGAGGCACCGGCTTTGTCATGAGCGTGGTCGCACGCGCATGGCTGGATCGTGATCCGCAAGCCCGTGCCGTGATCCTCGACCGGTCCGGCCTCGACGCGGCGGCCGAAAAGCATTTTGCCCCGGTGCGCGACCGGCTCACGGTGATCGCCGCCGATGTCCTCGACCCGAAGGCTTGGTCGGTTACTCTCGACAGGCAAGGCATCACGGCAATCGTGCATGGCGCGACGATCACGCCGATTTCGCGCGGCAGCGTTTCGGAGGCAAAACGCCAGCCGGAGGCTGAAGACCCGGCCCGCATCGTCGACGTCAATCTCATGGGCACCGTACGGATGCTTGACTGGGCGCGCGCGCGACCGGGTCTCAAGCGCTTCGTCTATGTCAGCTCCGGATCCGTCTACCGCCACAATGGCCCCGACTGGAGCAGCGAGCCGTTGCCTGAAGACGGCTATGTCGCGCCGCTGACGCTCTACGGCATCTCGAAATTCGCCTCCGAGATGGTCACCAACCGCTATGCCGACCTGTTCGGCCTGTCGGCGGTCTCGGTGCGGCTTGCTTCGGTCTACGGCCCGATGGACCGCGCCACCGAGAGCCGCAACTTTCGTCATGTTCCCAACCGCGTCGCGCATATGGCCCTGGCTGGCGAGACGATCAGGCCGAACAGTCTTGAGCCGGTCGGCGACTACACCGCCTCGTCCGACGTTGCCGCCGCGATCCTCGCGCTGATCGATGCACCGCGCCTCAATTACCGCCACTACAACATCGGCTCCGGCTCCAGCCAGACCATCGGCGAGATCATCGGCTGGGCAAGGGAACGCGTGCCCGGACTGAAAGTCGAGGTGACATCGGGAGATGACGCCAACATCGTCCAGGACGTGAGACTGAAAGGCGGCATGTGGGGCGCCTATGACATCGCCCGCATCCTGCGCGACACCGCATGGCGGCCGCGTCCCGGCAAGGAAGCGTTCCATGCCTACATGGACTGGATCGCCGCCAACGAAACGAGCTGAGAGGAATTTGCCATGACGCCGAGCGCTGCCTCGCAACCGGCCCAGCCGCGCGACTTCGTCGGCTATGGTCCGCGCCCACCCTTCATGACCTGGCCCGGCGGCGTCAAGCTCGCCATCAACCTCGTGCTCAACTACGAGGAGGGCTCGGAATATTCCTGGCCCGAAGACGGCCGCAACGACAATTGGGGCGAATACAATCTCACCTCGAGCCCGCCGGTGCGCGACCTCGGCACCGAGACGCATTTCGAATATGGCAGCCGCGCCGGTGTCTGGCGCCTGGCGCGACTCTTCGATCGCTACGACATCCCGATCACCATCTCCGCTTGCGCGGTGGCGCTGGAGCGCAACCCGCCCTTCGTCGAATGGATGAAGACGCGACGGCACGATCTGCTCGGCCACGGCCTGCGTTGGATCGATTATACGACCATGGAGCGCAGCGAGGAAAGGCGCCAGCTGCATGAAGCGATCGCGCTCTACGAGAAACTGCTGGGGAGGCGGCCCCTCGGCTGGAACTGCCGCTCGCTGCCTAGCGTCAACACGCGCGATCTGCTCGTCGAGGAAGGGGGCTTCCTCTACCACTCCGATCCCTGCAACGATGACCTGCCTTATTTCGTCGACCATCGGGGCACGGAAATCCTGGTCGTGCCCTATTCCAAGACGCTCAACGACAGCCGCTATCTGGTGGCGCCGGGCTACAGCAATCCGCGCGACTTCGCCGAGGATTGCCGCTCGGCGATCGACTACATGCTCGACGAGGCCGATGAGACCGGCGGCCGCATGCTGACTATCGGCATCCATGCGCGCTGGATGGGCCAACCCAACCGGGCCTCCGGGCTGCGCGAGGTGATCGAGCACGTGAAGAAAAAGCCAGTCGCTGCCTTTGTGCGCCGCCAAGACATTGCCCGATTCTGGCTGGAGAACCATGCCGGCTTCGAGCGGCGCGGCTGACGGAAGCAAGACGACATGTTTGAAACGCTGATCCGGGGGGCCACCATCGTCAACGCCGAAGGGTTCGAGCGGCGCGATGTGGGTATTACCGATGGCCGTATCGCGGCGCTGGTCCAGCCTGGCGAGACGGCTTCGGCCAGGACCGTCATCGATGCGGCCGGCACCTATCTGCTGCCCGGCCTGGTCGACGCGCACGCGCATTTGCGCGAGCCCGGCCTGACGCACAAGGAGGACTTTTTCTCCGGCACGCATGCCGCGGCCCTTGGCGGCGTTACGACGGTGCTCGATATGCCGACCGATGAGCCATGGACGGCCACGGCCGAACAGCTTGCCGACAAGATGACGCTGACTGAGGCCCGCATCCATGTCGATGTCGGCTTGCAAGCCGTGGTCAGCCGCAACCTGTCGCTTATCCCTCGCGTGCTGGACTTGGCGCCGGTCTCGTTCGAGCTGTTCACCGCCGATGTGCCCGATGACTTCCTCTTCGCGACGTCCGACGCCGTGGCCGAGGCGTTGAAGGCTTTCGCCGGCAGCGACACTTTGATCGGCATCTCGCCTGGCGATCAATCGATCCTAACCGGCAGCACAGCGCGCGACCGCTCCGGCAACATCGCCGCCTTTCAGGCCAGCCGGACGCCCCTGGCCGAAGCTAACGGCATCGCCCGGGCGCTCATCGCCGCCGCCTCGACCGAGACCAGAATTCATGTCCGC
Organism: Mesorhizobium sp. WSM4822; assembly: GCF_055811155.1. Taxonomy (NCBI): domain Bacteria; kingdom Pseudomonadati; phylum Pseudomonadota; class Alphaproteobacteria; order Hyphomicrobiales; family Phyllobacteriaceae; genus Mesorhizobium; species Mesorhizobium sp. WSM4822. The sequence goes on along the minus strand of NZ_JBVVQM010000001.1, from coordinate 465,440 downwards.
CAGATCAATTCCGAACTCGGCGTCGAGACGTGGGGCCGGCTGCGCGGCATGGCCGACGCCAGCGTCGAAACCACCCCGCAGAGCCTCTTCTTCACCGCCGGCGATTATGAGTTGCAAGGCGCCAATCTCAAGGCCTCGCCACCCCTGCGCTCACCGCATGATGTGGATGCGCTGCGCGCCGCGCTGAGCGCAGGACTGATCGACATCGTCGCCACCGACCACGCGCCGCACACCCCAGCCGAAAAGGCAGCGCCCTATGCGGCTTTCGCTGACATTCCAGGCGGCATGCCAGGACTGCAAACACTGTTGCAGACCATGCTGAAATTGGTCGATGAAGGCTTGATCGCGCTGCCCGATCTGGTGCGCCTGTGCGCCAGCAATCCGGCCGAGCGCTTCGGGCTTGGCCGGCGCAAGGGGAAGATCGCCACCGGCTACGATGCCGATATCCTCATCCTCGATCCGCGCCAGTCCAGCACCATCGCCAATGCCGATCAGGTGTCACGTGCGGGCTATACGCCATTCGATGGCTGGATCGTCGAAGCGCGGCTGACAAACGTCTTCCTGCGTGGTCGCGAGATCGTGCGCGAGGGAAAACCGATCGGCCCGAAAGTCGGACACATCGTCACCCGGGAAAGCTGAGGACCATATGCCCCTGCTCGCCAACAAGGCCGCCATCGTCACCGGAGGCAGTTCCGGCATCGGCCGCGCGATCGCGCTGAAATTCGCGGCCGAGGGCGCGAGCGTCGTCATCGCCGACACGGTCGAGCAGCCGATCGAAGGCGGTGAGAGTACGGTGGAGTTGATCCGCTCGAATGGCGGAGCTGCTGTTTACATCCGGACCGACATCTCTGACTGGAGCGCCGTCGATGCGACGGTCGATGCGACGGTCACGCAGTTTGGACGTCTCGACGTGATGGTCAACAACGCCGCGATCTACACCAGCACCAATCTGATCGACACCACGCCAGGACAATGGCAGCGCGTCATCGGCGTGAACCTGACCGGCTTCTTCTACTGCTCGAAACGGGCGGTGATGCAGATGCTCGGCCAGGCACCGGTCAACGACGTGCGCGGCCGCATCATCAACATTTCGTCCCAGCACGGCATGGTTGCCTGCCCCGGTGACTTTCCCTATTCGGTGAGCAAGGGGGGCATCGTGCAGATGACACGGCAGATCGCCGTCGACCACGCCGACGACCTGATCGTCTGCAACGCGATTGCGCCAGGCAAGATCGTCACCGGCAAGCCGGGTGTCGCCAACGATCCCGACGCGCTCGATTACTCGCGAAGGCGCACGCCATGGCCGCGGCTTGGACATCCGAGCGACGTGGCCGGAGCCGCCTTGTTTCTCGCCAGCGACATGGCAAGCTACGTTACAGGCATCAACCTGATGGTGGACGGCGGCTGGATGGCGGGCTGACCTAGTAAGACCTAAGGCCGAATGCCCGGAGACCGCGGGCAAGGGCTGCAGCAAGGGACGTTGGCCGACGAACAGGGCAAAACATTACGTGGGCACTTTTCGCCCCCAGAGTCGAGACACGCGCTCTGCAACGGTAGTAGTCGCAGTCGCAAACAGTTCTCCAGAAGCGATCTGGTCACGCGGTATCTTCCAAATCAGACCACTACTAGCGCTCCAGCTCTGACAATGGCGGCAGCACCACAGCCGGGTGACGCCCTTCGCGCAGCATCAGCCCGAGAGTGTAATCAACCGCCAGCTTCACGGCACCGAGCGCGGTCCCGTCATCCCCCAGGGAACTGACAGCGATGGGTGTTGACCATGCAAGCTCTGCTGCGACGCGTTCGACGTTTTCCGTCATCAGCGGGTTTCTGCCGACACCGCCGCCAAGCACGATCAGGCCGGGGTCGAGCATGCCGATGCAGCCGGCCGCCAGCCTGCCGATATCGGCGCCATGGCGCGCGACGGCCGCTACCGCCGGCGGCGAGCCCTCGAGCGCGCGTGCAAAAAGATCCTTGGCCGAGTCGGGCGGCACGCCTTCTCCTGCGGGCCAGTCGACACGGCAGCGCTCGATCAACGCCCGCGAGCCGAGATAATGTTCGAGCCCTTCACGATGGGGCGACTCGCTGGCCGACCATGGAAACGGCATGCGGCCGATTTCGCCGGCAGCACCGCCGGCGCCGCGAAACAAACGTCCCTCGGTGATGAAGCCGAGGCCGACCCGCACGCCAACCTGCAGGAAGGCGAAGGTCTGGTGGCCTTGCGCGGCGCCAAAATGCATCTCGCCGATGGCCGCGCAATTGACGTTGTTTTCCAGGATGATCGGCACTTTGATACTGCGCCGCAGCAGGCCAAGCACGGCGGACGGCCCGCCGGGCCGGTCAAAACGATTGTTGGAGACGATGCGCGGCACCGCCACCGCAATGGCGCGCAGCGCGCGAAAACTCTTGGCGACCCTGGCCATGGTGGCACGCGCCACCGACTCTACGACGGCGCCGACCGCGTCGGCATCGCCGGCTATCGCTTCCGGGATGGGTTCTTCGATCGATGCCAGCTTCTGCGCATCTATCGAATAGGCGACGGCGCGCACCTGGGCGGCGCCGACATCGATGCCGATTGCGTAGCCCGCACCCGGGCCGATGCCGTAGATCGTCGCCGTGCGGCCAATGGCGCCGCGCTCAATCCCACGCGAGGCAACGAGGCCGAGCGCACTCAACTCCGATACCGCCGCCGACATGGTCGGCTTCGATAGGTCGAGCATGGCGCCGAGCTTCGGCCGCGTCACCGGCCCGTGCGCGGCGAGCACGCGCAGCACGGCGCGGGCGCTGTCGGTCAGATTGGGGATTTCCGCAGCCGCCATCTCAGCCGTTCGACCTTTTGCCTTAAATCCTGTCTCTAGTCGGTGAAAGCGCAATCGCCGCCCCGACTCGAAAAGCCGCATCCCGTCCTCAATGCCCCATTGCCAGGCGGTTTGGCAATTTCCACGATCCGGACAGCGGCGTCAGACTTCGGTCGCCGACCACGGCTTCAGCTTGGTATCGGTCTGGCGGTAGCGGAACGTAATGTCGGTGAGGCCGGCCGCGTCCTGCATGTCGCCGACTATGAGTTGGATGGCGACGATTTCCAGTATGGCATCGGCGATGGCGTTGCCGAGCGCCGGAATCGAGATCAGCACCAGCCTGTCGGCTACAGCGACATCGCTGCGCCGCGTCACCAGTACTGAGGGGCAGCCGAAGCCCGCGACATCCTGCGCGATCTTCACCTCGCGGCCATCGCCGATGGCGATCAGTCCTGTTGCCGCATCCTGCGATTCCATCGGCCCGTGCAGGTAGTTCAGCGTGTCCCAGCCCGAGGCCGGCACCCGAACCGCCTCGCGGATCAGCATCGCCGCCTCGCCCGCGGTGGCGAAGCCGACGCCGGCGCCGACGATATCGATGGATGTTCTGCCCTGCAGCAGCCCGGCCGCCTGCCCGGCAGCGCTTTGAGCACCAGAGAGAACAGTCGCCATCGCGCTGGGCAAACGCGCCCAGTCGAAGCTATTGCCGGCGAGCTTGTCGATCAACATGCCGAGCGCCAGCAAGGTCCCGGTGTAGCCGGTCGAACTGGCCCCATTGTCGGCACCCGAATCCGTTGCCAGCACCGCGCCGGTGAGACCAGCCAGCGGATTGTCGCTGCCACGGCAGACCGCCAGGCGCGGCGAGCCCGATGCCTCGCGCATGACATCGAAAATCTCGCGGCTCTGCCCGGAGGCGGACAGTGCGATGAAGGCATCTGCAGCCGCATCCGTGCGGCCATAAAGATCGGTTGGCGTGTAGGCAAAAGCCTTGATGCCGGAGGCGCGGAGGTAGGATGCACCGGCTAGCGCCGCCTGGTAGCTGGCGCCGATGCCGGCAAGCCCGATCGTCTTGCCGGCAAAAGCGCTGAGATCCAGGTTGTCCAACGACAAGGCCACCGAGCGCCTGCCAATTTCGAGACTTTCCGTCTGGCGCGCCACCGCCGGGCGGTAGCCGATACGCTTCATCATTCAAAGGACTCCAATTTCTGACGACAGCCCTTGGCCGACCAGCAGCCGTCTGGCCAAGGCGACCGCACCCAGCACCGGCGGCTCCCGCAGCAGCAGCACCTGGCTCGACGGCGATACCTTTGCCATGGCCTCGACAAATGCTGTCATCAGCATCGGCTGCTCCGAGATGACACCGCCGCCGGCCACGACCAGGGCATGATTGGCGCCACGTTCGATCAAGAGTTCGACCAGCGCGGCAAGCCCTGCCCCGCCTTCGCTGATGACGCGGATGGCCAGAGCCGAGCCGGCGATCGCCGCATCGAACACGGCATTGGCATAGCGACCCCAGACCGCCGCGCCGCGCGTTTCGTTGAGCAGGATGCCGAGCTTAGTCTGGTCGTCGGTATTGAGTTCGCGCATCAGCGCGGCGATCAGCGGGTCGCCATCCTGGCCCCGGTCGAGGCTGTGGCGGATCGCCTTCGCCGCCTCGCGCACCAAGGCCGGCGCGCTGCCCTCGTCGCCGAGGATCCAGCCCCAGCCGCCGGCGGCCAGCATCTCGCCATCGACTGTCCGCGCCACCGCGATGGAGCCTGTGCCGGAGACGACGCCGATGCCATCGATATAGCCAGCGGCAGGAACCATCAGTTCGGCATCGTTGACCACCTGCACCGCACCGTCGGTCCTGCTGGCCAACAGCGCCTGGAAGCGAAGGCATTGTTCACCTGTATCGCAGCCATGCGCGCCGACTGCCAGCGCGACAGGTGCTGCGCCGGCGCACAGCCCAGTGACGATGCCGGCCAGTGTCTTGGCATCGGTCTCCATCTGGCGAATGCGCCAGCTCTCCGTCACCAGCACCTCGTCGGCGATCGTGTGCTGGCCCTGGCACGCCATGATGCGCGTCTTGGTGCCGCCTATATCCACGCCTGCAATGATTTTCTGGGTCACCGATATTCCACCGCGCACGCCGGACGAAGCGGGTTGCCGCGTCCAATCCTTGTTAGTTAGGAAACTTTACAAACTATCTTTCCAGACGGCAAGAACTATGATTTGATAATCGTCGTAAAAAGCGCATCAAGCGCGATTGGGAGATTGCAACATGAGCAGGAGAAGGATTGGGCTGGCCCTCGCGGCCGCATCTTTCGCATGGGGACTGGCAGCCAGCGTGGCGCATGCCACCGACATCTCGTTCTGGACCTGGCGCCAGGAAGACAAGGCCGCCTACAACGAACTTTTCGCCGATTTCACCAAGGCCAACCCGGACATCCATGTGAAGTTCGAGTCCTTCCCGGACGAGAACTATCCGACCATCGTCTCGACGGCGCTGGCCGCCGGCAAGGGCGGTGACGTCATCCACACCCATGCTTACGGTTGGCTGGAGCAGTTCGTAAAGGCCGGCTATTTCGAACCGCAGGATCTGACCACGGTGCCTTCGCTCGCCAACCAGCCGGCCGATGCGCTGGTGGCCGGCACCTACCGCGCCGACAAGAAGGTCTATTCCCTACCCTTCGCTTCGCAGACGCTCGGACTGTTCATCAACAAGGACGTCTTCGCCAAGGCCGGGCTGACCCCGCCGACCACATGGGATGAGTTCATAACTGTCAGCAAGGCGCTCAAGGACAAGGGTATTTACCCCCTAGCCAACGGCATGGGCACCAGTTGGTTCAACGAGATGTTCGTCGCCATCTTCACCAACCCGTTCCTCGGTCAGGACTTTGTCAGCGACCTGACGTCGGGCAAGACCACCTTCAAGGACCCGCGTTATGTCGCGGCGCTCGGCAAGCTACTCGAACTGCGCGACTACATGCCGCCCGGCTTCGAAGGCATCGACTATGACACCGCCGGCCAGCTGTTCATCAGCGGCAAGGCGGCGATGCTGGCCGGCGGCAGCTTCGACATCGCCAGCTACCGCACCCAGAACCCGGCCATCAACATGGACTTCGTCGCCCCGCCCATGGCCAAGGCCGGCGACACCCCGCAGGTGACCAAGTTCTTCGACGGCGGCTATGCCGTCAACGCCAAGTCGGCCAACAAGGAGGCGGCGCTCAAGCTCGTCAACTGGATGGGCACAAAGGAGTTCGGCGACAAGTTCTCCGCGCTGCTCGGCAACATCTCGCCGATCAAGGGCGTCGTCATCAAGGACGAGCTTCTCGCCCACGTCGCCAAGTTGAACGAAACCGCCATGCCGCATATCAATGTCGTCTACTTCCGTTTCGAGAAGCCGACGGGATCGGAGCTGCTGCAGGGCGACATCACCAAGATGATGTCGGGTTCGATCACCCCGGACCAGCTGGCCGCCGACCTGACCAGCGGCCTCGCCAAATGGTACAAGCCTTTCCAGGGCAAGTGACATGAACATCGGCCGACGCCACACCACAAAAGCCTTTCCGTGGCGCCGGTCACTCTGGATCGCGTCCCTGCTGACACCGGCCCTGATGGTCATGGTGTTGTTCGTGCTCTGGCCGCTGCTGTCGGCCTTCCGCCTTGCCTTCTATGAGTTCAACGGCTTGCAGCCGACCGGATTCATCGGCTTTGAAAACTTCCGCAAGGTGTTGTTTGAACAGCCTTACAGCGACTGGACCTACAATGCGCTGAAGCACAACATCATCGCCTTCGTGGCGCTGATGGTGTTCGAGAACGGCACCGCCTTCCTGCTCGCCTATGCCTTGCTGAAGGCGCTGCCCGGCCACCGTATCCACCAGGTCATCGTCTTTCTTCCGGTCGTGCTGTCGGCGGTCATCGTCGGCTTCCTGTGGAAACTGTTCCTGCATCCGCTGTTCGGCCTGGTGAACCAGACGCTGGCGCTGGTCGGCATCAGCGCCATCCCGTGGCTCGGCAACGAACACACCGCACTAGGCAGCGTCCTGTTCGCCAATGTCTGGCACTGGCTCGGCTTCCCGACTCTGGTGCTTTTGGCCGGCATGCAGCGCATCAGCAAGGACGTGATCGAGGCCGCCCGTCTCGACGGAGCGGGCGACTATGTACTGATGACCAAGATCGTGTGGCCGCTGATAGCGCCCAGCGTCACCATCGTCACTATCCTGACCTTCATCGGCAGCTTCAACTGGTTCGAAATCCCTTATGTGATGGCCGGCCTTACCGGTTCGCCCGGCGGCGCCACCGACGTGCTCGGCCTTTATTTCTACCGCACCGCCTTCGGCTCCACGACGACCGGCATCCAGGATTTCGGCCAGGGCAGCGCGCTGGCCGTGATGATGTTCATCATCGTTGCAGGCGTCACTGCAATCGCGCTTCGCTACCTGCGCCGTCGCGAGATCGAGCTGTGAGCGCGACAGCCCGCACCGGGCAACCCGCCGAGTTGCTGAAGAATGGCGCCATCCAGCTGATGCTGGCGATCAACGCCGTCATCATGATCTATCCGCTGTTCGTCATGGTGATGTCGTCCTTCAAGACCAATGCCGAGATATTCAGCTCGCCCTTCGCCCTGCCGGCTCACTTTTCGCTGGCCAATGCCGAGCGTGTGTGGAGCGAAACCAACTTCGTCCGCTACCTCGCCAATTCCGTCGGCATCACCGTGGCCGCGGTGGCGCTGATCCTTCTGTTCAGCACCATGGCCGCCTATGCGATTGCCCGCTACCAGTTCAGGCTGAGCGCCTTGGTGCTGATGTTTTTCCTCAGCGGCATGACCGTGCCGCTGAAACTGGCGATTATTCCGCTGTTTATCCAGCTGGATTCACTGGGCATGGTCGACAGCTATGCCGGCCTGGTGCTGGTCTATGTCGCCATGGGCATTCCCTCGGCGGTGTTCATCATGACCGGCTTCCTCCGAACCTTGCCGCGCGAACTAGAAGAGTCCGGACGAATGGACGGCGCCAGCGAATTTCGCATCATGCGCTCGATCATGTTGCCGTTGGCGCGCCCGGCGCTGGTCATCGTCGCCATCCAGAACGCCGTGCCGATCTGGAACGACTTCTTCTTCCCGCTGGTGCTGATCACCTCGGACGAGCTCAAAACCTTGCCGCAGGGCCTCACCGTCTTCGTCGGCGAGTTCACCACCGACTGGGGCGTGCTGTTCACCGGACTGACACTGGCAGCGCTGCCGATCACCCTGCTCTACATCGTGCTGTCGAAGCAGTTCATCTCCGGCATCACCCAAGGCGCAGTGAAATAAGGCGCGGTCAAAATAGCCCGCTCAACCTGACGAGGTTTCTTTCAAGTGGCGAACCAGAACAAGATCATCATCACCTGCGCGATTACCGGCTCGATCCACACGCCGTCGATGTCGCCGCATCTGCCGGTGAGCGCACAAGACATCGCCGAGGCCGCGATAGGCGCGGCGGAGGCCGGCGCTGCCATCGTCCATCTGCATGCGCGCAACCCCATCGATGGCCGTCCCGACCAGTCGACCGAGGCCTTCGCGCCCTTCCTCAGGGTGATCAAGCAGCGCTCGGACTGCGTGATCAACATCACCACCGGCGGCGCCGCGACGATGAGCGTCGAGGAGCGGGTCAAGCCGGCGGCGGCCTTTGCGCCGGAAGTCGCCTCACTCAACATGGGCTCGATGAATTTCGGCCTCTATCCGATGCTGGAGCGCTTCAAGACCTTCGAACATGATTGGGAACGTCCATATGTCGAAGGCTCGCGCGACCGCATCTTCCGCAACACCTTTGGCGATATCGAGCACATATTGCGCACTTGTGCGGAGAACGGCACGCGTTTCGAAATCGAGTGTTACGACATCGGCCATCTCTATACGCTCGCCCATTTCGTCGAGCGCGGCCTGGTCAAGGCGCCGTTCTTTGTCCAGAGCGTGTTCGGTATCCTTGGCGGCATCGGCACCCATCCGGAGGATGTCGCGCATATGAAGCGCACCGCCGACCGCCTGTTTGGGCAGGACTACCACTGGTCGGTGCTGGGCGCAGGCCGAAGCCAACTGCCGATCGCCACCCAGGCGATTGCGCTTGGAGGCAATGTGCGCGTCGGGCTGGAGGACTCGCTGTGGATCGGCAAGGGCCAGCTGGCGAAATCCAACGCCGAGCAGGTGAAGAAGGTCCGCCAGATCATTGAGGGGCTCGGTGCCTCGGTGGCCACCCCTGACGAGGCGCGGCAGATTTTGCAGCTCAAGGGTGGCGACAAGGTCTCTTTCTGAGGACAACACTAATGAGTGCGGTCACCATATCGGGCGTCGAGAGAGCCCTTGGCAAAGCGAAGGTTATCCACGACGTATCTTTCGACATCGCGTCCGGTGAGTTCGTCATCCTCGTCGGACCGTCCGGCTGCGGCAAGTCGACCTCGATACCGTCGAAGCATGGCCGGCGCCTTTCCGCCAGCAGGCGCGGGCCTTGCTGGCGGCGGAGCGGAATGACGATCCGGATGCCGCGCTCGATCTCCTCGTGCTCGAGGCGGCGCTGGCCGATAGCGACGACCAGGCGCTGGCGCGCAAGGTGCTAGCCCGCATCGAAGCCGGTTCGAGCCGGCCGTCCTTCCTGCCGCGCCTGCTCTTGAGTCGGGCCGGGTTTGCCGCCTGCGCTGCTGCCGCGCTCATAGCGGCGACGCTGGTAGGCTACCAGGTGGCGCGGCTGCAGGACGATCCGTCCGCTATGGAGCTTCTGGCGCTGGCGTCGGGATCGTCGCTGGCTTATGGCGTGTCCCGGATGATCCGGCAGAGGAGGGCTCGCTTTGAAGCGTTCCTGGATATGACGGCGAGGCTGGTGGTGCTCGCCCTTTCGCTCGGGGTCAACTTCTTCCTCCTCGGCTATGCCTTGCACGGCCTGCGCAAGGGCGCGGCGCCGCGCGTGCTGTTGTCGGAGATTGCCAGCACTTATCCGCCCGAGGTAAGGAAGGAGTTCCGTGGCGTGCTGCGCGACAACGGCGCTCGCACCTTCCAGGCACTGCGCCAACTGCGTGCCGCGCGCACCATTGTGGCGGCGGCACAAACAGCCAAACCCTTTGACCAAGCGGCGGTGAAGGACGCGATGGCTGGGGTGCGCACCGCCACGACCAGCCTTCAGGCGACGATGCAGGACTATCTCATATGGCGCTGAAGAATGTAACCGCCAAACCCCCCTGTGGGAGGCTGAGCCGCTACGGCCCTACTGGCGGCACAATCGTCACCGACCTATGTCGATATCCAACCGGCTTTGAGGCCGATCACGAAGATGGAACAATGCGGCACGACAGGCTTGTCCTGACCTTGCTCCGGCGCGAACTCTCGGCTGGCTTGCGTTTGATCCGCCGCCGCGACCTTGCCTGGATCGGGTTTGGTGGCTGGGCCCTTTTTGCCTACGCCATGGCCGACGTCGTTGTCGCGTTGCAGGCGGGGGCGGCCACGCTGCGGCAGGAGCAGGCGCTGTGGCTGCTTGGTTTGCCAAGCGCGCTTCTCATTCTTGGCGGCTTCGCTGGCAACGCGCTCGCCAGGCTTTGCCTGTCGCGCGCCTTCGCGCCTTTCCTGAAGGCTTTGCCGCTGTCGCTTCGGGAGCGCCGGCGCATGGCGGCGGTGGCGGCGTGTGCGCTGGGCGTCCCCATTGTTTTCATCGTCGCAGCAGCAGTAGGCCTTGGATGTCTCGTCATTGCAAAACCACTGGCAGCGACCTGGGGTCTCGGCGCCGCGATCCTGTTTGGCGCCGGCTTCTGTGCGACAGCCGTCCTGTGCCTGCGGAGCGCGCGCGACCTGGTCAACGCCGACACTGCCGATCTGGCAAGGGATCCGGACGGGCGCCGCCCCTTGCTAGGTGCCGTCGATCGTTCGACGCCGGCCTAGCTCTCCAGCTGGGCCTGGGATCTACCCGCCGGCCGCATAGTACTTTCATGGCGCCTAGTGGGAGCAGCCATCCTGTTTGGTTTCGCGACGGTTGTTGCTGCCTCCATCAGCTTCGTTCGTCACGATGCCGTGCCGGCGGCCATGGCCGGCCTGACCGGCGGCCCTCTCGTCTTCATGCTGAGCGCGCGCTTCCATCCGCTCGACTCGCCAGTGCTGCGCACGGCTCCGCTCGGCTTCACCAGGGCCTGGCTGCGCCTGGCGCGGCTGCCCCTGCAATTGTCGGTCGCCTACTTTCTCCTGCCGGCCGTTGCTGCCCTGGCGGCTGAGCCGTCGGCCTGGGCGTTGCCGCTCGCTAGCGGCTTCTGGCTGCTGGCGCTGAACGGCGCCTATGCGGTGTTTGCCGCCTATTTCATGACCTCGCCATTCGTCGCCGCGCTGAGCTTCCTCGGCACCATCGCCTACACCAGCTACGAGTCGCTCGAATATGGGCGCACGGTGCTGATCGGCTTTGCCGCCCTTGTCCTGTTCCTGTGGCACCGGGCGCAACGGAGATATCGCCATGGATAGCAGTGTCGATCTGTCGAGATACTCGCGGTTCGCGGGCTCGGCGCCGGCTATGGGGGCCGACCAGTTGTCGCCGGCATCGGGATGACGCTCGATCGGGGTGACATCCTTGGCCTGCTCGGCGCAAACGGCTCAGGAAAATCCACCTTGCTGAAGGCGATCACCGGTCAGATCCGGCTGCTCCAGGGAAGTGTGGCGATCGACGGCCTCGATCTCGCCAGCGCGCCGGAGCCCGCCAAGGCCGGCTTCGGTCTGGCCATCGATCCGCCTGAACTGCCGGCAGCGCTCACCGGACGGCAATATCTCCAGTTCGTCGCGTCGGTCCGTGGCTGTACGGAGAATGACTGGCCTGGCGTCGATGTTGTCGAGAGATTGGGGCTGAGGCGCTGGATCGAACGGCCGATTGCCGAATATTCGCTTGGCACGCAGGCCAAGATTGCCATTGCCGCCGCATTGCTCGGCGCGCCACCGCTGCTCATCTTCGACGAATCCCTGAATGGCCTCGATCCGCTCGCCGCCTTTGAGGTCAAGCGCATCATCCGTGCCATCGCACTGAGGGGCAGCCACGCGGTCATCATCTCCACCCATATCGTGGAAGCCGTTCCCGGCCCTTTGCAACCGCGCGGTGCTTCTGGCCGAGGGCAGCATTGTCCGAGAGTGGGATGCCCGGCAGTTGGCTGAGGCCAGCCACGCGCCCGGCGCTTTTGAGCTCCACGTTATGCAGGCGCTGTCGGAACCCATGAGCTGGCCAAAGAGGTAACGCGGCTTTTTTACCCAGAGGGAACGGCTTTCGGGTGACGTCTGCCTTTGGGTAGTGGCAAAGGCATCCCGAACTAGCGGACGGAGGCGCAAAGCTGCCATTCGTTTCAAAATAAATATGATCAGCAAATGCTGTATCAGCTTCTTGAGTCAAATTGGGCGAACCGCTTACGCCACGTAGGTCGGCTGCGTGAAAGCCGGCAGGAAGCGACCGCCACCCTTCAACCGCACCATGGCGTACGTGGCTGGAAGAGCGACGGACGGCGACCAGCAGCGAGTTCGCCAGCAGACTGGAGATACAACGTCGAGTGCACGAAGATCAGAAAGGCGCGAGATCTCGCCCAACCGCAGTTCGACGCTTACTTGATGATGCCGATCTTCTTGCGATCAATGGTCACGAATACGGCGCAGACCAAAACCGTACCCTTGACGATATTCTGAAGGTACGGATCGACACCGGCCATGTTCATGCCGTTGGAAAGCAGAGTGATGATCAAAACGCCCAGCATGGTACCGACAACACTGCCTACGCCTCCAGTCAATGGTGTTCCGCCGACGACCACCGCGGCTATGACGTCCAGTTCAAGCCCCTCCCCGAGTTGGGCGGTGGCGGCCATGGCGCGCGCGGCTTGTAGCAAGCCGGCAATGCCGCACAAGGCACCGAGAAGCACATACATATAGATTTTCACGCGCGCGACCTGAATGCCCGTTAGAATGGCGACACGTTCCCCACCGCCTATGGCGCGAACCTCGCGCCCGAACACCGTCCTGTTGATGATGCCATACGCGACAACCATCAGCACCAGGCCAATGATCACGGAGTGCGGAATGCCCAAAGTCCGATTGGTATAGACATCAAGGAATTGCTCATCCTCGATCGAGACAGGAGCGCCACGTGTAAAAAGCAGCACGATGCCGCGATAGACCACCATCGCTCCCATGGTTGCGATGAAGGACGGCACCTTGCCTTTGGCTAGGAGAACGCCGTTGATCAATCCGGCAACAGCACCGACGGCAATGGCGGGAATGATCGCCGCGGCGCCAAGGCTGTCAGCTGTCAATGCGGCTGCCAATGCCGCGAGTGCAACAATTGAACCGACCGAAAGATCGATTGAACCGGCCATGATGACGAAGGTCATGCCGAGCGCAGCAACCAGCAGCACCGTGCCCTGTTGAAGCACGATGAGAAGGTTGCTGAAGGTCAGGAAGCGTGGCGAGGCTATCGAGAAGATCACAATGAGCAGGACGAGCATGGCAAGCGGAACGCCGCGTTTGACGACTTCGAACTTGGCATTGACGCCGGGTTCCCTGGTTGCGTTCGGTGTCTTGGTGGCGATCGAGGTCACGTTCGTTTCCATGGTCAGGCCATATGTCCAATGATGTCATGCTCGGTGGCATCGGCTGCCGTCTCGATGCGATGCGTAATTTGTCCTTGCCGGAGCACCAGCAAGCGGTCCGACATACCGATCAGTTCGGGCATGTCTTCTGATGACAGGATCACGGCGAGGCCCTGCGCCGCCTTCTGCCTGACGAGGCGATAGATTTCCGTTCGGGCGCCGATATCGACCCCGCGTGTAGGATTGTTGAGCAGGAGCAAGCGCGGCTGGACAGCCAGGCATTTGCCGATCACCACCTTTTGCAAATTGCCGCCCGAGAGCGAACGGCAGGACGAATCGACGCTTTGTGTCTTGATGCCGATCTGGGCGATCAGGTCACCCGCGATGGCAGTGGCAGCGGCGCGATCAAAGAACGGCCCATGATGCGGCGGGCGGGCCATCACCAGATTGTCGAGGATACTGAAGTCGGCGATCAGGCCCTCATTGTGACGGTCACCCGGCAGGTAGGCGACGCCCTGTCCCCAGGCGAAAGTCGGACTCGACGGCGCATAAGAACCACCCGCAAGCTTCATCGAGCCACCACGCAAGGGCAAGTCGCCGCAAATGGCTGCGAACAGCGCCTCGGCGCCAGCGCCCTTCAATCCGGCAAGGCCGAGGATTTCGCCGGCATGCACATTCAGGCTGACGCCGCCGAGTTCGCGTCCAACGGCGACCTCGCAGGCTTCGAAGACAACAGGCTTGCTTGGATCTCTCGGCGGCGGCGGCGGATAGATGCTTCTCGCGAGCTCGCGCCCCACCATGCGGCGATGAATTTCATTGGGCTCGATCTCGGTCGTGCGATAGGTTCCGACATACTGCCCGTCTTTCAGGATCGTCAATTCATCCGCGACGGCTCTCGATGATCGAGATAGGCGGTGGATTCGTCGAGAAGGAGGATTTTCGGATTTGTAGACAGCGCTCGGGCGATCTCGATGCATTTCAGCTCGCCGAGATTGAGGCGGCCTGTGTCGGCAGAGACCGATATTTGCGCGCCGATCCGTTCGAGGATCGTTTGCGACGCGGCTTCCATACGTCTGCGGTCGATAAAACCGAGAGGGCCGGCGAACTGCCGCAGGCGATCGATGAAGATGTTTTCGGCAACGGTCAGCGAACGGTTGATCGTGATTTCCTGGTATACAAGCGAGACGCCAAGGGCCGCCGCACCGATGACACTTGGTGGCGCATAGCTTGCTTCATCCAAGGTCATGACGCCACCGTCAGGCCGTTCCGCGCCCGCAAGCATACGCAAGGTCGTCGATTTGCCGGCTCCGTTTTCGCCGACGATGGCGTGAACCATGCCGGGCCGAAGCACCACCGATACGCCATCTACGGCGCGTGTCTGGCCGTAGCTCTTGCGCAGGTCGCTCGCAGTCAGTGTCATGAATTGAATACGCCCAAATGCCAGGCAGGTCCTGCCCGCAACCGGAGGATTGCAGGCAGGTCCAACCGTACGTTCAGTTGCTATATTGCATCTCGAAAACGGCTGGCTTGGCGTCCTTGTTGTAGAAGCGGGAGTGCTGTCTGAAATCATATGTCGGCACGCCGCCGGGAAAGTCCTTCTCGAACTGCGCAACGCGATCCTTGGTCAGCGGCAGCAGCTTTAGCTTGACATTGTCGGCGTCCGCGGGAACCGGAATACCCTTGATGTGATCGAAAAGGGCGACAAGGGCGAAGCCGCCCTGAAGCCAATGACCGCCAATATCGAAAAGCAGGTCACCGGACTTTACCGCATCGACATTCTCAGGGTTGAGATCCATTCCGACGACCATAACGTCCTTGCCGGGCGCTTTCCCGTGATTCTTGAGCGCAGCCATCACGCCGGTCGCAGTGCCGCCGTTCGCGGCCCAGACGCCGATGATGTCCGGATTGCCCTGGAAGAGCGATTCAAACGCGGTCTGTGACGTATCACGGACGAAATTGCCATCGACTTCGCCGGCGACGCGCACATCGGGCGCTTCCTTGAGAGCGTCTTCCAGCCCTTTGCGGCGATCAATGGCGACCGAGGTGCCGGCGGTGCCGTTCACTACGCCGATCACTTTCTTGCCATCCGACCCCGGCTTGATCGCGGCGAACAGCGCCTTGGCCATTTGGTATCCGGCGTCTTCATCGCTCGGCCCGATAAAGGCGATGTAATTGGGGAAACGCTCGGTTTGAGGCGAAAAATCCGGGTAGCTGTCGGTGAGGATGACCGGTATCTCGGCTTCCTTCGCCAAGGTAAGCCCGCGAGCGGCAGTGGCCCAATAAGGTGTGAAAACAATGCCGTCAACTTTCTGGGCCACCAGGTCCTCAAGCGACTTGACCATCTGGTCGGGCTTGTTGTCGGCATTGAGCACGACGAGCTTTACCCCAAGCTCATCCGCTCCCTTCTTCATGAAGGCGACATAGCTGTTCCAGAATTGCGCATCCAGGGTCGGCACGACAACGCCGACCGTGGGTTCATCGGCAGCGACAGCCGCCGTTGACAAGACGGCCGCGGCAGCGGCGCCGACAAGGGCCGATTTCAGCTTCGACAAGAAAGACATGGTTCCTCCAACCCGGTTCGCAACAGAGCCAAGCGCTCTGAATCGCTGACTTAATTCCCATTTTTTGACAAGAACTGCGCACTTGTCAGCGCCAATTGACGACGATTGACGAACATCGCTTATCACATATGGTCAAAATCAGTCAAAATAATTCTAATAAGGCCAAAAGCGATTGGAATTCGCTCATCGCCATGACAAACCAGTGGGCTCGCCGAATGGATTCGTGATATTCGCGATGCTGGGCTCGCCATGATTCCGGCGAGCGTGTTGCTGCACTGTGCGGAGATACGAACGTGGCAAGGAATGTTCGAAAATCAACGGTGGAAGATACCGGGCCCTCGGCGTCCGCCGGGTCATGGGAAGACGATGGCGGGCGTGGACGGGTCGATCTGATTCCGGCCAAGCGCCATGCTTTCATTCTCGAATGCCTCAAACGGGAAGGAACCGTCGGCGTTCAGGAACTCATCGATCTCATCGGCGCGTCACCTTCGACCATACGGCGCGACCTCGAGACACTTGAGCGGCAGGGAGCATTGGAGCGAACGCATGGCGGAGCGATGCTTCAACGCACGGAACTCGCCACCTTCGAGCCAGATCTCGCCACTGCCGCACACTTCGCCAGGGCCGAGAAGGAGGCCATAGGCGCGGCCATGATGTCGGAACTTCGCCCCGGGCAGAGTGTCATTTTCGATGCAAGCACGACTGTCCTGGAAGTCGCCCGCGCCATCGCGGCTGCACCCATTGCGCTTACTGCCGTCACCAACAGTCTGGCGATCGCGCAGATACTCGCAACCGTGCCGGGAGTACGCCTCGTCATGCTTGGAGGCACCTGCAAGCCGGGTTCCCTAACTCTGGTTGGCCAGCCGGGCGAGAATTTCCTGCGCACCATCCACGCCGATGTGGCAATTCTGGGCACGCATGCCATCACCGGGGACATGCTCACGGAGACCTCGCTCGAGGTCGCGGCGATGAAGCAGGCGATGATCGCCGCGGCACGCCGGGTGGTCGTGCTTGCCGACAATTCCAAATTCACCACTCCCAATTTCTGCACCATCTGCCGCCTGGCCGACATCCACCAGATCATTACCGATGACGGCATCGATCAGGCCAACCTCACCAATCTTCGGACGCTCGATGTGAACGTCCGCGTCGTGCGCGTCAGCCGTCCGGGTTCTTCAGTTGAGCGCTCTTGAGACTGTCGATATCCGGATCATCGCGGACGACCTGACTGGCGCTCTGGACAGCGCGGTTTGCTTCGCCTCGCCAGGCCACGGTGTCGGCGTGAGCTGGCAACTGGATCGTGCGCTCTCGGGGCGTTTGGCTGTCGATATCGCCACACGTGAGGGTGCCGAGACAACCGCCGTCGCGAGACATTCGAGGTACGCGCCGTGGCTTGCCGCCGGACAACTGAGTTTCAAGAAGATCGACAGCCTTCTGCGCGGTCACGTCATCGCCGAAATACAAGCCTGCATCGTCGAGGGTGGGTACCAGCGCGTTGTTCTGGCACCCGCGTTCCCCTTTCAGGGCCGCGTTACACGTCTTGGGCGTCAATGGCGGCTCGACCGGTCCGAAATGGTAGGTCCCGACATCGTCGCCGGCCTGGGTCAGCGCTTTTCGTCTGGCCGGTCGGTACCGGGCGCGCGGCCGGTTCATTTCATCACACTCTACGACGCCGAAACGGACAAGGACCTGGACGAGATCGTTGCCACGGCGAGCGCGCCGCGGACGCTCTGGGTTGGTACGGGCGGCCTCGCTGCAGCGCTGGCACGACACCTAAGCATACCACACAAGCCTGTTCCGGCACTGCCCGCCCCATTCCTGGGCCTTGTCGGCACAAATCACGAAGTCACAGCGGGACAGGTGGCCTTTTTTGCCGCCGAGAATGCGGATGCGCATATCGTCGTGGAACGCGACATCGACAAAGCGAAAAGGGACTTGGCGAAACGGATCATGCGAGGTGCGCCGTCGGTTGTCACCGTCGTTGCATCGGGAGATCGCCACGCGGTGGCAGATCATATCGGCAAGGTGTTTGCCTCGCTTCTCGACGGCTTGCCAAAGCCCGGAACGCTGCTCGTCACCGGCGGTGAAACATTGCGATCGGTGTGCTCCAGCCTGGGCGTCGTCGAACTCACGGTCGAGAGCGAGATCGAGCCGGGGCTTCCGATTTCCAGGATCGAAGGCGGTGTTTTCAAGGGGCTGGCCACAATCTCGAAATCTGGCGCGTTCGGCGACAGCGCCCTCTTCTGCAGGCTCGCGACTCCAGCCCATCGCTGATCAAGACCGTCGCCGGCCAAAGGCATGGGGGCGGGTCATTCGGGCCGGTCAAATCACGTCAAACGACGGTCAGCAGCCCGGGATATGGGCTCGCCTCCCTCGGAGGGGTTGAAAAACATGCCGATTTTCACCGCACCGTTGATTACGAATGACCGCCAAAGAAAACTATTGCGCATTGATGGTTATAAGGATTAGAAGATGATCACAATTGACCGATTAGAGGCGTTCATGTCTGGTCCAAGACTCGGCATCACAATGGGTGATCCTGCGGGCATCGGCCCCGAGATCATCGCCAAGGCATGCGCACGGCTGAAACCGCGCCTTGCCGACGGATCGTTGTCCCTTCTGATCCTCGGCAGCGTCACCGCGATGCGTGCGATGGAGACGATTTCCGGGCGCATTGAGGAGGAACAACCGTCAGCTTCGGCCACCGGGGTTTTTCCGCCGCTAGCCATTCTCGAAGCCGGCCCCGAACGCACACCTATCGAGACAGGCGTCTTGTCGGCGGAAGGCGGGCGCCTCGCCTATCTGGCGATCGAAAAGGCCGTTCGCCTGGCGCAGGCCGGTTCAATTGCGGGCATCGTTACGGCTCCCCTCAACAAGGAGGCGCTCAATCTGGCCGGCTATCATTATGCCGGTCACACCGACATGCTGGCAGAACTGACAGGCGCCCGCGATTCCGTGATGATGCTCGCCCATGGCGATTTTCGCGTCAGCCATGTCTCGACCCATGTAGCGCTGGCCCAGGTTCCGTCGAAACTGACCGAACCTCGGTTGCGGCGGGTTATCCAGCTGACGGTCGAGGCGTTGCGCGGCCTCGGCATTGCCCATCCCCGCATTGCGATCGCCGCGCTCAACCCGCACGCCGGCGAAGGCGGCATTTTCGGCCGTGAGGATATCGACATTACGACCCCGGTCGTCGCCTCCTACACGTCCGCCGATTTTGCGGTGTTTGGGCCTGTTCCGGGCGATACGGTTTTCGTCAAGTTGCGCGCCCGCCAGTATGACGCGGTGGTCGCGATGTATCACGATCAGGGCCATGTCCCGGTGAAACTGCTCGGCTTCAACATCGATCCCGCGACCGGTGAGTGGAAAGCGCTCTCCGGTGTCAATGTCACGCTCGGCCTTCCGATCATCCGCACCTCCGTCGACCACGGCACGGCCTTCGACATCGCCGGCAAGGGCATCGCCAATGAGGACAGTTTGGTCGAAGCGATCGAGTTCGCGGTCCAGATGGCGGCAGCGAAATCCAACCCTTAGGCGTCGGCACGCCTGCAACGCACGCGGAAGCGGATTGAACCATGGCAGCAGAAGACAAGAAATCCTATCTCATGTTGATCGACGGGAAGTTTGTCACCGGCGAAGCCGGCACGCGTTCGGTGATCAATCCGGCCAATGGCAAGGCCTTTGTCGACGTGCCCGAGGCAAGCCCGGATCAGGCTCGCCAGGCGATAGAGGCCGCCCGCAAGGCGCAGAAGGCTTGGGGGCTCAAAGCGCCTCTTGCCCGTGCGGCGATCATGAAGCGGATCGCGGTCTTGATCCGGCAGAACGCCCGACATCTGGCCGAGGTGGTGGTCAGGGAACAAGGCAAACCGATCAATGAAGCAATAGGTGAAGTCGGCGGCGCGGCCGAGTTCTTCGACTACTACGCCGAGTTTGCCCGTCGCATTCAAGGTGAAATCCTGCCATCCGACTACGCGGGAGAGCAGGTCTGGATACAGCGTGTGCCGGTAGGCGTCGTCGCCGCCATTATTCCGTGGAATTACCCGAGCGCCCTGGTCAGTCGAAAGGTGGCGCCCGCCATGATCGCCGGTGACACCATCGTCCTCAAACCGCATGAAGACACGCCACTTTCGGCGCTCGAAATGGCTCGCATCTTTGTCGAAGCGGGCGTGCCGGCCGGCGTCGTGAACATCATAACGGGACGAGGTGAGACCATAGGCGAAGTGCTCTGCACGGAACCCGGCGTCGACCTCATCACCATGACGGGAAGCGTACCGACCGGTAAGCGCATCATGGCGAATGCTTCGCGCAATCTGACGCCTGTTTCGCTGGAGCTTGGCGGCAAGGCGCCATTCATCGTCCTGGCTGATGCCGATCTCGACCTGGCGGTTCGTTCCGCAGCCACGTCGCGCTACATGAATTGCGGACAGGTCTGCATATGCAACGAACGCACGCTTGTTCATCGTTCGATTTACGATCAGTTCGTCACACGCTTTGTGGAATTCTCCAAGTCGCTCGTCGTCGGTGATCCGATGCAGGCAAATACCGATATCGGCCCGAAAGTCAGTCGTGAAGAGTTGGAAAAGGTCGAGGCGGTCCTTGCGGAAGCCGTAGCGGGCGGCGCGAGGCTTGCTCTCGCCGGCGGACGCCCGACTAAGGCGCCCATCGATGGCGGCTACTGGCTCAATCCGACCGTACTGACCGACGTGACGGCTGACATGCCGATCATGACGCGCGAAATCTTCGGCCCGGTCGTGCCGATCATGCCCTTCGACACCTTCGAGGAGGCTGTCAGCATCACCAATGCCACCAACTATGGCCTGTCGGCCTATCTTTTCACCAATGATCTGGGCCGCGTCATGAACGCCGTCAACGAGGTTTCATTCGGCGAGATCTACGTGAACCGGATTGGCCCGGAAATGCTGCAGGGTTTCCATGTCGGCTTCCGCGAAAGCGGACTGGGCGGTGACGACGGCGTGCATGGGCTCGAGAGCTACATGCGCAAGAAGACTGTCTACGTGAACTATTCAGGTGCCGCCACGGCGGCATTGATGCCTTACGGGCGCTGAGCAGCGCCCAACCAGTACGACCAGCCAGGTCGCCACCCGGCCGCTACGGCCGTTTCATATGATCGGGAGGAAATGAAATGCACTATCGTGGATTTATGGCGGCCGCTTTGGCCTTGGCGCTATCGGGATTGGCCGCATCGTCGGCGCGCGCAGATGACACCATTCCACCGGAAGCAAAAGCTCTGCTCGAGCCGCTGCCCCTATCGCCGAGGGGTCAACCCGTCCCAGGCTTCCCGGACGGTCCGCCGGCGGTGTCGCCAGACGTGCTGAAATTCTCCGATGAGGACCTTGCCAAGCTCAAGGCTGGAAAGTTTACCGCTGGACTGGTGATGCACACCATGGATGCCGGCTGGCCTCAGTTGCAGGTCGCAGGAATCAGCAACACGCTCAAGGACCTCGGTATCGAAGTCGTCGGAACCACCGACGCTAAGTTCCAGCCCGGCCAGCAAATCAGCGATCTGGAGCAGATGACCGCCCGCAAGCCGGACGTGATCTTCTCGATTCCGATCGATCCGAAATCTGAGTCCGAAGCCTACAAGAAGGCGGCGGCAGCCGGCATCAAGCTGGTTTTCATGGACAACGTCCCGGTCGATATGGCGCCGGGCAAGGACTATGTGACCGTTGTCGCCTCTGACAATGAGAAGAACGCCTATTTCGCTGCGCAGGAACTTGTCGGGGCGATTGGTGGCAAGGGTGAGGTCGGCATCATCACGCTGGTTTATGACTATTACTACTCGGTCGCGGCCCGCAAGATCGGGGCCTTGAAGGCGTTCGGCGAACATCCCGACATCAAGGTCGCGGATGTCGGTACCTTCACGGCGCCAGAGAAGGCTTACGAAGTTGCCACCGCAATGTTGACGGCGCATCCTGACATGAAGGGTATTTTCGTTGCCTGGGACACGCCCGCCCAGCAAGTCGTGGCCGCGGCAAAGACACTCGGTCGCGATATCGTCGTCACCACCAATGACATTGCCGCGGACAGTGCGCTGAACGTTGCACGTGGCGAATTCCTGGCAGTAGGCGCGCAGCGTCCCTATGACCAGGGCGTCGCCGAGGCCAAGGCAGCCGCGCTTGCATTGCTTGGACATGACGTCCCGCCATACATCTCGGTGCCGACGTTGCGCGTCAAGAAGCTCGACCTTCTCAGTGCCCTCAAGCAGGTCACCAAGGAAGATGCTCCCGCCTCGGTGGTAAAAATCTGCAACGGCGAATGCTTCTAGCCCCTTTTTCGTCGGCGGGCTCCAGCAGTCCCGCCGACGCTCTCCCAAGCGATCGAGAAAATCGTCATGGCCGAAGCCAAAACCTCAACGTCCCGGAACGCGATCGTAGCGATGCAGCGCATCAGCAAGTCGTTTGGCGCGAACCGCGTGCTGTCCAACGTTTCGTTCGAGGTCATGGCCGGTGAAACCCACGCGCTGCTCGGCGAGAATGGTGCGGGCAAATCGACGCTCATGAAGATCCTCATGGGAGCCTATCAAACGGATGAAGGCCGCATTCTTTTCGCCGGAGAGGACGTCACCGCCTTGTCGCTTCGCGAGAGGATCGACCGCGGTATTGCAATGATCTTCCAAGAACTGAGCGTCTTGCCGAACCGCTCGGTTGCCGAAAACCTCTTTGTCCTACGCGAGCCCCTCTCCTTTGGCCGGCGTGTCAACAGTAGAAAAATGGTTCGTGACGCCCAGGCTCTGATCGAGCGGTACGCCTTCTCGCTTGATGCTTCCGCGCGCGTGGGCGATCTGGCCTTCGCCCAACGGCAGATGGTCGAGATCCTCAAGGCGATCTCGCGAGGCGCCAAGCTGCTCGTCATGGATGAGCCGACTTCATCTCTGACCATCCACGAGGAAGAAACGCTTTTTCGCACCATCGGTCAGCTGAAGCAGGGCGGAATCGGTATCGTCTACATCAGCCATCGCATGGCCGATGTGCTGCGGCTTTCGGATCGCATTTCGATCATCAAGGATGGGCGACTGGTTGGCCCACTTGATCCGAGCAAGACCTCCATCGAGGATATCGCCGCGATGATGTCACGGCCAAAGGGCGACGTGCCTTTGCCGACCGCAGCAGCGCCCACGAAACGCCGCCCGGCAACGTCGGTTGGGGCGCCGGCCCTTGAGGTCCGCGATCTAGCCACGTCGCGCAAGCTGTCCGACGTATCGTTCTCGATCGATCCAGGGGAGATCGTCGGTCTTGCCGGGCTTGTCGGCAGCGGCCGCTCGACCTTGGGAAAGGCTTTGTTCGGTATCCTTCCGGATGTATCCGGCCACATCACCGTCGCAGGGGAATCCGTTCGGCCGGGCAGCGTCAGCGGGGCCATCACTGCTGGTGTCGCGCTTGTTCCAGAAGACCGCCGGCTCGAAGGGCTTGTTGGCGGGCGCTCAATCGAGGAGAATCTTGCGCTTCCCCGCCTTTCCGATTTCTCGCTCGCGGGTCCCTTTGGACCAATGGCGAAGGCCCGGATAGCGGCTCTGTTCAGACAATACCGCGACGACCTTAATATCCTGTGCCGCGGTCCCTTACAAAAAGCCCAGGAGCTTTCGGGCGGCAATCAGCAGAAGATCGTCTTCGCAAAATGGCTGGCAATGAAGCCGAAGCTGTTGATCCTCGATGAGCCAACTTCCGGCGTGGACGTCAATGCCAAGCGCGATATGCGCGAGCTTGTGCGCCGCACGGCAGGCGATGGCGTCGCCGTGCTGCTCATTTCGTCGGAACTCGAAGAACTTCTGGATTTGTCCGATCGCATTCTGGTGATGGCGCAGGGGCGGATAACGCGCAGCATGGGCAGCGCGCACGACGAGACCGGGCTTCGCGCGTTGCTGCAGGCCGAGGTCGCCAGGCAAACCACAGTACGCGTCCAGGGAGTTGCAGCATGAAACCGTCCTCGATGCCGATGAGCGCAAATGCGATGAATTTTTTCCGCGATCACGTTACCTATGTGATCTTCCTGGCGATCACCCTCTATTTCGTCTTGTTCGCCCCCCACTTCGCGTCGGTCTCAACCGCAAGCGCGGTTCTGCGCATCACAGCCATCGTCTCCGTGATGGCGATCGGCATGACGTTCGTCATCATCTGCGGCGAAATCGACCTGTCGGTCGGGTCGGTTGCCAGCTTTTCAGGCATGATCGGAGCGTTGCTGCTCGATCAAGGTGTCCCCACCTATGTTGCCGCCCTTCTGGTGTTGGGCGCCGGGGCCACGATCGGCGCGGTGTCGGGCGTGCTTGTTACAAAACTGCGCATTCCATCGTTTCTTGTAACGCTTGGCATGCTGTCCATCTTTTCCGGACTGGCGCTGACCATCACCGGCACCCGGCCAGTGTCGATCGTCGACGATGATTTTTCGGATCTGTTCTGGAACGGCAGTTTTCTGGGCATACAGGCACCGATCTGGTGGACGATCGTCCTTACGGCCGTCGGCTACTACCTGCTGCATCAGATGCCCTACGGCAGACGTGTCTATGCGACCGGTGGAAATGCTGTTGCCGCGCGCTTTTCCGGTGTGCGCACGGACGGCGTCAAGATTTTCGCCTTTGTACTATCCGGCATGACCGCATCCCTTGCTGGCCTGATGCTCGCAGCCCGCTCCACGGCCGGCAATCCCAGCCTGGGAGCGGGTCTCGAACTGGATGTCATCGCGGCCGTGATCATAGGCGGGACAAGTCTCTTTGGCGGTTATGGATCAATCGTCGGTTCCGTCGTCGGCGCAATCTTCATAGGCATTCTCGGATTTGGCCTTCTCGTGCTCGGTCTATCGACCAGCATCCAGGAGGTCATCAAGGGAGCCATCATCATCATTGCCGTCTCGTTGAACCGGCGTTGAAGAGCAGACCCAATGATCGGGCCAGATGCACGCATTCGAGCATCCGGCCTCCGCGGCGGTAGCCGCGGCGCAGGAAAGTTGAGTTTCAGTTTGAAAACCAGCATCGCTGGAGAAACAGGGAGGAAAGTGAAATGACCAGACGTATGACGCTTCTGATGTTGGGTGCTCTGGCTGCATCCACCACAATGTTCACCAGTGCCTGGGCGCAAGACACCTACAAGCCCGGCTGCTATGCTCCCGCGCCAAACAGTGCCTCGGTGATCTCCTATCCGAAGAGGGCCGGACCCTACAAAATTGCCCTGGTCAACGGATATGTCGGCAACGATTGGCGTGCGAATTCCATTCAGACCGCCAAAGCCTGGGGCGCCCGTCCCGAAATCAAATCCAAGCTGTCCGAGCTGAAGATCGTTTCGGTTGGCAACGATTCCACGGCGCAGATCTCGGCGATCGACAACTTCATCGCCGCCGGCTACGACGCCGTGATCATCAATGCCGTCAATCCCACCGCCTTCGACGCAGTCGTGAGGCGCGCCAAGCAAGCCAGTGTGGTGCTGGTGACCTATGACAACGTGCTCGACTCCGACCAGATCGTGCAAATCAACGAAGATCAGGTCGAACTTGGCCGGATCAAGGCGCAGGCCGTGGTTGATGGCATCAAGGCGAAGAAGGGCAATGTCTCGGGTCAGGTTCTCGAAATCGACGGCGTTCCGGGCAACAGCGTCGACCGTGACAACCAAGCGGGATTCAGCGAGGTCTTCTCCAAATATCCCGAGCTAAAGGTGGTCAAGGTCGAGGGTGACTGGGATGTGGGCACGGCCTCGAAAGTGACATCCGACGCCATTGCCACCAACGGCAATTTTGATGGCATTGTCGTTCAAGAGGGCTCGGTTGGCGCACTCGAGGCGATGGCCGCCGCGAAGCACCCGGTCGTCCCGGTCGGGTTCGATGCCGGCAACGGCACGCGCATGCTGGTCAACAAGGGCAAGTATCCTGGCATCACCGCTGCCCAGGCGCCGGCGCTGGCCGCTATGGCGCTCGAGGCCTCGGTCGTGTTGCTGGAGGGCAATGCGCTGCCGCAGAAGGTGTTCCTGCCAATCCCCCAGAAGAACAATGCGGATCTGGCGGAAGGCAAGGATTTTTTCCCCGATCTGCCAAAGACCTTCTACACGGCCACCGGCTTTCCGCAGTGTTTCCCCGTGTTCACGCCCGATGAGCTGAAAGGCCAGACGGCCGACAACGCCAATTGAGCTATGACGCGACCTGGCCGGCGTTTAGGCCAGCCAGGTCGGTAGCAACGGAGCGCGCATGGCCGATCGCTATGTTGAACTGAAATCGGTGTCAAAATCCTATGGCGGCGTTCCAGCGCTGACCGCAGTGGATTTCCGTTGCGAACCGGGACGGGTGCACGCCATTCTCGGCGAGAATGGCGCGGGCAAATCGACCCTGATGAAATTGTTGGCCGGTGTCATCCAGCCGGACGCGGGAACGATCTCCATCGGCGAGCAGACGGTGCGCTTCTCCTCCCCGCGGGAGGCGGCCGAACAGGGCACTGTCTGCATGTTCCAAGAGCTGTCGCTGATGCCGCATCTTTCGGTTGGCGACAATATCGTGCTCGCGGCCCCGCGCACCCGGATGGGGATGATAGAGCGCAGCGTTTATCGTGAAGCGCGCGAGGCCCTGGATCTTGTCGGGGCCAAGTCGATCCCGCTTGGCGCTCGCGTTTCGGGCCTGTCCCTGTCGGAACGACAGCTTGTGGAAATCGCCAAGGCCGTGTTCCGCAAACCCAAGCTTCTTATCCTTGACGAGGCGACGTCGGCGTTGACCAGCGAGCTCGTCGAAACGGTGTTCGGTGTCCTGAGAATGCTGAAGGAGCAAGGTGTCGCGATCCTCTTCATTTCGCATCGCATGCACGAGGTCCACGCCATCGCCGACCGCATATCGGTCTTCCGCAATGGCAGACATATCGAGACCTTCGACGTTGGCGCGCGCACGACCGACGAGATCGTCGGCCTCATGATCGGCCGTTCGCTGGAAGAGCTCTTTCCACCACGCCGCGCGCCTGTGCCTGACACGGCGCCGGTCGTTTTGAATGTGTCTAACGTGAGCTGGGCAGGCCAGCTTGTCGATGTATCCCTGGCAGCGCGCGCGGGCGAAATTGTCGGGCTCGGCGGTTTGGACGCACAGGGCCAGCAGCAGATCATGCATGCCGTCTTCGGTGTGCTGCGCGGAGTGACGGGCCGCATCACGCTCAATGGCAAGCGCCTGAATGGCCTCAAGCCGCCGAGGGTGAAACAATCCGATATCGGTCTGGCGCTCGTGCCTGAGGATCGCAAGACCGAGGGGCTGATCCCCAGCATGTCTGTTGCGCAAAACATGCGCTTGGCGGCCCTTGGGCGGGCCCCCTTCGGCCTGCTTGACCTGGACGGCACCAGCGAGGCCCGGCTGCAGGAGCTGATCGAACGTCTGGCCCTGACCTACGGTTCGCTGGACGATCCCATCGCGACGCTGTCGGGCGGCAACCAGCAGAAGGTGGTACTGGCCAAATGGCTTGTGCTGTCGCCCAAATGTCTGCTGCTGATGGACCCTACCCGCGGCATTGACCTGCCGACCAAGGCGCAGATCTACAGGCTGCTCACGGATCTGGCGGCCGAAGGAATGGCCGTGATCCTGCAATCGACCGACTATGAAGAACTCATTCACTTGTGCGACCGGGTGTACGTCTTCTACCGGGGCAGTGTGGCCAAGGAACTGACGGGGGATCACCTGTCCGCCGATGCCCTCATCGCCGCCTCGATGAACGTGCACCTTCACGCTGGGGTCCAAGCATGATGACCTGGCTTCGCCAAAATGCCAGGGAAACGATCGCCGCGCTCGCGCTGGTGATACTTTTCGCTGGCTATATCGCCATTCATCCGCGCGGCTTTTCGACCTATGTGGTTACCATCTGGTCGAACCAGGGGACGCTGCTTGGGCTCGCCGCGATCGCCCAGTTCTTTGTCGTTTTGGTCAAGGGCATAGACCTTTCGGTAGGGTCGATCATTGCGCTGACCAACGTGATGGGATCCTTCCTCCTCCACGGATCTCCCACGTCGATCGCCCTTGGCATGGTGGTGGTGCTCACCGTCGGGGTGGCCTGCGGACTGGTGAACGGGATTGCGGTCGTCTACGGAGGGGTGCAGCCAATCGTCACGACCCTGGCGACGGGTGGCATATTCGGCGGCATCGCCCTGCTTCTGAGGCCAACGCCTGGAGGCAGCATCGATGAGACAATGTCGGACGCGCTCACCTATGCAGTAGCGGGCATCCCGGTCTCGGCGGTCATTCTTGTCATCGTTCTCGTCGTATTGCTGGTGCTTCTGCGCCGCACGGCCATCGGCCTCGGCCTCTACGCTATCGGGTCGTCCGAACAGTCGGCTTATATGACCGGCCTTCGCGTGAACCGGCTGAAGCTCGTCGCCTACGGCAGCAGCGGCTTTGTCGCAGCTCTTGCCGGCACCTATGTCAGTATGGTTACGCTGACTGGCGATCCGAATATTGCGCCGTCCTACACGCTGAACTCGATCGCCGCCGTCGTGTTGGGCGGTGTTGCGCTAAGCGGTGGTGTTGGCAGCCCCATCGGCGCAGTGATCGGCGCTTTGATCCTAAAGACCATCTCGTCGCTGATGTTCTTCTCCGGCCTGCCGCCATTGGCGCAACCGTTCTTCGAGGGATTGATCCTCGCAACTGCAATTGCACTTGGCGCGCTCGGCGTTTTCCGGGTGCGCAGCCGGCTTGAGTTGTACCGCTGATGACCGGTGCAACTGAGCGAACCGTTACCTCCCGCTGGCTCAACCGAGACCGTGTATCGGTGCTGCTGATCGCGCTGGGCTGCGTGGCTCTGCTGTTGGGTGGTTCCCTGTTGTATCCCGGCTTCCTGAAGCCCGGCTACATCCTGCAACAGCTTCAGATCGCCGCCTTTCTTGGCATCATCGCCACCGGCGCGATGCTGGTGATCCTGCTCGGCGAGATCGACCTTTCGGTACCGTGGACCATTACTGGCACGGCGATCGTAGTCATCTCGGCCTCTGGCAGCTCCAATCCCCTGGTTGCCAGCCTGGCAATTCCCCTGGGACTATGCCTTGGCATTGCAGTCGGCCTCTTGAACGCCATTGGTGTTGCCGTCTTTCGCGTGCCTGCGATGGTGTGGACGCTGGCCGTCAACGCCATGCTGTTCGGCGCTGCGGTCTTCTACACCGGCAACAGCCGTCCCAACGGTGAGGTTCCCTGGCCGGCGACGCAGGCGGCGACCGGCCGGACCTTCGGCATCCCCAATGCTTTTCTCGTTTGGCTGGTGGTCGCCGCGATCACCATCTGGGTTCTCAAACGGACCGTTTATGGAAACTATCTCTACGCACTGGGCAATTCGCGACGTGCCGTGTTTCTCGCCGGGGCGCGGGTTCGTCTGGTTATGGTGGCAACTTTCGTCCTTGCCGGGGTGTTTTCCAGTTTCGGCGCCATCCTCCTGCTCGGCTACACCAATCAGGCCTATCAGGGCATGGGGGACCCTTATCTCATGCCGGTGATCTCGGCCGTGGTGATTGGGGGGACCTCGATTCAGGGCGGCCGAGGGAACTATATCGGCACGTTCGCTGGTGCGATCTTCATCACGCTTCTGTCGTCGATCCTGTCGGTTATGCAAATGCCCCCTGCTGCGCGCCAGATAATTTTCGGTGCGATCATCCTGGTCATGCTGCTGGTGCACGGGCTCACCAACAAGAAGGAAGGCATCTGAAAGCCAATGGCGGTCAGCGATCCAACGTGGATGCCGTGTCCACGTCCATGAGGCAGTCAAGGCTGTGATACCGATGGCGCCGAGCGCGAGTTGCACAGGCATTCTCGCGACATTGAAATATCCATCAGGCCGAGTGCAAGCCCAAACGGGCCGGTCGGCTGGCAAGGCAACCCCAGCAAGCAAGGCATGTCAAAATGGCATACTACGAGGTTCTGGATGATCGCTTCCAAGATTTCATTATCTCTCTGTGCAAACTTGAAAAACTCCATACTGGAATGCGCTGGGCTGAAGGGCCCGTGTACTTCGCCGATGGCCGCTTTCTGCTCTTCAGCGACATTCCCAACAACAGAATGCTGAAGTGGGATGAAGTGACGGAGAATGTTTCCGTTTTCCGCTATCCTTCGAATTTCTCCAACGGCAATACGCGCGACCGGCAGGGACGCCTGGTCAGCTGCGAACATGGGCAGCGGCGCGTCACGCGCACTGAGTATGACGGCAGCATCACCATCTTGGCCGATCGGCTCGAGGGCAAACGTCTCAATTCTCCCAACGATGTCGTGGTCAAATCCGACGATACTGTCTGGTTCACCGATCCGCCCTACGGCATCCTGAGCAACTATGAGGGCTACAAAGCTCCCAGTGAGATCGGAGCCTGCAACGTCCTCCGCCTTGATCCAAGGTCAGGTACGCTATCGGTGGCTGCCGGCGACTTCGACAAGCCAAACGGCCTTGCCTTCTCCCCGGACGAGGCACATCTCTATATCGCCGACAGCGGCCGTTCCCACGGCCAGGATAAACCGCACCATATGCGTTGCTTTGATGTGGGCGAAGACGGCCGCCTTTCGAATGGTCGCATCTTTGCCGAGATCGATCCCGGCATCCCCGATGGCTTTCGGATCGATGTGGACGGCAATTTGTGGGTGTCAGCTGGCGACGGCGTGCACTGCTTTGCGTCGGACGGTACGCTTCTTGGCAAGATTCTTGTTCCTGAGACTGTCGCCAATGTCTGCTTTGGCGGACCTCATCGAAATCGCCTGTTCATCGCCGCCAGCAGCTCGCTCTATGCCGTCTATCTCAACACAACCGGGTTGCAGGTCTGCTGAGGGAGCAAAATTTCCGGTGACCGGTTTACAATCCCGTCCGTCCCAGGTTGAGCAATCCATTGTCGACGGTGGTCGGGTCGACCAACAAGCGCGGGTTTATACTAGCAAATGCAACTAGCGCAAATCCAGAATTTGGCCGTTGGTAAACTCGGACTTAGGATCGGAGACCCTACCCGCAGCCAGGAAACTCTCCTGTGTTAATGCGACTTTTCGAGCAAGACTCGGAACATTGGCCATTTCCCTGGAAAATCCAGAGTGCGGTGTTCAGAAATGGCAGTCGCGGGCCGCAAGCAAAAAATGGCAACCTCGCGAAAACAGTGGTCGCGGCTGTGATCAAGCCAAAACTAGACGACAGTTGGGATATCTCAGGGCGCGCCATTTGTGAACAAACCTAGCACTCCTGCCGGAGCTGCTCCGCCGCCCACCGCCAGACCTCCCTGAAGCCAGCTCGGTCGAAGTCAATCGGCGACTTCTGCTTCCAGAGCGCGCCCTTGCCTTAGGCCACCGTCAGACCGGCGAACTGCTCGATAGCGGCCAGGCGATAAGCCATGATGTCGACGGAACAGCTTCGAAAACGCGGACGAAGTCTCGTAGCCGACACGGGTCGCAATCCGTGCAATTCCCTCGTCGCTTGTTTCGAGCAGAAACGCGGCCTCCGACATCCGGCGCGCGATCAGATAGCGGTACATGGACTCGCCGACGAGCTTAGTGAAGCGAGCCGAAAACGCCGACCGACCAAGTCCCACGCTTTGCCCGAGGTCGCCAAGCGTCCAGGGGCGATCCGGCCGTTGGTGGATCAACTGAAGTGCCGGTCCTATGTGTGGGTCTGCCATGGCCCCCAGCCATCCGCCTTCTCCGGGGCCGAGCGACTTGATCCAGCTTCGCAACACCTCGACGAAGAGCACTTCAGTCAGACGTGAGAGCGCAACGCCTTGTCCGGGACGCTCGAACGCCGCCTCGCTCACCATGCGTTGCAGAATCGCCGCGAGCCATCCTCCGTCTTCCGTCGGTTTCAGGAGAAGCACGGGCGGAAGCAATTCCAAAACGCTACCGCGCGAGGGGGTTGCCACAGTGAAATTACCACAGATCATCGTCGCGTGCGGTTGCTCGCCGCCTCCATGACGAACGAGGCCAAGACGCCCGGCTAATCGATCGATGTCGACAATCGGTACCGGCCCCGCCTGGCTATCCGAGTAGATCACATGGGGCACGCCCCGCGTGACGACAACAAAGTCGCCCTCGGTCATGTGGAGCTCTCGTCCCTGTTCAAGCGCGAGGGTAGCCGAACCACGGCTGAGATAGTGGAAAAGGGCGTAAGGGCGCTTTGGCAACGCAAGATTCCAGGGATGGCCGAGCTCGAAGTGGAACAGCAAGGTTCCGCCAAGGCGAAT
The DNA here is from genome assembly GCF_055811155.1 of Mesorhizobium sp. WSM4822. Lineage (NCBI taxonomy): Bacteria > Pseudomonadati > Pseudomonadota > Alphaproteobacteria > Hyphomicrobiales > Phyllobacteriaceae > Mesorhizobium > Mesorhizobium sp. WSM4822. The sequence goes on along the minus strand of NZ_JBVVQM010000001.1, from coordinate 433,397 downwards.
GCGATCAAGCACTTCAGCGAGGATGTCCATGTCACTGACGTTAGCCCTTCGGACGATCCGACACAACATTCGGACGATTGTGCCCTAGCGTCCGCGACCTTCGCGGACGATCTCATGTCGCAGCGGCCGATGCATCGCGAGGTCATTCATTCGCTAACCGGCAGATGGATGGACCGTGGCTTCGCACAGACGGCTGCCCATTCTCGGACGCGCGTCGTCCGCCATTCCAACGGGAGCAATCCAATGCGAAATCTTCTACTTTCCGTCGCCACAGTCCTCATGGCCGGAGCAACAATTGCCGCACCCGCCCAATCGGCTCAACTGCCCAAGGGGGCGGCTCGCAATATCGTGCTCGTCCATGGCGCTTTCGTGGACCAGACAAGCTGGAAGCCGGTTGCCGATATCCTCACGAAGAAGGGCTACAACGTAACGCTCGTCGAAAACCCCCTCACCTCCCTCGCCGCGGACGTCGATGCCACCAAACAGGCGCTCGCGAAACAGAACGGCAAGACCGTTCTCGTTGGCCACTCCTGGGGCGGTGTGGTCATCACGCAAGCAGGTGATGATTCGAAGGTCTCGGCGCTCGTCTATGTCTCCGCATTCGCGCCTGACGTGGGACAATCCCTGGCCACCCTGGCCAAGAGCGGTCCGGCCACCGAAGGCGGCGCGGCAATTCATCCCGATGAGAAGGGCGATCTCTACATCGATCCCAAAGTGTTTCCTTCGGCAGTCGCGGCCGACCTTCCTCCAGAGATCGCCGAATCCCTGGCAAACCATCAACTGCCGTTGAACCACACCGCATTCGAGGCTCCGGTCGATACGGCAGCCTGGCACGATAAGCCGACGTTCTATGTGATCAGCACGAAGGACAAGGTCATCGCCCCTGAGGTCCAGAAGATGTTCGCCAACAGGATGAAGGCCCACACGACGGAGGTCGCCGGCAGCCATGCCTCCCTCGTCGTCCATGCGAAGGAAGTCGCCGCAGTCATAGAAAAGGCCGCACTCGTGAAGTGACGATACCGCTCCCGGCACTTTCGTGCCGGGAGCACCACGTCTGGTCGGCGGGCTACGGAATGCCTTGGGCCACGAGCGGCTCAAACCTAGCCAAAACCGCACCAGCTACTCCCACTCGATTATTTAAGCCAAGCATCCGGAGGATGACATGACTGAACTCGACACCGCGACTCAGGACGCCGCCACGCTAGAAACGGCGCCCACCCGTTACATCGAAGGCGGCGGAATCCGCTTTGCCTATCGCCGCCTCGGCCCATCGATCGGAACGCCGCTGGTTCTCCTGCAGCATTTCTCGGGCAACATCGACGCCTGGGACCCCGCCGTCGTGAATGCCCTGGCCGCCGATCGACCGGTGATCGCTTTCGATAACGCCGGGGTCGGCCGCTCGACAGGCCAAACGCCCGACAATATCGAGGCGATGGCCCGAGACGCGGTCGCCTTTATCAATCTGCTTGGCCTCCCCGAAGTCGACTTGCTGGGCTTTTCCCTCGGCGGCTTCATCGCGCAGCAGATCGCCGCCGACCACGCAACTCTGGTCCGCAAGCTCATCCTCGTCGGCACGGCTCCGAAAGGCGGTGAGGAGCATCTCTTGGCGGTTCTGCAGGACGCGTTTTCCCAAACCGACGCGCCGGACCCCCGCCTTCCGCTATTCTTCACGAAGTCGTCCGCCAGCCAGCAGGCCGGCCTGGCGTTTCTGAAGCGGGCGAAGGTGCGTAAGGAAGATCGTGATACCGATAACGGCAGCACGGTGACCGATCCGCAGGCCAAGGCGCTGATTACCTGGTGCGCCACTCCTGATCCCGAGCACGCCACTCTGCGCGCCATCCACCAGCCAGCCCTTGTGCTCAGCGGCAGCCATGACACCATGCTCCCGGCGGACAACGCCTACGCAATGTTCAAGGCTCTAAGCAACGCCCAGCTGGTCCTCTATCCCGATTCCGGCCATGGCTCGCTGTTTCAGTATCCCGAATTGTTCGTCAACCACGTCCGAACCTTCCTGGAAGCGTAGTGGCGGTTGTCGCACCTTATTCTTCAGAGCTGTTGCGGAGAAAGAAATGACAATCGCAAAGGTCGAGGTTGAGCGTTTCAGCCTGACGTGCTCCAAACCATTCGATGCCGTTGTTGCCGCGCTCAAGTCAGCGGTCGGGCAACCTGACATGGTCGAATTTTTCAAGGCGACGAGCGCTGCAAACTCCTTCTCGGATTTGGAGCGCGTTGTGCAAAGCGGCCTCGGCCGTACAGGTCTCATGCTCTTCGCGGAATTCGACCTGGGCGCCATTCTGCGCCGCGAAACTGGGGCCGAGACTCCCAAGAGCATGCGGTTTTTGGTGGGCAATCCACTCATTATGAAAGATATGGTCAAGCACGTTCCCGATGCTGGATCTTATGCCCCGGTCACAATCCTTGTTGATCAACGTCCCGATGGCGTACATGTCTCCTATGACAAAATGGAGAGTTATCTGCTCTCCTATGGTGATTTGGAGGCTCTTGCTGTCGCCCGCAATCTTGATGCGAAAATCACAACCTTGTTACGCGAATGCGCAAGCTAAACTCTCCTGATGACGCTTCAAAAGACGCATGGAAGTGAGAGCCCGTCCCGAAAACCGACGACGCGGATGGTAACCATGGCGCGACGGCTTTGAGCAAAGCGGTCGCCGAAGCGATTGTGGGCTCGGCATCCTTGCGGGTCGAGCGGAGCGGCTCGGTACGGTATCGCTTCCAGAGACGTGACAGCCCCGCGAGCAAGCGTTCCTTCTCGGCGGCACCACCTGCGTCACGACGCGACCCGCGTTTTCCCCTATTGAACTCGCTGGCTCAGTCGAACTCACCCGCAGGCGGCAGCTGAACTGGACAATGCGCCCATCGGCATTAGCCCATCCCTTCAGGTAGAAAACCGGGAGGAAGTGGTGCTTGTTGGACTCGCTCTGTTTGAACTCCTTTGTCATGCAGCGTCTATATCGCGCCAGGCGCCCACCTTGATACGGCCACTGTTTATCGCGACTATCGCCGCCAGGTAATCTGCCTTGCCTGCCGGGTTCCGGTTCGGCGCGGCACAGCGGAATCGCCCGGCACACTCAGAATGGTTCGCCGATGACTGTCGTTTTTTACCTGCATGTTCGGCGGGCGGCGGCCACTAGCGGAGATACGCGTCCAGTGATCAACTCGCTGCGATCACTGCATCGGGGGCCGGCATTCGATCGGAACGGAAATGGATTGCGCCTTTGCAGCTAAATCCTACGGAGCTAGTTCTTGGTGAGCGGGTCCGTGAGCCTATGGCTCCCTAATCACTTAGAAGCTAGACGGCACGACGCTCGGTGAGGTTTTACGAAAATGGTCTGGGGAGACTGAACTCGAGCAGACCGTTGTGAGCCACGGCGATGTCATTCGCGAAAGTGTCGATCAGGTCGCGCGAGTAAGTCTGGCGCCTGTTGCGCCCTGGTTGAGCCGCACTATTTGGCATAACGCAGCAACTCTGAACGCGCGGGACAGCTATGTGCAATGACTATGAGCAACATATCGCCTGGGCCGAATATTGCCGGATGATGCAATCACTGGCGCTCGACGTTCCCACCCATCAAACCGAACTGGATTTGCCGCAGGCGGATGACATCCGCATCAGTGATCCCGCCCCGATCATGCGCGCCGCCGGCGACACGATCGAACTCACGCGCATGACCTTTGCCTTTCCGCCCTCCGGGCCCAAAGGCGGGCCGATCTTCAACTTCCACTCGGAAGGACGGAGCTTCTCCAACAGCAAGCGCTGCCTTATTCCGGCGTCGGCTTTCTTCGAATTCACCGGAAAGAAGTCTCCAAAGGCTAAGCATCGCTTCGCGCTCAACGGCGCCTCGTTCATGGCGATCGCCGGCCTGTGGCGCGATGGCGAAGGCAACAAGCCCCCGACGTTCGCTATGCTGACGACGGAACCCGGCCCGGACGTGGCGCCCATCCACAATCGCCAGATTGTGGTTCTGCGCCCGGACGATTGGGCGGCATGGATCTACCTCACGAAACCCGAGGTGGAGCTGTTGAAGGCCCTGCCGGCCGGGTCGCTGGCGGTAGAAACCGTGCGACAAGGAAGCGACTAGCTCAGATGCCGGTGCGTTTTGCGCAAACACGGAAGATTCTTGGCGGCATCGCTTCGGCAATTGCGGCCCCTCGGGATCGCGGCTCTCGCCAAAGCGTCAGCACCTCGTTGTCACTGATTGCCGAGTGGCCACTTCCGCCATCAGCGACGCTTGGCTCGTCGGTGCGCACGAAAGGTATCGAGCGTGAAATACGTGCCCGCCTGCCATGGGCGGTGAGGAAGTACGTCAAAGCCGAGACTGGTCGCATAGCCTTGCCGATGCGCGAAGACGATGCCGAAGAGTTCGAGGCCGCCTCGAACAAGATCGCCAAGATCCTGGAAACCATCGAAGTACTCCCGGTCCTGCCGCGCGAGGCCGAGGACATCCTCACAATTTCTTCGCGTGAGCGTCACAAGTGGCTGAAAGACGGACGGCTGCAAAGCATTGGCACCCGCACCGTGAAGATGCGCGGTCGATCCAAGGCCGTCACCTTCCACGTGTTCGATCCCAAGCACATCGAGGACATCCTTGATCGTGATCTGCCAAGCCTTTGGCGCGAAGAAGACGCGCAGCAAGTTACGGAGAACAGGCGACGTGGCGCCGGCAAGGCTGCCCTGACGCGGGCGGGAAAGGGTAGCGAGAAGGTTCGCGGTTCCGGGAATAACCCCAGAGATGACGCTCCCCGGCCTAAGTTGAAGGGCTGGGACGCGTTCGACGACGAGGGCCTGCTCCGTTAGATCCGCCTTGTAGCCATTCGCGCGTCCAGAATGGACCCTGAGGGAAAGCTAACCGGGAGAAACGATCTGCAGTCGCGATTTGCCCCGAACCATTCCATGCTCAAGGAGTTCTTCAAGCCGACAACAGCCCGTTTCCTGAGGATGGCCGATGTTCGACAACTTCGCGCTTGAAATGGTGGAAACCGAGGGCGGGCCGATAAGGCTTCGGCATGGCGGATCTGGGCCGCCTCTGCTTCTGATCCATGGCCATCCTCGCGCGCATATGACTTGGGGCCAGGTCGCGGACTTGCTGTCAGCAGATTTCAGGATCGTGTGCCCCGACTTTCCGGGCTTCGGGCGCTCCTACGTACCGGCCGATGACCCCGAGAGCAGGTTCTCGTCCAAGCGGGCCAAGGCTTCGGCGCTGACGCCGCCATGGCATTTTAGAGGTAGAAACAACTTTCATCAGTTCGCCTTCTCGTCAGGATGTCTCGACCCGGCATAGCCGCAAGCCATGGCGTTCGAAATCGCGCCTCGCAAAACTGCGCCGGCGGCGCGGTCGAGCTGCGCTGGCTCGACCACGCCGCCGGTCTTACGCCAGTGCTGAGGAGGTCCCGAAGTTTGGGAACACAGAACCTTCAGCGTGGCGTATGGCTAAAAGCGATCGGACCGCGACCGTTCAGGCCGGCAAGGCGCCGGACTTCTTCAGTAAACGACGACGCTCCTGATCGACTTGCCTTCATGCATGAGATCAAAACCCTTGTTGATGTCCTCAAGCTTCAGCAAATGGGTGATCATCGGGTCGATCTGGATCTTGCCGTCCATGTACCAGTCGACGATCGTCGGTACGTCGGTGCGGCCACGTGCGCCGCCAAAAGCGGTGCCCATCCAGGTGCGGCCGGTGACCAGCTGGAATGGCCGTGTCGAAATCTCCTGGCCGGCGCCCGCGACGCCGATGACGACCGACTTGCCCCAGCCACGATGCGAGGCTTCCAGCGCCTGGCGCATCACCTTGGTGCTGCCGGTGCAGTCGAATGTGTAGTCGGCGCCGCCGATCTGGTCGGCGCCACGCTTGGTCATGTTGACGAGGTGGGGCACGACATCGCCGTCGATCTCCTTTGGATTGACGAAATGTGTCATGCCGAACCGCTCGCCCCACTCCTGCTTGTCGTTGTTCAAATCGACGCCGATGATCATGTCGGCGCCGGCAAGTTTCAGGCCCTGGATGACGTTGAGGCCGATGCCGCCGAGGCCGAAGACCACGGCTGTCGCGCCGATCTCGACCTTGGCAGTGTTGATCACAGCGCCGATGCCGGTGGTGACGCCGCAGCCGATGTAGCAGATCTTGTCGAAGGGCGCGTCGGGGTTGACCTTGGCCAGCGCGATCTCGGGCAGCACGGTGAAGTTGGAGAAAGTCGAGCAGCCCATATAGTGAAAGATCTTGTCCTTGCCGATCGAGAAGCGCGATGAACCATCGGGCATCAGGCCCTGGCCCTGGGTGGCGCGGATGGCCGTGCACAGATTGGTTTTTCGCGACAGGCAGGAATGGCACTGGCGGCATTCGGGCGTGTAGAGCGGGATGACGTGGTCGCCCTTCTTGAGCGAGGTGACGCCCTTGCCGATATCGACGACCACGCCGGCGCCCTCATGGCCGAGGATGGCTGGAAACAAGCCTTCCGGATCGGCACCCGACAGCGTGAATTCGTCGGTGTGGCAGATGCCGGTCGCCTTGATCTCGACCAGCACCTCGCCCTCACGCGGGCCGTCGAGGTCGACCTCCATGATCTCCAGCGGCTTTCCGGCGGCGACAGCGACAGCGGCGCGGGTTTTCATCTTTATCTCTCCCCCAAGAACTTGGTTTTGCCGAGCCATGGCTCCGGCTCGGTGTGGGTTGGTCAGGCGGCGGCCATGGCGGGTCCGGCGGGGAACACGCCCGACATCACCGTGAACCCCTTGATGCGCTTTACCCGGTCGCACCAGCGCCGGATTGCCGGATAGTCCTGGCGTGGAACACCCCCCTCCTCCGACAGGATGATGTAGGGAAAGCAGGCGATGTCGGCGATGGTCGGATGACTGGGCAAACAGATCCAGTTTCGGCCCTGCTGCTCGCCAAACCACAAATGCTCGTCGAGGATGCGGAACAGCCGATGCGCGCCGGCTCGAGCGGCATCGATGTCGAAATCGTAGAACAATGCATCGTGCAAGCGGGCGGCGGACGCAGTCGCTGTAATCCCGTCAGCGAAGGCCAGCCACTGGCTGATCTCGCCAATCAGTGCCGGGTTGTCTCTAGGATACCAGGTGCCTGATGAATCGTATTTCGATGCAAGATAGACAAGGATCGCCTGGGCATCACGCAGCACAAGACCGTCGTCGTCGAGCACGGGCAACTGCCCGAGTGGATTGAGCTTCAGGAACCATTCGGATTTGTGCTCGCGGCCGGGGTAGAAATCGACAGGCACGGTCTTGTAGTCGATGTCGAGGAAACTCATCAGCAGCCGCAATTTGTAGCAATTGCCCGACAGTTCATAGTCGTAAAGCGTGATCATCGCTGCTCCTAAATATCGAGTACGAGGCGTGCCGATTTGGCCCGCGAAACACAGGTCATGATCTTGTTGCCCGCCTTCTTCTCGGCGTCGTTCAAATAGACGTCCTGATGGTCCGGCTCGCCTTCGATCACCGTCGCCACACAAGTGCCGCAGGCACCTTGCTCGCACGAGGACGGGACATCGATGCCATTCTCACGCACGACCTGCATGATGGTCTTGCCGGCGGGCACGTTAAGTGTGACGCAGGAGCGCGCCAGGGCCACGTCGAAGCTCGAGCTGTCATCGATCTTGTTGGTGTTCTTGAAATACTCGAAATGCACGGCAGCATCGGGCCAGTCCTGCTCTGCCGCGATCTTGCGGGCAGCCTCCAGCATCGGGCCGGGCCCGCAGATGTAGACATGCATGCCGTTCCGGTATGGGGAAAGCAGTTCGCGCAATTTCGCGCCTGTCTGTTCGGGCGTGAGGCCAAGATGCGGCACCAGTGAGCCGCCGAGTTGCCGCAAGCGATCGGAAAAGGCGAGATGCTCCTCTCCTTGAGCGAAATAGTGCAATTCGTGCGCCAGTTCCTGGTTCTTCAGCGCCTGCGCCATGGCCAGCAGCGGCGTGATGCCAATGCCGCCGGCGACGAACAGCGTCTTGATCGCGTCGCGGCGCAGCGGAAAATTGCTGCGCGGCTCGGAGATCGCCAGCACGTCGCCTTCACGCACGGTCTCGTGCATGCATTTCGAGCCGCCCTTCGAATCCCGCTCCAGCTTGACGCCGATGGTAAAGCTGTCGGTCTCGCCAGGGCCGTTGGTGATCGAATATTGCCGCACCTCGCCATTGGGCATGTGGACATCGATATGGGCACCCGGCTGGAAGGTGGGCAGAAGACCCTTGATCGGGCGAAGTTCGAAGCCAGCTATGCCGTCGGCCGCCAGCCATTTCCTTGCCACCAACACGCGCAGCGCCGCCTTGCGGCCATGCGTCGTCAATTCTGGCATTTCGGCGAGTTCGGCTGATACTTTCTCGTAAACTGGCTCGATCGGCGCCGGCGCGGCCGAGCTCGCCGCCTCGCGCTCCGCGGCATCGCGAAGCTTGCCCAGCCGTTCGTTGTGATGGCGTAGGACGGCAATACGCGCGGCACCCTCAAGGTCCCTGTCGAGCACGCCGCGAATGACCGAACGATTGGAATCGACAGGCTGAACAAAGAAGACGCCATGCGTCTCCTGGCTGCCGTCATGGGAGCGCAGCGCCACTGCAAAATCCTGCACGGCTTCGACGAGGATCTCGGCGCCGTCGCCCTCGACGGCCCCGCTGGGCTGGAAACGATAGGCTTTCAGCTTCTCCACGACTTTGCCGGCAGGCGCATTGACCGGAATGCCGCGCAAGGCAAGCAACTGGCCTTCCGGCAGCCCGGCAAAATCGGGCACCTCCCCTTGCGGCCCTTCGGACGACCAGACCAGGCCATAGCGTTCCACCGCGGGAAAGGTGCGGTTGGTGATGGTGCGCGCCGGCGCGTCGGCGGGGTGCGCGGGGATATAGGTGCAGCCGGCGGTGCGGTTCGAATAACGCCAGCCATGGTACTGGCACTTCAACTCGCGCCCGTCATTGATGCCGATCGACAACCTGACACCGCGATGCAGGCAACGGTTCTCCCAGATGTTGACGTAACCGTCATCGGCCCGCCAGACAGCAAATTCCCGGCCAAGCAACTGGCCATGGAAGACGTGTCGGTGAGGCAGATCGTAGGCAGCGGCAATCGGATGCCACCGGCTTTTGGCTTCTTGCAACATTCGTCGTCTCCAAAAATAGGTCTCAGGCCGCAACCGGGATGACGCCGTAGGTCACGCCCTTCTGGCTAAGCCAACGCCGGTAGGCGATGGCCGACTTGTCGGCCCGGATCGGTGTTTCGGCGCGCGGGTCGAGCGGCAGCCGCTTCGGCACCTGGTTTTCCAGAATCGGCTTGTCCTGGCCGAAGATCGTCTGCTGAAAGCGCTTGATGACCTTGTCTTCATTGTCTTCGTCGAGCACGCAAAGCAGCATGTGGGCGCGCACATGCTCCTGATCGACCGGCTGCAGGAAGACGGCGATGACATCTCGTCGGGTTTCGTCGAGCGGGCTCGATTTGTAGAGAACCGAGCAATAGGGATGCGGGACGCGGTAGATGTAGTCCACATCGGCGCCACCATCCGAAGCAGTCGACGCCATGGGTTGGAAAAAGCGGCAACGCGTGGCCAGTATCTCGTCGCGATCGACAGATATCTCGACGTCGTATTCCTTCACCTCGGTGTGCGGTTCAACGCCCAGGATGTCGGTGTGCACGTAGGGAAAGTGACCCATGTCGAGAAAATTTTCAATGGCGCGCGGTGCCGAGACGTTGACGCCAAACGTTGCCGCGTTGAGCTTGCGGCGGTCGGGCTCGTCATATTCGGGTATCGGAAACAGCTCCGCAGGCGGCGAACCGAGCGACGTCCAGACATAACCATAGGCGCTCTTGGCGGGCAATGTTTCACCGACCGAGGCCGGATCGATCCGCGCGCCGGGTCGCAGATCGGGCCGGGATAGCCAGACTCCAATGGCGCCGGCCGCGCCAATTGCGAAACTGACCTGTTCGCCGAGCAGGGTTGTCTCCACCACGTTGTTCGGCGTCATCTCGGCAATGGCGCCGATCGGATGCCAGAGATTGAGGATGAGCGGATCGAAACATCGCGTCTGTATCATTTTTTCATGTCCTTCGAAGGAGCCAAGCCCAGCATCGATCCGGTCAGGCCTGAGCCGGAAGGGCACCGTAAGTTATTGCCTGATCGCGCAACCAGCGCCGGTAGGAAACCGAAACGGCGTCGGCGCGGATCGGTGTTTCGGCCCGCGGGTCGAGGGGCAGCCTTCGCGGCACCTGGTTTTCCAGGATGGGCTTGTCCTGAGCGAAGATCAGCTGCATGAAGCTGCGCACCGTTGCTGCCTCGATACCGTCCCTCAAATAGCAAAGAAAGGGATGAGCGATGCAATTGTCCTCATCGACCGGCTGCACGAACAAGGTGATGACGTCGAGCCGGTCCTTTTTTACGGGATTGCTCTTGTAGAGCGCGACCGTGTACGGCCGGATCACCTTGTAAGTATAGTCGACGACAAAGCCTTCCCTGGCGGTCGGCGAGGCAAGCGGCTGATAGAACCTGCATTCGGTCGCCAGCACCTCGTCCTTATCGGTGATTTCGACCCTGTACGGCACCACTTCGGTGTGCGGCTCTTCGCCCAGCAAGCCGGTGTGCACAAAAGGGAAATGCCCCATGTCGAGGAAGTTCTCGACGACGCGCAGACCCGACACCTTCACCGCGATCGAGCCGCCGGTGACCAGATGCCGGTCAGCCTCGTTTGATTCCGGGATGTAGACGATGTCACGCCAGGGTTTGCCAAGACACGCCCAGGCGAAGCCGTAACGCTCGGCCGAATTGACCTGTTCGCCAGTGTCTCCACGCACGATCTCCTTGTTGTACCGACCCTTGCAGGTGACTGATAGGGCGACCCCCAACAAGCGTGTCATGAACAGCGAGCCGTTAGAAAGCGTCGAGCAATCCGCGACGATGTGCCAGTCGTTCAGAAGAACCGCATCGTTGCAAGGGCTAGCCATCGCAATCGTCCTCCCTGGCCGGCACTTCACAGCGAACCCGGCTTGGTGACACCAACCATTACAAGCACAGAATTGGATATCAATGTTGGATTTTTTGAAACTCTTTCATGCGTATATTGATTGACAAAAACACCAGACCGATATGCAAATGTCCAGCGTGTTGACACCAGCAATGCCTGGAGGGAGCGGGAAGCCGCATGAGCAATCGGTCACAGGAGATCGCTGCGACGCTGACGAAAGCGATCATGGATCATCGTCTCGTGCCAAGTTGCAAGCTTGGCGAACGCGAGCTCGCAGAAATATTCGACGTCAGCCGCATCGTCGTGCGCCAGGCGCTCATAAGGCTCGCCGATGACGGGCTGGCGCAGATCGAGCGCAATCGCGGCGCCTTCGTTGCCAAGCCAAGCATGCAGGAGGCAATGGAGATCTACGACGCCCTTACACTTGTCGAACAGGGCGTGGCAGCACAGCTGAGCGATCGGCTGGGTCCGGCCGGCTGGGCCGAACTGCGCCATCATGTCGAACGTCAGCGCCAGGCCGTGGCAGCCGGTAACGATGCACTGGCCGACGTGCTGGGCCAGGAGTTCCACACGGTGTTCGTGCGCCTCAGCCGCAACAAGGTGATGCAGGAAATCCATGCCCAGCTCGTGCGCCGCACGACGTTGTTGCGGTCACTCATCACCGCCGATTTCGATTATTGCAATCTCCTGGACGACCATTCGCGGGTTGTCGACCTTCTGGAAAAAGGCCGGCTCAAACAGGCTATGGATCTCATCGACACCCATCACCGCACGGTCGTGCGCGGCTACATCATGGACCGCGAGGTGTTTCCGGAAATGACGCCCGCCGAGGCGCTTGCCCCTTATCTCGACGGTACGACGGACGCAGACGCACCATCGGTTCCGCTTAGACGGCTGGCGAAGTCGTTAAGCAATGGCGATGGGGCGACGCATCTCCACGTCCATCTTCCAAAAACAGATCTGGCACCCGCAAGCCGGGCATCAACCAAAAAAGCCAACAGAGGGTTGCCATCATGAACGACGTAACAAGACGGGATTTCCTGAAATACAGCGGTGCGCTCGGCGCAGCACTTGGCGCCGGAGGCTTGAGCACGATCGCGCATGCGCAGGAGGTGCTGAAAATCGGCGCCGTCTATGTCTCGCCGGTGGCCGAGATCGGCTGGACCAAGCAGCACAGCCTCGGCGTCGACGCCATCAAGGCCGAATTTGGTGACAAGGTTGAACTTACCGTCATCGACAACATCTTCATGCCGCAGGACGCCGAGCGCATCTTTCGCGAGCTGGCCAGCGCCGGCAACAAGCTGATCTTCGGCACCAGCTTTTCGCACGGAACGCCGATGCAGAAAGTGGCGCCGCGATTCCCCAAGGTTGCTTTCGAACATTGTTCCGGCATCACCCACCTCGCCAATCTCGGCACATTCGAGGCCAAATATTACGAGGGTACTTTCGTCGCCGGTGCGGCCGGCGGCTATATGTCGAAGTCAGGCAAGATCGGTTTCATCGGTGGCTTCCCCATCCCCGACATCGTCGGTCCGGCCAATGCACTGCTGCTCGGCGCGCAAAGCGTCAATCCGAACGCCACTTGCAACGCCATCTTCCTGAATTCCTGGTTCGATCCGGGCAAGGAAAAAGAAGCTGCCAAAACGCTGCTCTCACAAGGCTGCGACGTCATCTGCTCGATGACGGACACGGCAACCGGTGTCCAAGTCGCCGGCGAAGGCGGCGCCTGGTCGATTGGCTATGCCAGCGACATGTCGAAGTTTGCCTCGGGCAAACAACTGACCTCGTTCGTGCTCGACTGGACAAGCGATTATGTCGGCGCAGCCAAGGCTGTCGCTGCCGGCACCTGGAAGCCGGAAGTGCGTTGGGACGGACTGGCAGAGGGCGTCGTTAAGATGGCGCCCTACAATGACGGCATTCCGGCCGACACCAAAGCCAAGCTGAAGCAGCTCGAGGCCGACATCGGCAGCGGCAAGGTACACCCCTATGGCGGCGAGTTGAAGGACCAGGACGGCAACGTCAAGGTCGCTGCAGGCTCGGTCCTGGCCGATGACGATGTTCGCGGTATGAACTGGTTCGTCAAAGGGATGATCGGCAAGCTGAGCTGAACGCCATCAAAGAACCAGGGAGACGCCGAAGCCGACCTTCGACGTCTCCCTGCCTGGTTCCCGTCCAACCCCGCTTCACGCCACGGCAGGACCCGCCATGCATCCGCGTCTAGAATTGCGCAACATCTGCAAGCGCTATCCCGGCGTCGTCGCCAATGACGACGTCTCGCTGTCTATCCAGCCCGGCGAAATCCACGCCGTACTGGGCGAAAACGGCGCCGGCAAATCGACCCTGATGAAGATCATCTATGGCGCGGCGCAGGCCGATTCCGGCGAGATCTTCTGCGACGGCAATCCGATCGCGGCACACAACCCGGCGACGTCGCGCGCGCTCGGCATCGAGATGGTCTACCAGCACTTCGCTCTGTTCGAATCTGTTTCGGTGGTCGAGAACATCGCGCTCTCGGCAAGCAGCGCCTTCGACCTGCCCTCGCTTGCCGACAAGATCCGCGAGCTTTCGCTTCGCTACGGCATGCCGATCGATCCGCATCGGCAGGTGCATGATCTCTCTGTCGGTGAGCGGCAGCGCGTCGAGATCGTGCGCTGCCTGCTGCAGGCGCCCAAGCTTCTGATCCTCGACGAGCCGACCTCCGTGCTGACGCCACAGGCGGTGGTCAAGCTGTTCGAGATGCTTCGACAACTCGCCGCCGAAGGCTGCAGCATCGTCTACATCAGCCACAAGCTCGACGAGGTGCAGGAGCTCTGCGACACCGCAACCGTGCTGCGCAACGGCAAGGTCACCGGCACCGCTCGGCCGAAAGAGACGACCTCGCTCGAGCTTGCCCGCATGATGGTCGGCTCGAAGCTGCCGGAAATGCATGTCAGCCCGCCGTCCCCGAGCGAGAAGCCAGTGCTCGAGGTCAACAACCTTTCGGTCAAGGCAAGAGACCATTTCGGCGTAGATCTGAAGGACGTCTCCTTCAACGTTCATGGCGGGGAAATCGTCGGCCTGGCGGGAGTGTCCGGGAACGGCCAGGCGGAGCTTATCGCCTTGCTTAGCGGCGAACGCACGCATCACAACAACGACGCGATCAGGATTTGCGGTACCGCTGCCGCTCGCCTTCGTGCCGACGAGCGCCGCAAGCTCGGTCTTGCCTTCGTTCCCGAGGAACGGCTGGGGCGTGGCGCGGTACCGTCGCATACGCTGTGGGAGAACGCGGTTCTGACCGCCCATCGCTTCGGTACCGTCCGCAAAGGCCTGGTCGACAGGCGCAGGGCCAGCGCTTTCGCTGCCGGCATCATCGACAGGTTCAAGGTCAAGGCCAATGGTACAGGCTCGACGGCACAGAGCCTGTCGGGCGGCAATCTGCAGAAATTCATCGTCGGCCGCGAGATCGCACTTGAGCCGAAACTGCTGCTTGTTTCGCAGCCGACCTGGGGTGTCGATGTCGGAGCCAGCGCCTTCATTCGCCAGACCATCGTCGACCTCAGCCGCGCCGGCGCGGCGGTGCTCGTCGTCTCCGAGGAGCTCGACGAGTTGTTCGAGATTTGCGACCGGCTTCTGGTGATCTGCAAAGGCCGGGTGTCACCACCGCTCATACGCAAGACGACCGATCGCGAGGAGATCGGACTGCTGATGACCGGCCGAACGATGAGCAAGGACGAAATGGCAAGTGGGAGGGGCGACGTTGCGCTTCAGGATTGAACAAAGGCCGGAGCCGTCGGCTGCGATGCGTGTGGCGGCACCGGTTCTGGCGTCGGCCTTGACGCTGGTCGTCGGCTCGACCTTCTTTGCCTCGCTCGGACACGATCCGCTGCCGACGCTCTACGCCTTTTTCGTCGAGCCCCTCAGTTCAATGAACGGGCTGTCGGAATGGCTGCTGAAGGCGTCACCGCTAATCCTCATCGCCTGCGGGTTAGCGGTCGGCTTCCGCGCCAATGTCTGGAACATCGGCGCCGAGGGCCAATTCACCATGGGCGCGATTGCGGCGAGTGGCGTCGGCCTCTTCTGGCCGAACCCCGACAGCCTGCTGCTGTTGCCGTTGATGTTCGTTGCCGGCATGGGCGCCGGCATGGCGTGGGCCGCGATTCCAGCCTTCCTGCGCGCCCGCATGAACACCAACGAGATCCTGGTCACGCTGATGATGACCTATATCGCCACTCTGTTCCTGTCCTATCTCGTGCATGCGCCGTGGCGTGATCCGGCCGGTTTCAATTATCCGCAGACAGCGCTTTTGCCGACAGCCGCCCTGTTCGAATCCTTCGACCCCGCCTACCGGCTCAACCCTTCGATCTTTATCACCGTCGTTGCCGTGCTCGTGATGTGGCTGTTCACCGACCGCAGCTTCCTTGGCTACAAGATGTCGGTGAGTGGCGCAGCACCGCTTGCCGCCCGCTATGCCGGCTTTCGAGAATCCGCCGCCGTCTGGATCGGACTGCTGGCGGGAGGTGCGGCTGCCGGCATCGCCGGCATGGCGGAGGCCGCCGGGCCGCTCGGCCAGCTCTCGCCGCAGATTTCGCCCGGCTACGGTTTCGCGGCCATCATCGTGGCCTTCATCGGACGGCTGAACGCCTTTGGCATCGTTCTCGGCGGGCTGTTGATGTCGCTGCTTTTCCTTGGCGGCGAAGGCGTGCAGATGACGCTGGGCCTGCCCTCGGCGTTGACTCGCATCTTCCAGGGCATCCTTCTGTTCTTCCTGCTCGCCGCCGATTTCTTCATTTTCTATCGCGTTCGTCTGGTACGGCCGGCCCGAGACACGCATGCGCTGGAGACTGCATGATGGATCTGTTCATCGCCATCTTCACCGGCACCATCATCGCCGCCACGCCGCTGATATTCGCGGCTCTCGGCGAGCTCGTGGTCGAGAAGTCCGGCGTTCTCAACCTCGGCATCGAAGGCATGATGCTGATGGGTGCGGCATTGGCTTTTGGCGCCGTCACAGCGGGCTATTCGATGCCTGTCGCTATCCTTGCCGGCGCGCTGGCGGGTGCCGCCGCCTCGCTGCTGTTCGGCGTTTTGGCGCTGACTTTCCTCACAAATCAATATGCCGCCGGACTGGCGCTGGCGATCTTCGGCTCCGGCGTGTCCGCATTCCTTGGACGCGGCTTCGGCAGCGAGCCGATCGAGGCGCTGCACGGCGTCGATATCCCCGTTCTGTCCGACCTGCCGCTGATCGGTCCCATGCTGTTCCGCTTCGACCCAATGGTCTATCTGGCTCTGCTGATGTTCGTTGCCATCAGCTGGTTCCTCTATCGCACGAAGGCCGGGCTGGTCCTGCGCACGATCGGCGAGTCGCCGCAGACGTCGCATGCGATCGGCTATCCGGTGATCAGGATCCGCTACATGGCCGTCCTGTTCGGTGGAGCGATGGCCGGCCTGGCTGGCGCTTACCTGTCGGTCGCCTACACGCCGCTATGGGTCGAGAACATGACTGCTGGCAAGGGCTGGATAGCCCTAGCGCTGGTGGTTTTCGCCACATGGCGGCCGCTGCGCATCTTGCTTGGGGCCTGGCTGTTCGGCGGCATGACGATCCTGCAGTTGCAAGGACAGGCGCTGGGGCTAGACGTGCCGTCCGAACTGCTGTCGGCTCTGCCCTATCTGGCGACCATCGTCGTGCTGGTCCTCATTTCGCGAAACCGCCAGATGCTTGCACTGCATTTCCCGGCCTCGCTGGCAAAGCCTTTCCGTCCCGCGGCTTAGTTCAGACTAGCGGGCATTGGCCCAGGTGCCAGCGCCACTCCTCAGGCGGCCGGGCAATATGAAGCTCCAGACAGGGCAGGTTCATGCGGAGATGGCCCTCCGCGTCAGTGGCTGCTTCATCGCGAAAAAATTGGCCGCCAAGGCTATCTCAACGGCGTGGATCGGGAAAGCGTCGCAGAACTCCTCGACTGAACGGCGAGCCACCGACAGCCTTCGGAGGGAATTGGTCGTCCACGCAAGTACACAAATCCCAGCTAGGCCGCGTATCGCCTATAGCAGAAGAATGGGCCCTCAATAGTGGGTATTGAGATGTAGCGGTCTACCGACTCGAACCCCACTGATGCTTGGATCAAGGCTGCACCACAGCGAATCCAGACACCCCCGCCTCCTTCAGAAGCGCGCGCATCTCAACGGCAGGCGCGGGGCAGAAAGCTCGAAAAGCTTCCAAGAACTCCGATCGCGAATTGTAGAACGGTACAAACGACGGCTTGCGGCCATGGGCGGACTGTGCCCTTCCAAGGAGCCGAATAGTGTGACTACCTCCTGCAGGTTAGTCTCCACCTTTGAGGCCTGTTTGCCGTGTAGGCAGTATTGGCGACGGATGCAGCGGCGGCGATCCAAGGTTCGGTGAAGATGACCCCAATGCCACCCTCGCCCTAGGTAGCTAATCTTGTTAGTTGCTACCTCATAAAGAGAATGCCGCCCAGCTCCTTGCGATCGATCGACGCGTTGCCGTTGGCGTCGCCAACAGTCTCGGATTGCTGGAACGATGGCCACCTACGCGAGTTGGTCTCACCAGCGTGGTGGGCTGTTGGCGCACACGAACTGCAACCAATTATACTTACTAACCTGCGTTGATCTGGGGCATCTGGAATCGCCAGCCTGCTGTTCACAAGGAATCTTTCTACCTCGACGAGAGCAGACTGAGCAGAAGGCCCTTGGCTGACGAATGACGTTTCTTCGTCGCGCGTGAGCATGTTTGGATTTCCATGAAGATCAAGCGAGCCTGGTGTCGCGTACGCTTCAGGGTGGTACCAAGCGCCTGACGCCAGTTGCACAACACCCTCCAAGACGTCGCTCGAAAGCACCGCGCCAGCCAGGCATGCGCCGCGGTCATTGAAGACCCGCACGGTGTCGCCATTTTCGATCCGTCGGGAAGCAGCATCGATGCTGTTGATCAGAACCGGCTCACGCCCAGCGACTTTTGACTCGCGGCTCAGCTTTGCGTCGTCCAGCTGGCTGTGAAGTCGCGTCGAAGGCTGATTTGAGATTAGGTGAAGGGGAAACCGCTCGGCGGCTTTTGCCGAGTGCCATTCTTTCGGCGGCAACCAGACCGGATGGCCAGGGCAATTGTCATAGCCAAAACCCGTAATCGTCTCACTGAAGATTTCTATGCGTCCTGATGGCGTTCCAAGTGGGTTGGCCACGGGGTCGGCACGGAAATGCCGAACAGGATGAAGCCCTCCTCCGGCGACGGCACCTCGACGAAGCCATCCCTCCAGAACCTTGAGAACTCAGGCAACTCTACATTGTGCACCCGAGCCTTCGAGCGGCATCGGTCGTAAGCATGCTCGATCTACCTACGAATATCGCGGCCCTCCGTGAACTGCTCACGAAGCCAAGGTGGCCGGCAAGGTCACTAAAGATGTCATAGTCGTTGCGCGCCTGGCCAACCGGTTCAATCAGCTGCGGCATCGCGACGATGAAGCGGTCGCGGGGGGATGCTCCGACATCATCCCGTTCAAAGGTGGTCGTCGCCGGCAATACGATGTCGGCCTGGCGCGCCGTCGCCGTCCACCAGACCTCATTCACGATGATTGTCTCTGGCCTGTTCCAGGCTTCGACCAGACGGCTAATGTCCTGATGGTGATGGAACGGATTGCCGCCCGCCCAATAAACGAGCTTGATGTTTGGGAAGGTTACAGTCTTGCCGTTGAAAGGGATTGTCCTGCCCGGCTGAAGCAGCAGATCCGCCATTCGGGCGACTGGAATTGCCAGACCGAGCGTGCGTGACATCGATGACGCGGCCGATCATGACATTGTGCGTGCCTACGACATGTACATCCTCGATCTCGCAATCGAAATTGGCGATCTCATCCGACAGTGCCGGCGTGCCGACGTCAACGATTGAACATATAAGCTTAGAGGAATTCGCCACTACTCACTACTCGGCGTCTACTTCGCGATTGGCTGATGAGAGTGCCGCTGACCCCCTTATTCTCCCCGCAAATAGGCAATCACTACATTGGCTGCTATGGCTGACATCTGCACGCCTACATCCCGTGGGATGTCACCTTCGACGCGGCTTTGCGCCCAGCCGAGGAAGGCGAAGCGCGCAAGGCCGAAAATAGCGGCAGCGCGGCGATGTCGCGCGCGGTCAGTGCCCGCTCCTGCCGATAGCCCTCGAGCAAAGCGGCCTCGATCAGCGGATAGATCGCCTCATCGCGGTTCTGGTAGAGCGCGACGGCAAGGTCGTACATGTGCCAGCCATGGCCGCAATCGTCGAAGTCGATGATGCGGATCGCGCCGTCATGGACGAGCACATTCTCGCGCACCAGATCGGCGTGGATGATTCCGAAATTGCGGGCGCTGCGTTCATGCTCCGACAGCACCTTCACGGCCTTTTCCCGCGCCCGGAGGTGACCATTTGGATACTTTTGCTCATTGCCTGATGAACACGCCCGTATAGGTCTGGCCGGCAAGCGCAACGGTTCCCGCCAGAGTTCCGTCGGGCAGCATCATAAAACTGACGTCAGCACCATTCGGGAAGCGCCCAAGCTTCAACGTAGTCCTTACAATTTTTCCCGCTCCCGCGGCCTCTCCCGGATTGTTGTCGCCCAGCATTCCCCACGCAAAGGTGACCGTCACTTGGCCGTTCTGAGAAATCGTCTGCACAGCGACTTTGGCTTCATCCGACCCCTCCAATCGTCCGACCCACATGCCCGAAAATGCGGCGTACTTTGTTGGAACGCCCTTCGCGGGGGGAGTGATTGTCACGGATTGGTCCATGATTGCAGAGCCAGGAGGAATGGGATCCAAGGCCGGTTGAGGAGGAACAGCAACAGTATCTGACGCAGGTTCGAGAGCGGCTGATTGCGGCGCTTCGGGAGCCGATTGGCACGCCGCCAGGGCAAGCGCCGCGAAGCCCAGCATTGTGTTCCGCATCAAATCCTCCACCTCGTCCCCAAGCTGTCGGTGGGCAGCGGGCACCGAATTTCACATCATTCTACACCACCACCCGATGCATAGCGTATAGCACTTGCGTCCACGCAAAGCAGGGGTAGCCGCGCACCTGGCTTGTCAGATTTACGGGAGCTACGGTGACAGCTCCCGAGGCGACGATTCATGGGCATATGGTCCATTCGGAGGCCAGAACTCATGCCGTCGCCGCCTCCGTAGGATTATTCCAATAGGTGTAGATGCCCTTCTCCGGATGGATGCGTCGAACCGCATCGATCCACCTATCCTAGACCAGGGCATCTCGGCACAGGCCTGGCGGCTCTCAGGGAGGTAACCCGCATCGCCCAGCCATCCTTAGGGCGCCACGGCGTCAATCGGAGTTGGAACGACGTTGTAGTCTCCACACAGCACCCGACATGACACCGGCACTCGCAGCATTTCCTCACTGCATTTTATGCGATTCCGGGCTGCGCTACTCATCGCTGTAATCGCTAGCAAGAGAGTGTTAATGCCCACGAAAGCATGACCGGTGGCCCCCGTCACCTTTTTTCAATCACAGGTTGAGAACCAAACGTGTTGTTCTAATCACCGGATCGAGCGGCTGTTGCAATTGGCCATCTACAAATAAGGTAGAACGACCCATTTTGTTGCTTTTTTGCAACGCTGTAATGCCAATAGCAACATTTGAAAAAGAACGTTTTAGGAACTCGGTTATCTGGACGTCCGGCTGATCGCTATAGGTTCCACCAGGTGGGACTTGCCTCCTGGCAAAGGAGGTCTGCCATGCAAATACAACCTAAGATACGCCTTTTGGCACTTAAGTCTCAGCTGTCAATACGGCACATTCCACTCCCATCACGATTCAAGCGTCTCGTCACTCTGATAAAACGAGATGGCGTAATCCTTCCAATAGTCATCGACGAGGGTTGGGTCATCGACGGCGAAACAATGCATGCTGCTCGGGCGGCCGGCATAGCATACGTCTGGACAGCAGACATATCTGGACTGTCCAAAGGACGCAAAAAATTCGTTCGGTCCCGCTTGGCTCGCGACGGCTGGGGAGCCCAGGCTGTAAAAATTGGTCTCAAAACGAAACTGCCTCCTACTTCCGATTTGATTGCTACATCCCGCCTGGTGAATGGCCTGCGAGCGCGGATAGGGGAGAACAATCAATGAAGAACCATCTTGAAATGCAACTCACCGCGATTGCCGACCTTCGGGCATCGCCGTTTGCCGCCCGCAACCACCCTCGCGAAAAACGCCGCAAGTTATCCGCCCACATGCGGACGTACGGCCAACTTGTTCCGTTACTTATTGAAAACGGCGGCTTCATCATTGACGGGCACCTGCGTCTCGAAGTCGCTCGCGAGATCGGGCTTAGCCACCTCTTGATGGACTTCTCGAAGATCGTCGAGATCTTCGACGCCAGCGCGGTGTCATTCGTCTCGGTCACCCAGCAGTTCAACACCACCACATCGATGGGCAGACTGACACTCAATGTGCTTCTATCCTTCGCGCAGTTCGAGCGCGAGGTCACAGCCGAGCGCATCCGCGACAAGATCGCAGCATCCAAGAAGAAGGGCATGTGGATGGGGGGTGTGGTGCCGCTCGGCTATTGCGTGGAGCATCGCAAACTAGTCATCGACGATGCTGAAGCGAAGATCGTTCGACATCTCTTCGAGCGCTACCTTGTTCTGAAGTCAGTGCGCGACCTTGCTGACGAGGCCGCGAACGATGGGCTCGTGACGCGAACCCGCAAACGCCAGGATGGGACTGTTGCGGTCACGATGCCCTTCGGCCGCGGCAACCTCTATCACCTGCTCTCGAACCCGGTCTACATCGGTAAGATTAAGCACAAGGATCAAGTCCACGACGGCGAGCATGAGCCGATCATCGCTGGCACAGTGTTCGATCAGGCGCAGGCGCTTTTGGCCAGTCAAGCGCCGCGCCGCAGGAGCGCATCAAACGTCACTCAGCCACATCTTCTGACCGGCCTCCTTTTCGACGAACAGGGCGAGAAGCTGCGATCGGTGCATGCCAATAAGCGCGGCGTTCGCTACCGCTACTATGTCTCAAAACAGTTCGTTGATCAGCGGCGCGGCAGTTGCGCCGGATGGCGTCTTCCTGCCGATGCAGTTGAATCAGTCGTTGAGCTTCAGCTGAATCGTATTCTCAGCGATCACAGCCAAATGGCTGATTTGATTGAGCGTTGGGGAGGTCCCGGCGAGATCCAATACGCGCTGAGCCGCGCGGCTGAGGTCAAGGCTGCCTGGAGGTCCAACACGGCTGACGCTAGGCGATCTCTGCTGCAGAAAATTGTCCGCCGCATCACTCTTGGTCAGAAGTCGCTGGCCGTCGACATCGACGGCCGAGCACTGTGCGAACATCTGCTCGATCGAATTTTGCCATCAGATGGCGGTGCCGAGACTTTTTCGATCCCTTGCCCATTCGACATCAAGCGACGCGGTGTCGAGATGCGCATTGTTCTCACCAATGGCTTATCCAACACCGCTGTGCCGGACGCCGGGTTGATTGACGTCGTGCAACGCTCCCAGCGGTATCTCCATCAACTCACAGATGGCTCTAGCCGAAGCCTGACTGAGATCGCTAGCTTGAACGCTACGACGGTCTCTGAGGTGAGCAGGCTGCTGCCGCTGGCGTTTCTCTCGCCGAAGATCGTGTCGAAGATTATCACGGGCAATCAGCCGATCGAACTCACAGCCCACAGGCTTTCGCGCCTGTCCGGTCTTCCGCTGGCCTGGACCGATCAGGCTGCCCTGCTCGGGCTCTGATCCCAGCCATCGGTCGAGCATCGCTTTTCCAAACAGTTGGCTACGGAAACGGGCCTGCAGAGACGAAGGCCCAAAATCGAGCTGTTCTGGGCCGAGAAGGCGGCGTCTCCACCAAGCGTTGTCAGGAATAGGTCGCTAACCCAACGGAAATGTCGACTCTATTCTGAGACGGCCGAAAACGAGCCAAAACTGGCGGACTGAATGGTGGGCCCGGAGGGCGTCTTAAAGTCGTTGATTTCGTTACGTTTTTCGTGGGCAAAAATCAGAAAGCTTGCCGTATCGTTCCGCATGCTCCCGTGACGCAAGACAGTGGACTGTAGCCAACCTCGTTTTTCGAACGTTCGGAGCCATGCTGTAGGACGGCCGCATTGGGGCCGACTGCGGTCAGTCCGCTTATGGGAGCGGATGGCGGAAAGCTGCGGTTAGGCTCTCGACCCCATTGCCGCCGCTCCTGCTTCGCTCCGGGAGGACTGCTTTTAGCCCTTAGAGGACTTTGTGCCTCGGCTTTCCTGGTAAGCCTGCACGGCGGATGGCCCGGTGGGATGTCGACCGCGAGCCGGGACTAGCCATCGAATCCGAGCAGCCAGTGGATGCCGCAAGCTGCCAGATTCGCCTTAATTTCGTAGCGCCGACTCAGTCGCTTTCTACAAGGTAGTGCTTCCTAATCTCTTTTTCTTCGTAGAGATCATCATTAACCATCGCCACGATGATGGCGACGACGGCAAAGCACAGATCAACGTCGGCCTTAGCAATCGGCTCTGTTTTCGTGTTGTGAGCGATAGCATTTCTGAGCTTTTCGCACTTGTCGAAACCGTTCTTAACGTCTCCCCATATCTTCACTTTATCGAGGCCGCCGACAGACGGTGGCATGTTCGCCTTTATGATCGCCTGCAGTTTCTGCATCAGTCGGATGTCAGGCTTGATCCGCTGATCGTCGGATTGACCCTTGTCGAGTTTCTCACGCTCCGATTCAACGAAGCTGTCGAGTGCCGAAAAATATGAGAAAAATGCCTGCTTGAGTTTTCCCTCTTCCTCGAACGCGAAACCTTCGGCAATCGCTTCCGCAGCATATCCGATACGACTGCTTTCTCTGGAGTAGGAAGCCACGATGAAATTGAAGCGCACATCCATGTTCATTTCCATGGAAGTACCAGACAAGCTTCCCCTGACCAGCGCTCGGCACCCAAAGCGGTCTGCCATCTGGAGTTCCAAGGCAAGCTTCCCTGTGCTTTCAGACGTTGCTTTCGGTAGCTCATATTCGGGATCATCGTGCGGGTCATCGTCAACGAAGTACCCATAGTCGTGCAGTATCAATCTATGGATGAAAATCGCTTCGTCCGAGAGATCGAACTCGTGCCAGATTGGGTAGTCCTTATCGGTTCCCCCGTCGTACGGGATGAAATCGAAGTCGGGAAGGAGTTCAGTGGTCCTATAGACGCGCTTGACCTCGGAGGCCTCCAATTTAAGGCAAACACTGAGCTTGTCCTGGCTCAACGCCTCCATCAGCTTACTCATGAATTCGCCTCGAATCTTGCAGAGCATTCGTATCCACGGTCTGGAGATCACGTCGGTTGCGCGAGTACAACCATCAACGACTGAAACCCATGGGGGATTTATGACCACTTCCGCCGGCCAAAAACCAAGCTTGATGGACTTTGCTCGCGCGAAAACTTTGTTGGCGGCTCGACTTCGCAAACTCGATGCGACCGGCACGAGTGGGTTTGAAGGTCTCATGCGAGACGTCCTGTCAGAAACCACAGGTCAGCTGTTCAGGTTGGCCAAATCGGGCCCGCAGGCAGGATCCGATGTTCGGACCATCGAGCACAATACATTTCGCGTCGGTCTAGAGGCCAAAAGATATGGCGCGAAAACACGGCTTAGCCTTGATCAGATGAAGGCAAAGGTCGTCGACTCCGCTCTTCAAAGCGACCCTGTCGATCTATGGATACTGGCTGCCTCGCGGGAGATCCCGGTCACCGATATCGAAGCGCTCCGAGACATTGGAAACCGCTTGGGAGTAGCTGTGCTGGTCCTCGATTGGCCAAGCCACAAAGACTCGCTTCCCGACCTGGCGGTCCTTTGCCTTGAAGCGCCAGTCGCCATTGCGCGCCACTTGGGGAACGACCGATCTCTGCGGGACGTGGTCAAAGCAATTAGATCCCACCCGGATTTCGCAAAGTCTCGCGTGAGGGTCCGCCAAAGGCTGCTGGACGCCGATATCGGATATGCGGCAGCTGTGAGCGCCATGAAGACCTGGATTGAGGTTGGTTTGTCCAATCCCCTGAATGCGGCATCACGTCTTGGCGGGAGCTTCAACAATCTGCATGACCCTGCCGTGAGGAAAGTCTTACGGCCATCGCTGAAAGAACAGCTCGACAGATGGCTCATCAGCGGTCGACCTGCGGTTCTGCTCGGTGATGAAGGCATGGGGAAAACCTGGTCCTTCTTGTCCTGGTGGGCAGCGAATTCCGCAGACGGCCGTAGTCTGCCTCTGTCGGTTTTCGTCTCCGCCAATGACGTCCGGGACGACAACGCCGAGGAGCTGCTGGCCAAGGTTCTAGCCAGACGGCTCGGTCATGGCGATGCGACGTTCTGGCTACGCAGAGTTGGGCTCTGGCAGCGCGCCGAGTTCGCCGGTCAGCAATTCATTCTGGTCGTCGATGGACTGAACCAGAATTGGCGAAAACGCGATTGGTCGGATTTCCTGCAACCGCTCTACGACGAGCGCTGGAAAGGTCGCTTTGCCGTTCTGGCCAGCTGCTGGCCAGATCATTGGGCCGATCTGCACAGGCTGGCGCCTTTGGCTCCCCGTCCAGATGAAATTCGTGTTGGTCCCTTCAGCAATGACGAGCTGAAAGCGCTGTTGAAGTTGCACGCGGTGGAGGGTGAGGCGTTTGGAGATCGGATGCTGGATCTTATGAAGGTGCCGCGTCTCTCCCAGCTGGCTATCGAACGGCGTGAGGCCCTGGCGCCAACAGGCGATATAACGCCCGAGCGGCTCGCATACGAAGATTGGAAGCACAGGGTAGGTCGGCGCGGAGCAGCGCTGGCGATTTCCGATGAGGAATTCCGAGATTTCATCCGCGATCTCAGCAGCGGCGTGAAGGTTTCGCTCGATGACGCAATGTTCACCCGCGCTGATCTGGTTGCGAAACTGGGCCGGGAGAGCGGCAAGGGCCAGGACGACCTTCGCGAAACAGTGGCGGAGCTAATCGCCGGGCGTTGGCTGGAAGCAGGTGACGGCCCTCATCGGTTTAAACTCCGCAAGGAGCTCACGCCTTTCGTGCTCGGCCTTCTGTTGGCGGCTGAACTGAGAGGCCTGGGCGATGAAGGCGAGGCCGCTGCCATCATCGCCACGTTCGTAGATCCCTACAAGGGGCAACGGCTCGGCGTTTCGATCCTGCGAGCGACAGCAACAATCGCGCTCCTGGACGGGCTTGTCGGCCGACCTGCTCGGCGTGCCATCGTTCATCGGTGGGTGGGCGAACAAAACTTCTCTCAGGTGGACTATGACGCTTTCTGGCGTTTGATCGGCCTGGATTTTGAGCTTTTTTGCCAGATTGCTGAGGAGACCTGGCTCGCCCGGTCCGGCAACAGGTCGATGGATGAAATCCTGATCAAGGGACTGGCACGAGCCTATTCCTTCGCAGAGATCGCGCCACGCCTCATCAGACAGGTGACGATCTGGCTGGGATGGCTCTGGGCAGACCCAGACGACGGACGCTTCCTTGGTCAGATTGACCCGAACTCCGAGCGATCGGTCAAAAATCGCAAGCGAACTCATGACAACCTGCGACGATGGAATGACTCGCCGATATCGTCGACCTGCCCGACCGTTGAGCTTGTGACCACGGGCGACGTGAGTTGGCTCGCTCACCGGGTGTTCGGGATTCTTTCGTTCCTGCCGCTGCAGGCATTCACTGACGCGTTCCTTGCATGGGCAATCAGCCGGGCAATCATGGCCACCGCCAATCATTTCGAGGAGCTGGCCTGGGTCTTGCGCCTGGGCGCCGGCAAATCTGGCGATTTTCATGCTGCGCTGCTGAAAGCCGTGGACGAACTGACCGCAACAGGTGATGACATTACGCTAACTGGCGGGCAATGGCTTCTGGAGGCTCTTGGAGACGCTGTCGCCGGGGCGCACCTGGCTGCGTTGGTAAAGGACAAACCACCTGCAGTCTTTGCAGACCGCGCGGATGCCCAAAGTCCGCTTGATCCGAACGGTTGCGTAGCGAACCATGATGCCAAGTTCGCTGGCGACCAGCTTTGGCTGCTCGGGCGCCAGTCGAGTGATGACGACAATCGTTTTGAGCGCCTAAAAGCTATGTTGGCCCACACAGACCCAAATCTCCTGCAACAAATCGTTCGCTTGGCGGCCCTAAGCGCCCCGGGGCGAAACGAACTCGAATTGCAACGTCTTGTGGCCGAGGCCAACCGACTTTCGCTACTGTATAGACAGGAGGAGAGACTTCTCATCGCCGATGCCATCAAGGATTTGATCGACGCCCCGGCCATCGCCAAGGACGATGATCTTCCTTGGTGGCGAGCACGCGAGCTGGAATTGCGGCTTTGGGACCTCGAACCTGAACAACTGCTGGATAGAGTGCTCGACGATTGTCTGAAGCTGCCGATCCTCGCCAGGATCGAGAAGATACTGCTGCGTTGTAGACAATCAGCCATAAGATCGCGCCTTTCCAGATTCCCGCTAACCGGTCCTCGCGATGACGTGCTCGGCGGGCTTCTGCTCCTGAGCGCCATAGCTGATGAAGAGGCTCTGGATGGTTGGTCAGATTTGGCGCCACTTGTCAGCAGCGTGGACGCAGAAATACGCGGCGCCGCCTTCGAACTGGCACCAGAGACACGCGACAGTCGGGTGCTGCAGGCGATCGCCGATAGCGGATGGAAAGCTGCGGAAGCGAAGAACCTCAAAGACCGCTGTCGGGGATCATTGGCGTTGCTGGCTGCAAGCGAGATTCTGCAACGCCCGGAACTGATCGAAGAGGCGGATCCCGAAATCTGGGCCGTCATGCTTCAACGAAATCCTGAAGACCCGGTCGCACTGCAAAAATATCATGACTTCGTTCGCGGTGCCTTCGATAGGCTGGATCAAAAGGGAGGCTCCTGGTCCTACCCGAGATATTGGGCAAACCACGACCTGCCGATGACCATCTTGATTGCGAAGCAAGGGGCGAGCCTCGTGGCCTGGTTGGACGCTTGGCTCGACGAGCGTAACCACATTTCGAACGTAGATACGCTTGATGAATTTCCTCTCGTTGCCCTGTGTGAGGGACTCATTCGATCCCTGCCCGCGGCTGGCATTCCGTTGTGGCGGAAGTTGAATGACGCAAGGGATCGAGGCATCATAAAGAACCCTCGGATAACCCTGTTGCCAATTGAGGCGCCAGCATGCTCTGCTGGAGATGAAGGACGCCGGGAGACTCTTGACCTCTGCACGACTGACAATGT
Source organism: Mesorhizobium sp. WSM4822 (assembly GCF_055811155.1). NCBI lineage: Bacteria > Pseudomonadati > Pseudomonadota > Alphaproteobacteria > Hyphomicrobiales > Phyllobacteriaceae > Mesorhizobium > Mesorhizobium sp. WSM4822. Next base: position 405,243 of record NZ_JBVVQM010000001.1, on the reverse strand, counting down.
GTTGCTTGACATGGCGAGGGCCGCCATCCAGCACGGCCAATCGAGTTGGCTTGACGCCACCATTCGGGATGACGAGGCCAGTGGCGATGCTGCCCGGATCGCGCGGGCTTATACGCTCCTGGGTTTCTGCGATCTGACTCCCGCATTCGAAAAGATACGGACCGAGTTCGAGGCGAGGAAGCCACGAACAGGCTGGCTGGCCGAGGTTTACGCGACTGGCAGTGATCACTATCGTCGAAACAGATGGGCGCGCGAGTGGTATCGACGCTACCTACACGCCGCAGATCATGCGACCGCATTTGCTGCCCACGAAGTTCTCGCGAAGACGATCGACGGGCGAGCCAACCTTTGGATCAAGGGTAAGGATATTGAGCTGCTCACGACTCCGGTCGGGCGACACTGGGACACGAACCTGACCGTACTGAACCAAGCCATCAAGAGCAGGAGCGAAACCCTTCAGGATAAGCTTTATGGTGCAAGAATCATGAGGCAGACCCAATGCCTTGGCTCTGACGGGGATTCGACACCGAGCAACCGAAACCGCCAGTCCGTTTTCGAGCTCTTATTGACCATCATCGATGATCAGCGGCTAAGGCAGCTTCCGGCCAAAGAGCAGTCCGCCAGAATGGCCGGGATGAGGCGCATTGCGGCCTGACAGCTCTGGGCCGGTAGCGGGATGGCAGCTTTGGAGCGCCGAACGCCATAAGTGGACAAGGCTAATCACCTCACGAAGCGGCCAAGACCCCAACTCGCCATTCAAACACGCTCAGCTTCATTGTAAACGCGGACGCCCGTTGATCCTGAGATACCCGCCGCTAAAAAGGCGTCACGCCGCAGGAGCGGCGCAGCTACTTGTAGACCGCTTCCGTCTTCGACTGGATGGCCCCGGCCAGCGCCTTCAGTGTCACGATGACGTGCCGGAAATAAGCATCGTCAATGACCAATTCTTCCCCAGCGTCGCCCCGACGCTTGTCGCCCGCCTTCTCGACGTAGAGCTTGTTGATGAGCCCGCTGTTGTGGATGATGATATCCCGTGAGGCCTTGATCTCGATGAAGGCGCGCACTGTTTCCGGCTCAAGCTCAATCGACAGCACCTTCGCCGCCTTGTCGAGATATTCGGACGGTTTGCCAAACATCAGTCCCTCGCACTTCAGCGCGACGAAACGGCGGATCACGTCATCCCGGTCCCCGTGCTCAAGGAACAGGTCGAGGGGAATACCGCTCTTGTCCGCCAGCACCGATAGCTTGGCGGGAAAGGTACTCGCGGCGATCGCGATACATTCCTGGATGAAGGCTTCGACCCGCGACACCATCGAGACGATGTTCGTCTCAAAGACGCCGCGCTCGTGCTGGGCGTAGAAGATCAGGCCGATATCCTCGTCCCGGCGCCGGCTTATAACCGTGCCTTTGCGCTTCGGTACCGGATAGGGCTTTTTCGCCTTGCTCTTTGAAGACCGGAGCTTGTCCGCGCGCGTCTTCAACTCCGGTCGCAGCAGCGCCGTAAATATCCATGCGTCGTTGAGATAGCGGTAAAGCCGGATGTGGCGCGTGTAGATCGCCTTCGATACAGCACTTTTCCTTGCCACACGTTCTCCCCTGTCGTCATCGACGATCCTACGATATCCTAGACATTACGGCCACTGACATCCGCCTCGTATAAAGCTATGTCGTTACAGAACCGGAATTGTCTCCTCGCCTCCCGGGAAGACCTCACGCTAATGTTCACAACAGATTAGACCAGTCTTGGCACTTCCGGGAGACCGATGCTGAAAGGCCCAAAACACTGTTGCGGGGATGAATGCTTTACGCCTGGATTGACGGAATAAAGCGTGCTCCCCTCGCCAAAGGGGAAAGCACGGTCTGCAATGATTGCGGCGGGTTGCTGACCTCCGTCATGCCGGTCGAGAATGGCAGGCACTGGCGGCACAAGGCCGGGGATTGCGATCCATGGAGCGAACCGGAAGGCCCCTGGCATCGAGGCTGGAAAGAGGCCTTTCCCGAGAACTGCCGCGAGGTCGGTCTGATCGACCAAGCGACCGGCGAGCGCCACAGGGCCGACGTGCTTTGCAACGCCGGTACCGTGCAGGCGGCCGTTCTGGAGCTGCAATACTCTCTGATTTCGGAGGAGGAGCGAGCGGCACGCGAAGCCTTTTATCGTCAGGGCCACCGCCTGTATTGGCTCGTCCACGTTCATGACGGGCCGTCGAGCTTCACCGGCTGGAGCTTCAAGGCCTCGATGAATTGGGGAGCCCGGCCCGTCGAGATCGATGGCCGCCGCTATGCGATCATGCAGTGGATGGGCCGCAGCAAACAGTTCATCGAGAAGTGGAAACGAGCGACGGGCTATGTTTTCCTTGAGTGCGAAACTTACATTTTCTTTCTCGCCGGCGACGAGCTGGCGCGGCGCGTAGCCGGCGGAATTCCCCTCAAAAAGGGCGAATACGTGCTCAGTCGATGGAGTCGGGAAGACTTCATCCGCTCCGTTCAGTGGACGGGCGGCGCATGAACCAAGGCAAAGCATGGGTCGAGTTGGGCGACGGGCTCGTGCAATACATGGCGGCGGCCGATGAGACTATGCGCGAGCTGCGGGAAGCCGACAGCCCCTTGCTGAAGGCGCTGCTGCAGTACGACGCCTATTTTCGGCGCGACCTGTGGGAGCACGTATCGCCGACGCCGGCCTTCGCCTTCGTCCTCTTCCTCAACGCCTACCAGATGTTTCTCGGCGCGGCGCGCATGGCATTAAGCGGGCATCCGGCGGCGGCTTTTCCACTTGTGCGGACCGCCCTCGAATCTGCAAGCTATGGCTACCTCATGGAGCAGCAGCCCACCCTCTCCGAGGTCTGGGGCAATCGACACCGCAGCGAGGCCGACATGAAGGCCTGCCGCAACGCCTTCACCTTCGATAAGGCGATCAAGGGTTTTGCCCATAAGGCTCCGGATATCGATAGGCTCGCCAAAGAGGCCTACGAGGGCGCGATCGACTACGGCGCGCACCCCAATCTGAAGGGCGTTTTCGGCCATGTGTCGATCAACGAAGATCGACCGGACGGCATGGTGGCCGTCACCCACACCAGCCTATACGGCTCAGGTCACCACGAGACGATCCGCGGCATCTGTGCCTGCCTCGACTTCGGCTTTGCCATTATCGGCATCATTGCGCTGTCCGGCCCGACCGCGATAAGCTGCAGGACGAGCTCCAGGCGTTGAACGACGCCAAGGAAGCGGCGATCGCCGCCTATCAGTCTGCGGGATAGTTCGTCCGCCGTTCCTGAATCAATGGCCCCTCCGGCAAGGTAGCAGAAGCGAGGGCGACAATACGTCGATGTGTGCGGGCCTACCGGATCTTGATGCAGATCGGCGCTGGCATCAAGCCGCAAATTTCGGGCGCCCAACCACACATAAACGAACGTCGGCTTTGAGGGTCAGCAATTGGCCCGGCTAACGACCGACTTGACTCGCATAGCCGACAGGCACCTTTGGGGCCGGGAGCGGAATGGCGGCTTTGGAGAATAGCGTGGAGAAAGCGGACTGCGTATGTGTAGCATCATAAAGGGGTTGAGCGGCTCTAGCTATTGATGAGCCAAAAATGCGGAGGTATCGGCAGTCGATAATGCCGACAAGCTGCCATAAACAACACACTCAACCCAGCTTTCACGGCGCTTATCTCGCTGATGTCCATGCAGTTCTCCATGGCCAAGTTGATGGTTTCAGCGACGTCTTCGAGGCCTCTGTGAGGCGACAAATCGGTGACACACACGCCGTGATCGGTCTCTCCCCGCCATATTTGTGAATCTGTCTCTGCGTCGGGGAGCCAAGCCTGGTGTGTACAGTTCGGTAGAAATCTCGCGAGGCGCTCTTTGAATGTCACTTTCTCATCATCACTTGCTGCTATATGCTCCAGCCAAACGAACAGATAGGGGTACAAGACGCTTCCACTGCACGCTTCCGCGCGATAGGAAGCGTCAGCGCTCACGGGATGATTAAGAAGGTCCACATAATCGCGGAAGCAAGTCGGGTAATGTGAGTTGATGCTCAATGCCAATGTAGTTTGATGGGCGACTGATTTCAGCCAAGGCAGAAATTGCGGGGTCGAGCCCGTCATTTGCGCGAGGTACATGACCAACGCAATTTCGATCATGTGATCGTCTTTGAAGGGCGAATTAAGTGTTGGGTTCGAATTAATTAGATGGACCATCGTGTCCAAGACGAGCCCAGTACTTTCTCTTAACGCCCTCGCAAACTCCGCATCTTCGTCCGTAAAGGTCTGAGCCAGTGAGGCTGTCCAGCAACCCCGAATGGCCAGGCGACCAAGGAGCTCGAACAACGCCAAATTGACATCCACCGCCTCGCGTGACCGAACCGACGTTGAAAGGGCATGAAGCCGCTTGCTATGTTCGAATGCAGTTTTAGCCAGATACCGTTCGGAACATGCCAAGTACAGCTTGATAAATTGATCGAGTAGGACTTGTAATGACCGATCATGCTGGATTGGTCGGCGTCTTGGCGGCTGAGCGCGTACTACATTCCAGCAGAGCATGACGCCCAACTCCGAGACCGTGTAGATGCTCTCCAGATTGCCTGCTTCGATAGCCCACGTGGTTATCGCATTCAGGCAGATATAGGCCTGCCTTAGGCGAAGAAGCTGGATGTTTGGCGCCAGCTCCTCCTCAACCAACAGATTGTGTAGAAATGCACGAGAATACTCATAGCAAGCACTCGGCTCATTCACCATGGCGACCGCCTTTTGGAAGCTTCGCCGGGGCGCTTCATCCAACAATTCGCGCGCGAGCAAGCTACGCATCATGAGATCCGCCAAGCGGTCTCCATTCCATTCCTGATACTTGACCTTACCCGTTTGGTTTTGAGTCGAATAACCGGCCCAGTTCATGAGAACGGTTTCATCTAGCTCACCGCCGCAACACAGAATTATTCGGACCGGAAGTCCAGCATGTTCGGCCGCCACATTTGCACGCAAGTAAACGTCGCGAATTTCGTTCAACTCGGGGCGCACCGCCTGCACCCCGTCATCCCAATCGCGCCTCGTGATATTCCCTGCCTTTATGCAGAAGAGATACAAAAAACGCTCGTCATCCTCGCCTTTGATTTTGCCGACTGCTGCAATGTCCACGCCGTTCTGGCGCGTACCAATCATCGGTGTATTCAGCACCCGTAGGCCGATCTCTGCGAGCAGGTTTGGGAGTACAGATTTGTCTAAGTCCCCCCGCTCCTTCAGTGATGCGAGGTACTCCTTAAGGATGATTTTCATGCGGACCGCCGCTTCATCGCGCGGAAAAATGTGAGCCTCGCATTGAATCCAACAGGGTCGATGACCATCAGCCGGGGTAATTCGACGCTGTGTGAAATCTCCGAAAGCGCAGAAATGTTCGGATGCTTCTTCCCTTCCGCGCCCTGAATAATCGAAAAGCTCTTTCGTCCATATAGCAGCGTATGATGTGTCATCAGGCTGGCAAAGATTGACCTTTCATGAGCTAGTTTCTGGATGTCTCGATTGCGATCCCGATCTTTCGCCGCAACTGCGCGCCGGTGCTCAATCGATGGAAGTAGTTCAACTAAGTCCCGGGTCGTCGCAAGACCCGCAATATGCGTGTCATGTTTAGAAAGCAGCCTCTTTGCGCAATTTGAAATGCGCTTGGAAGCGTTTGAACACTGCTTCTCAAGGAAGTCGCGCAAATCCCCACCGTAGCTCAAGAGCAATGGATCAAACAAAAGCTTTTCAGCCGCCGATTGTGCTTGCGGCTGCCCATACTTGACGATGCTCAAGAGAATTGCAGCTGCCGCCACCTCATGGTGCCACAGGAAACCGACGCACTTTTGCGCTATGAAAATCTGGTCGTTGGCATCAGGTGGCAGATGCTGTTTCTGTATCCAAACGCCAGCCCCTTTGGGGCCTCCGCTCAGCAGATCCGCCAGAAACGAGCACAGACCAAACTCCCCTACATTAAGCCATGCGGCAAAGAGATAAGAGGCATGTTGCGGGCTGCTCAAGGCCCAGCTAGCGAAGGAATGATAATCCCGCTTATCGGCCTTCTTACCCAGACCAGGAATTAACGCAGTGAAAACGGGAGCAACCCGCTTGAAATCCCATCGATCATCATTTTTTTTGATGGCATGGTCCAGATTGCTGAGTGTCGCGCTGCTGTTTGACGGCAACGTCTCGAGCATGCCAAGCACCTGATCGATACTGTCTTTCGGCAAGGCTCGTTCGTAATAAAACAACATTGCAGAAAGGAGGCTCAGCTCATTGGCGCTCCCTTTCTTCCCGAGGGTTTCGATGAATTCCCGCTGTCGATAGGGTTCCGAAGGCCCCAGCTTCTCCCAGAGCCTAAAAGCGGCCTCCATGGCCGCAGCCCTTACGTCGGGATCTGTTTCGCGTTCGACGAAGCCAAACGCATCATCCACGCCCTTTTTAATGTCAGTCACGGACACTATTTCCATTCGGCCAAGTGCTCGCAGCCCAATTGCGCTCACGGAGTTATTGGTGTTCCGAATAAGATCAAAGGCCAGCGCCGCACCACCAACGCCCGCGACCACGAAAACCCCGTGCGCCAAGCAAAGATCGTCCAATCCCTTGATGCCATCAATGATCTTGCCAGCCTCCTCTGGATGATTTTTGGACCAGATGCCGAGCGAAAGGTTTGGCATGCCCGCCATACCATCCGATCCCGCCTTGTTAACCAGCATATGTACAAGAGTTAAAACCTCGCGATGCGAGCAGTTGAGGTGTGGAATAGCCTCGTTCAGCGGATGCACCGCGATCCAGAACTCGTTGTGTGCAAGCGCGTCGATTGCTGACAAATTCTGATCGGATGCCAGATTGACTAAGCCCGCATTGTGCAATTCGCACAAAATATCGCCTAGCTCTTTTCGCTCAGTTCGCAATTCTTCTAGCGCCAAAGCTTGTACCAAGCAGCCTCGCTCATCGGCATTGATCAAATCAAGGCGCAGGTCGGGTGAGTTGTCCATCTAGTAGGAACCGAATCGTTGAGCTAAGCTGACACTAACAACTCCCGCCGTCGTTGGCCCTCAATTCCATCCTAATGGGGCTGCTTTCGCGATGGAAAATATCAATCCAAACGTCCGGATCCAAGGCGCAAGGCTGCTGGAATTCATTCACCTGAAGGATGGCCACGGCTCCGCGCCCATCAGCCATCTCTGGAGCCAGGGAGTGGTTTCAGCCGAGAGTTTTGTGCGCGATGAGGTTTTCGCAAATCGATCCGGGATAACGCGCTAAAGCGCCAGAAGAAGGCCGGCAAAAAGGGCTTTGAAGGGCTATTGCCCGACGGTCGCTCGAAACCAGTCGTCGCCGAATACAGGGTGGTCTACGGCATCATGCGCCACTCCTATCAGCGTTCGAAGAAGCTTGGCTTGCCCTTCTTGAGCAAAGTCAGCCTGCGAGCCGCGGCAAACCGCGTCCAACTGATGGGGTACGCTGTCGAGGTGCAGTTCATCGAGAAGGGGGCATCGAATCAGCGGGCAGGTTTAGGGCAAGATGGCGGGATGCCGACCGCTGCCTGGCGAATATCGCTAACTAAACGCAGTTGCCAACCATGTCGATCGATGTCACGTCGAAGTCCCTGTAAAGCAGTCATTTCTTTCTGACTGTGATTGCTGAGCAAAGCGTTCGTGACCGCTGATCGGAAGTCGAAGCCAACCAGTCAAGGCCATAGCCTTGAAGCAAGGATGAGTTGAGTCATGCGCAAGGTCGACCACCGCTCGATCAATCCCCAGCCGCTGCAGGATTCGCGAACGATCGAGGCACGCCGTACCGTTTCCCAGTTTCTAGACCAACCTGAGGAAATGCGGCTTAGCCGCCGCGCACCAATCGATGAGACGATATACACGAGGTCGGACGTCCGCGACGCGCTGCAAACGCTGTTCGAAGGCAGATGCGGGTTCTGCGAGACAGGGCGGTCGAGCCCGCTTCATGTAGAGCACTATCGTCCGATCGAGAATGCCGGAGGTGGGAGAGACAAGCTCCCGCACCATTATGCCTGGCTTGCTTATAGCTGGGACAATCTGCTGCTGGCCTGCGAACCGTGCAGCCGGCGCAAAGCCAATCTGTTCGCCTTGATGGCCGGACGACGCGCGCCGCTGAAGACGCCGCTCGGCCAGATCCGATCGCTAGAGACGCCCAAGTTACTCGATCCGGGCTTCGACGCACCGTTCAAGCATCTCGACTTCACGCTAGATGGGCGGATTCATGGTCGCACGCGGCGAGGTGGAGCGACGATCGCAATCCTCGAGCTCAACCGGCGCGAGTTGGTCGAAGAACGGCGCGATGCCTTCGGGCTCTTCCACAGCCAGTTGCGGGGTGGCGACAAGGAAGATGCGGTGATGCTGCTGCGGCGGGTCAATGAACCGATCACGCCCTTCAGCGGCGCACAGCAAATTCTTCGGTATCGTTTCCTCTCCGCGCTTGCCGCCAAGGTGGCACCATTCGATTTCGGGTTCGACGACAGTACCGAGCTGATCGAAAGCATGATCGAGCAAGCATCGCCTGCCGACATCGCCACCGCAGTCGACGCGCTATTGACCCCGCGGCCGAGCACCAAAGCGCCGAACCCAGAACGCGCGCGGCGCCCGTTCACGCCACCGATCACGCGGATCCTCATCGAAAACTTCAAGGCAATAGACCGGATCGAGATCGGCCTGCAGTCAAGCCGTCGCGACAGCAAGGCCGCGGCGGCACTAATGCTACTCGGCGAGAACGCCACGGGCAAGAGCAGCGTACTTCAGGCCGTAACCCTGGCGCTGGTCGGCGCGGCGAACGCCAACGCGATCGCAGACGCCAACCAATTCGTCCCGAGTGAAGCGCGGGGTGGCCATCGCGGTTCGCATGGCACACCAAAAGTGCTCATAGACTTCGCCGAGGGGCCGTCGGCGGAACTCAGCATCGAGAACGGCCGATTCGTCGGGGCCGCCGCGCCGCACGCCAATGTCATTGCCTATAGTTCGAGCCGCTATTTCAAACCCGGCAAGCGTCGTTCAAGGGGCGGTGCCCGTGGTCTGCTCGACCCGGCCTGGGGCCTACCGAACCCCGAAGCCTGGCTCAAGGGCCTCAATCCCCTCCAGTTTCAGAATGTCGCCCGCGCTCTCGCCGAGATTTTGGCGCTTCCGCGCGACGCCTATCTCAAGCGGGTCCCAGCCTCTGGGACGGTGATCGTCGACGGCGACCTAATCACCCCGATCGCGGAACACAGTGACGGCTATCGCTCGATCCTCGCGACAGCGGTCGACATGCTGGATGGCTTGCGCGGTGGCAGCGATTTACTCGACGCCGAGGGAGTCGTACTGATCGACGAGATCGAAACTCATCTCCATCCGCGCTGGAAGATGCGGCTGATGACTGCGATGCGCAACGCTTTGCCCCGCGTTCAATTTATCGTCACGACCCACGACCCGCTGTGTCTGCGCGGCATGGGCCAGGGCGAAGTCCAGGTGATGGCGCGTGATGAGGACGACCACATCGTTCTACTTCCCGACCTTCCGGATGTGGCAGGCATGCGGATCGACCAGATCCTGACGTCGGAGCATTTCGGGCTGCAATCGACGCTCGACCCCAGCCTTGAGTTGGTATTCGCCGAATACTATGCGTTGCTGCGCCTGAAGAGCAGCGATGTGGCGTCGCGCGAGCGGATTGAGCTGCTGCGCGAGCAAATCAACAAGAAGCAAGAGATCGGCCAAACCGAGCGCGAACGTCGGCTGCTCGCGGCGATCGACCGGCATCTCGCCAATCAAGCGAGCGATGGCGCGGTCCGGGCGCAGCAGGAGCGTGCCCTCGATGCCGAACTCGATGCGATCTGGGCGGCCGCGGAGGCAGCGCCGCAATGATCCATATCGAGCGACCCGATGCGTCCGACGCTGTCAAGGAGGCCTTAGACAAGCACGGCCGGACTAGCCGGATGAGCGAATTTGAGTCGGCGATGTGGTTCTATGCCGACCTCGAACCCGATGCGCGCGATCCAATGCCAGTGAAGCCGGCAGAAGCGCCGGACTTCAAAGTATACAGGCACGACGCGGTGAAAGACGCGCTACATGAGATGTTTGGAGGGCACTGCGCCTATTGCGAGAGCCGCTATGCGCACGTCGTCAGGATGGATGTCGAGCACTATCGGCCTAAGGGCGCGGTGGCCGAGAACGACGGCACGAAGACGACGCCGGGCTACTATTGGCTGGCGGCGACTTGGGAGAATCTGCTGCCGTCCTGCAACCTGTGCAACCGGGCGGGCACCCAGGAACTGACGCATGCCGACGGCTCTACGATCGAGGCGACAAAGGGCAAGGCCAATTTTTTCCCGCTGCTGGCAGGAACGGCACGTGCCGCTCAACGGGGGGACGAGCAACATGAGGATCCGCTCTTGCTGGATCCCTGCAATCCCGAACACGACCCCAGGAGGCACCTTTTGTTCCGCTCCGACGGGCTGGTTGAGCCGCGCGCATCCTTGGAAGAGCAAATGAAGCCGCGCGGCATGGCGACGATTGACACCTGTGCGCTCCACCGCTCGACGCTGGTGGAGGTTCGACGTTCCGACGCGACACGATTGCGTGACGCAATGGCGGGCATCCTACGCGCAGATGGGCGGTGCCTACGTGACCCTACCGACGAAATCGCTCAGGAAGAGCGCGCCGGCGAGGAAGCCGAACTCGCGGCGTTGATTCCCGACCTCAACTTCCGCGCGATGACGCGGGAACTAATGACGCTGTTCGAGGCAGTTCGCGAAGGTGTCATCAGCTATTTCGATGCCCAGTTCGCCTGGCAGGCCGACAAGACGCCAGCCACCGAGCAGGCCTTCGTCGTTCGAGCGCGCACGCTCTATCAAATCCATGCTGAAGCCGGACTCCATCAGCCGTTCGTCACCGAGCTATTAAAGATCGCGAGGATTCCGCTCGGCGTTCTCGCGGGCTAAGTCTAGGGGCCGACGCTCAACCAAAGGTCGACAACCTCTCGCAGGGGAAGCCGCTAGAAGCGGTTAGCCCGCACTGATCAACCAATGTGGTCTTTTAAATATCAATGCACCACGGATCAGTGCGCGGATCGCAATTGTCCTGGTTTTGCTTAACTGCCTTCAGGCTAGTAACTTTCCGTCGCGATGCGATCCCGTTTTCTTGCGCGAAATGTTTGATCTTGCTGGCAAGCGTAGGAGACAACACAACTGTCACATCCTGAGTGCCGAGCATTTCATGGAAGCGACCTTGAACGTCCTCACCGCGCGCATCGATCTCTTTCAACAGGCGTCCTAGCCCGTGCAATCCCACGCGAACTGGCGCCTTGCGGTCACTACGCCCACTGTTGCCACCAGAATCTGTTCCCGCCCCTCCCGGCGCGGTTTTCGTGTGTCTATCTTTGGATGCCTTTGCCATAACGATCTCCTCTTCCTCAGCGATCTTGGAAGATTTTCTGTTTCAAGAACTGATCTACAGCTGCGGCCGCTCCTTGCTCGGCAGGACCACCTGCGGCCGTGATGAGACCCAAGAAGATATCCGGACGCACCTTCTCAATTTGCTTTAGCCCGGCCGGATTGAGATAGAGGCCTACCGTCAGCTTATGGGTGTCGGTCCGCGAGTTCGTTACCCCGACTGCGGCTTCGGAGATATGAAAGCCGTCACCGCCCGGCGAGAACGTGACTGATGGACTAATCGTGCCACTGATCGTTGTCTTGAATTCCAACTGGTCCACCATAGTCGGCGGCCCCTTGACAGAAGTCACGTCTTTACTGTCGCTTCCACTGAGATTGCCAAACAGGGCAAGAACTAGGAAATCATCGACAACACGTTCCATCCCCACTTTTCCAGCTATTGGGTAGACGACGTTGGCCTCCACTAACTTGTCCTTGCAGTACCTGGCATCAACATTATTTATGAGGCTGCCGAAATTGTCTGTTATCGTGAACGACCGTTCATTCCCACGCTGTCTGTCGAAATTCCCTTGCAAACCCAATGAAAATCCTGAGTGCGGCAATGCGCGAAGCAGTTTCATGGATGGATCGACATTGTTAACGACCACCATGTTTAAATCAAAATTATATGCAATTCCTGTACTCCACAGCAGTCCAACAACAACCTTTGAGAAACCGGACAATGCGTCTGGCTTAAATTGCCTTATGGAATTGGCGTCAACTTTGTTGAGTTGCTGAAAGGACAGTCCAATCTGCCGAGAGCGATCATCAACCTTTCCGCCGTCGTGATTTGCATCACTGGTCAGGTATGTAAACAGGGAGTCGATCACGGCCTGGCGGGTTTCACACCGAATCTGGCGCACGATGTTGTATGTCGACAGCCCCGTCACGTCATCGGGCAGCGGATGAATCCCACATGCAGTTAAAAAGACGGAAAAAGCGACCAAGGTAGAGATACGTCTCTTGTTGCATCGCCCAAAAGATGACAGCGTTCGCAACAGGATTCTCGGAAATTGACCGCCTCTTCTCAATTGACTACCCCCGCAAATTGGACGACACAAATATTAAATTTCTTTTCTTCTTTCTTAGCAAGGAATTTTGCTCTTTTGCTCGTATTCAACCGCAAAGCGTCGCTCTCGGCGACCGGAAAAGAAGAAATCCACATGTCCGGAGAAAGGGGACGGAATATAAGATTAGGCAAGCGATGCCGCGCCTTCAACTTGAAGGTCGGTTCGGGAGTCAATCCTCCGGGAACCGACATCGTAAACGTGGAAGCGGATGAGCTTCACCGACAGGGGATGCGCCGTCCTATGGCCGAGCGATCTATGTTTGCGATCCAGGCCATTTGGCTCGCCTGCGATTCACGATAATGAGTCTCAGCGAGCTACAGACACGGGGCAGATATGAAAAACATAGTTGTTTGCTGTGACGGGACGGCGAACGAGTTTGCGGCAGACAACACCAACGTCGTTAAGCTCTGCTACGCGCTGGAGACCTCGCAATCACAGGCAATCTGTTATCACCCTGGCCTAGGGACAATGGAGCCAGCAGGAGCGCTCACTCAGGTTGGTCGACGCTTTACGCGCTTCCTCGGACGGGCCATCGGCTTTGGCCTCGCACGGGATGTAAGCGACGCATACACTTTCGTGATGAACAGGTTCGAACCGGGCGACAGGATTTTTCTGTTCGGATTTAGTCGTGGCGCTTACACGGTTCGTGCTGTCGCAGCTCTAATAAACATGTATGGGCTGCTGCCCCCAGGCAACGACGCGCTTGTTCCCTACGCCATTAGGCTCATGGTCGCCATAAACCGAAAGCCACAGCGTGATCCGAAGGATGATTTCTCGCTGGCGAAGGAATTTTCAAGCACCTTCTCGCGGCGCGAAGTTCGTATTCACTTCCTTGGGGTTTGGGACACCGTCAGTTCGGTCGGTTGGATCAGCAACCCCCTGCGCTTGCCCTACACTGCCAGAAACCCAATCGTGGATACCATCCGTCACGCAGTGTCGATAGATGAGCGGCGCGCTTTTTTTCGTACAAATCTGTTTGAGGCCATTGAACCCGGCAACGGACATCAACAGGATCTTCGCCAAGTATGGTTTGCAGGCGTCCATAGCGACGTTGGTGGAGGCTACAAGGAAGAGGAGAGCGGCCTCTCCAAGATAGCGCTGCAATGGATGTTGGACGAGGCGAGTGAAAAGGGCTTGATGATTGATGACGCGCGATACAGGGAAGTTCTTGGTATGGTTGACGGAGGTAGGTTCGCGCCCCCAGATCCACATGCCAAACGGCATGTATCGTTGCAGGGGCCGTGGTGGTTCGCAGAAATCTTGCCGAAGAAGCGCTTTAGCACGGGAAAATGGTACATTAATCTGGCCCGCCGCCGCACCATCCCTGAAGGCGCGGAACTTCACAAATCTGTAAAAATACGGCAACCTATCGTGGACGACGCCTAAACATCCAGTAGACATAGCGCGTTTTTTGTTCGCGATTTCGCCTTCATGACCGACAATTAAGTAAAGAAGATCGGCATTTACTTTTTTAACTCGCTATGACAGTCTCGCCCTATTTTCAGGCGTGCGGAAAAGGGGAGGGTATACAATGCTGCGCGGTGCCATTTCCGACGGTGATTTTCTCTGTCTCCTGGGCGAAAGGTCAGCTGGGTCCAGATGCGATCTTCATCGCCGACTGGTTCGGATAGATTGGATTGCGCGGAGACAGATTCGTTGGATGCGAGCTTGAGCAGTTGCCAAAGGCAAGACTGGCGATATGGGGGGCTGCATGGCGAAAACGATCATTCCCGCTAGAAGATCCAAAGCCGAGGCGCAGGTAAATCTTTCCGCTGAGGAGACTCGCGATGCATATGCGTCACGCCGGTTTTTGGATGGGGGCACACAGAGAAAGCTCGGTCTGAAGGTCCGATTTGATACCTACTACAAGGATCCTTTGGTCGCGGAAAACAATCCAGGCCTGGAGATTGACGACGACTTCTATGTGCCGTGGGAGCCTCGCATCGGTGATGGTCCGACAAGCGCACGGTTTGCTGTGGTGGACTACGACAGCACGGCAAACAGGCTGGAACAACCGGCTAAGTGGCGGCGCGACGAGAAAGCATTTTTCGATCCTGGCGGACGAAAAAAAATTGATCGGTCGCTAAAGGACACCGCTCACTTCCGGCAGGTAAGCACCTGGGCAATTCTGCAGAATACGCTTGATTTCTTCGAGAGTCCGGCAGGCCTTGGCCGGCGCATCTCTTGGGCGTTCGAAGGAACGCGGCTCCTCGTTGCCCCGAATGCCGGCTACGGAGCAAACGCCTACTATGACCGCCAGAGCAAGTCCCTGCAGTTTTACTATTTTGACAATGCCAAAGGACATCGCATTTATACGTGCCTTTCGAGCGACATCGTCAATCACGAGCTCGGGCACGCACTTCTAGATGGCATCAGGCCATACTATCTCGAAGCGGTGTCGCCGCAGACCGCAGCCTTCCACGAATTCCTGGGCGACCTCACCGCAATCCTGATGACCCTGCGCAACAATTCGTTTCGAAGGGAACTCGCAAGAAGGACTGAGGGCGATCTAAGAACCAAATCTGGACAAGAGCTGCTCGCGGCCGTAGCCACCGAATTCGGCAATGCGGTTTCGGACCAGCCTTATCTCCGCAGCGCGGCGAACCCGCATACCTTGAGCGACTTCAAGGACAAGATCGAGCCACACGATCTTTCTCAGGTTATGACCGGGGCAATGTTCGATATCTTCGTGGCCCTGACCGAACAGTACCTAAAGAGGAAGCGGACTAGCGGAAAAACGCACAGCCCGGCTCAATCGCTGCAATATGCCGCGGCACGAATGCAAGTCATAGCAATCCAGGCGCTCGACCTCCTGCCGCCAGTGGAGGTGACGTTCAACGATTATGCGCGGGCTGTTTTGCGCAATTTGGCGATAGCAGACCCTACAGACCCTCATAATTACCGAGCTATGATCGCTGACATCTTCGTCAAGCGGGAGATCATGGCCGCTGACGAAACCAGCAAGCTGCTCGAGCCCGCTCCATTGTACGATCGCATGCCGGGTGCAATTGCCCACGATGCCGAGTTGATCGGAAGTTCGCGTGCCGAGGCCTACCGATATCTCGACGACAACCGCGACAAGCTTTTCATCCCGGACCGCGTCGACATTATCGTGGATGAGGTGTTCGCTGCTGACAAGATGATTGGGATGGGCCTCTTCCAGCCAAAGCAGATCATTCTTCAATATCTGTGGCGTGAGGAACTGGTGCTCGATGGCAGCCGCTTTGGCACATTCAACGGGAAGACAACGAGTCTGCTCTGCGGCGGAACCTTGGTGTTCGATGTCAATCGCAGCATGCTCTACTGGACGCGCAAGGCCGGTAGCGAACCTTCGGCGACTGCGATCGCGGCCAAGGAAAAGCGCGCCAGGGGCAAGGATCTTTTCGAAACCGAGAAGGAAGCGTTGGCAGAGCAGGACGCCGGTGAGGAGCGAAGGCGGCAATACTTGGATGCACTCGCCCGGCGCATTGAAGAAGGCATGGTCGGTGAGGAGCTCGCTGGACCGGACGGGATTGTCGGCAAGCTAGCGCCTCCCCTGATCGCTCGTGAAGTCGACGGGTCCGTCCACTTTGAGCTTTCACCGCACTTTCATATCCACGACGAGGATGACGCCGGGCAAGGAGAGGTGAGATGGCAAACCAGCTCCTGATCCGCCTCTACGATGTTGGCCTGGGCGACTGCATCTATGTCCGAATACCCGGAAAAACCGAAAAGGTCGAAGACGCATTCCATATGCTGATCGACTGCGGCACCTGGAGCGAGGAAAAGCTCCTCGCCGCGGCGATGAAGCAGCTCCACACGGAGCTGCCGGCAACGGCGAATGGCAGGAAGCGTCTTGATCTGGTGGTTGTGACGCATGAGCACAAAGACCACATTGCCGGGTTCGATCCCAGGCTGTTTGAGAATATCGATGTTGGCGCGGTCTGGATGAATTGCGCCATGAACCCGGATCATCGACAGGCCAAGAAGACGCGGAAGCTGCGCGCCGTTGCCGTGAAGGCCATGGAGAGGGCCGCAGCCCTTGGCCCAAATCTCAGCCCCAGGCTCAGCGAACTTTTGTCTGTCTTCCAGATCAACAACGCAGGCGCCATGAACACGCTGCGCAAGACACTTCTGAACGGCCGGCGGCCAACCTATGTGCAAGCCGGCGAAACGAATGAAACGCACGGCATCAAGCTCTTCAAGGCGAAGATTCATGTCCTTGGCCCGGAAGAGGACTTCGACCGCTTCTATCTGGGCGCAAGCGCGCAGCGAGCCTTGAAGGGTGTGATCGGCGCTGCCGCTTTTGATGCGGATGATGGGGATGTGAGCGCCAAAGCGGCTTCCACAAAGCCGGAGAGTGTACCCTACCCTCAAAACATCAGCCCAGCCGCTTTCCGCGCGCTACGCGCGCGTATGCAGTCGTCCGCACTGGCCTTCGCCGAACTGGACGGGAAGCTGAAGAACAATTCGAGCGTGGTGCTGCTTATTGAATGGAACAAGAAGCGGCTGCTCTTCGTCGGCGACGCCGAATGGCACGGCGACTTCAAACCTGGCAAGATGAATGGCTCATGGAACGTGATGTGGAACGAGCGCAAGAAACTTCTCGGCAAGCCCGTCGATTTCCTCAAGATCGGTCATCACGGCAGCGAGAACAGCACCCCATGGGGCATGGGCAAGAACAAACGGACGGAAGCGGTTGACATACTTGACGCGATCCTTCCGGTGCCGCGCGACGGAGAGCAGCCTAGCGCCAGGGCTGTCGTGTCGACTGAACGCGGCAAGTATCCGACCATCCCGCGGATGTTGTTGTTGACCGAAATCGCGCGACGGGTCGGCGGCACCCGCGCATACAAGAACGAACTGAAGCGCTTCAAACCCCAAAACCCCGCAAACTTCGAGACCTATGAGCGGGACTGGTTTGGCGAGGCTCAGCCCCTACGAACCGATTTCGAACGGATACGGGAGAGCAAGGGATTTGTTGACGTGATCTTCGAGTGACGACTGAGCTTGCCTAGCGCGGGCCAATAACACGGAGGGGCAGTCATGGTGCCAAACGCGCGCTTTGAGGAACTCCTCAGAGACATCGAGCCTAAGCAAGGCATCAAGGATGCGGCCTCTGAGGCGCATTATTCTATACGGGATTATCTGAGGGCTCATCCCGTGTTTTCTGAGCGCTTGAAATTCGATTTCCTTGCAGGAAGCTATTCGCGCCACACTGCAATCCGCCCGAGCTCTGTGGATGGAGAGAAGTTCAGGCCGGATGTCGATGTGTATGTCGAGCTCAGATACGGTTTTAGAGCCGATGCTCGACAAATTTTGAGCAACTTAGCGCGCGTTCTCAAACACGATTTTGACGTCGAAAGAACGAACAGGCGATCCGTTCGTGTGCGAACGCCGCTTATCGACGTCGACGTGGTCCCCCTTAGAAGCGTTGGCAACGGGTTCAGCATACCAGACCGGCTAAGTCAGGAATGGACGCAAACAAATCCGCTTTTCCATAACGGCTGGAGCGCGGGCATGAATGAAGAATTCGGGAACAGATTCAAGCCACTCGTGAAGCTTATCAAATGGTGGCGGCGGGTGAACTTTGGCTGCAGCCGCCCGAAAGGCTTCGCCCTGGAAATCCTAGCCGCCGAGCAAGCTCCTTGCGACGAAAGTCATTATGGTGAAGCGTTCGCCCAGTTTCTCGAGAACATTGAGGAAGAGTACGGGGACAACCTGGATGAAAGGCCAACGCTTGACGATCCGGCAGTGCCCGGCAACAACATTTTGTCCAAAGTGTCGCTTGCTGACTGGAGAGACTTTATGGGCCTGGCGAGTGAGCACGCGCGTACCGCACGTTTGGCCCAGGAGATTGACGACGAACGTCTTGCCATGCGTCTTTGGCGTCGCGTTCTGGGCCCAAGGTTCGGCTTGGGCTACTCCGCCTGAGCAGCAACACAGGGAGACTGCTTGATGATGGAATGGTCCCTGTCAACCCTCCTCTCCTCCCTTCATGACGACATTCAGCAGCGTCTTTCCAGGGTCCGGCGATCGTTCGAGCATCCTGGCACCATGGGGGACGCCAGCGAAAACGTCTGGATGAGTCTACTCGAGACATATCTGCCCAAGCGCTATCAGGCGGCCAAAGCGCATGTGGTCGACAGCCTAGGCAACTTCAGCCAGCAGATCGACGTGGTGATATTCGACAGACAGTATTCGCCCTTTATTTTCACCTACGAGAACCAGACCATCATCCCGGCCGAGAGCGTATACGCCGCTTTCGAGGCAAAGCAGACTGTTGATGCACAGCTGGTCGGATACGCCCAGGAAAAGTTAAGAACAAGAATGCGATTTCATCGATGCGGAATCTCGTTGTGATTCATCTCCCGAGCAATAGGTTTTTGGGAAATCACGGGCAGATAGGAGTGAAGGCAAGATGAGCAGTCCTTGGACCACCTCCGTCAAGAACTTAAAGCCTGTAGGCCACGTCGAGCCGCCCTCCAATACCGTTGTCGGAAGTTTTGGCCCGCCGAGCCTGGGGCGTGTCAGTATCGCTCCAGCTGACCTCTTCAAAAGCATCGCACGTTGTTCTGCCCTCTCACGCTCATCCGCTTCCCTGGTTGCAGCTGTTGTTGCCAGCAGCCAAGCACTTCTGGAGTTTCTCGTTGACGACGCGACCTCAGTCATCGCTTTCCTCGACGAGGTGGCGGACCTTGCTGACGCTGAGCGAACGGCGCTTTCCGGCAGGGTCGGAGCGGGGATCACCGACCAGACCATGGACATGCTGGGCTTTGTCTGGAGAGAGTTGGCGGAACAGCTTGTCAGTTCTTCAAAACCGTTGGCAGACTATGTCTATGAAGGTGCCACTGGCACCCTCGTTCTTGCGGAGGCAAAGGGCTCTATCTCTAGCGCAGCCGCACAGAGCGGGGCCAACACGCGCGCGCGAAATGCCTATCGCCGGCAAGTCGACCCGTACGTCTTCACACGACCGCCCGCGCCTGGCGGCGGTGCATCGATTGGATTGATTGAACATGGTTATGCAGTTGCTTTTGCCGCGCTGCCTGGGCCTGCGGTCGCAATATCGCCAGCAATTGGTGCAGGTGCCTTTCTCGCCGTGGCAGAGACGGATCGCTCGTCTGGCGGATCACTACCTGGAGGGCCAAGCACCAGCGGCGGAGGAACGACCGGCTCCTCTACTGGACCTGCCGGCTCACCCTCACTCAATCCAACAACTGCGGCATTGAGGCTCGGCAATTATCGAGCCGTTTTCTTGCTGGCGAATGCCCCCGCTGTCGTCGAGACGGTCGATGTCGCTCTTGGGAGACTTCCCCTTGAATATCGCCAGCAGGAATTTTTGCAGGTGCAATGTGGCGGCAACGAATTCCTCGTCGGACGTACGCCGGTTTATCACGAAATCAGCTCACTTGAGAGCTACCTCCATGGCTGGGTCTTCGCGATCGCCCTCGCCTCGGCGGAGGCTTTTCTTCAACAGCTCGCCAATCAATCCTTCCTCACCGGCCTGCCCATTCAAGCTCTTGTGCGGGCGGCTAGTAAAAAACTGCCACCGTTTCTGCTGTCACCGGACGGCTTTGCCATGCTCCGCCGTGATGCGGCCATGGTAACGCATGACGCTACATGGGACGCGAAAGCCGGTCTCAGCAGGCGTCCCGTTGCGCATCGAGCCCTATAGCAATGCATCGCGTCCTGGATCTAGCACTGCTTCCGATTCTTCTGCTCCAAGGAACAGGCGTGAACGTCTCACCTCGGGAGGTAGTCTAGCCTGCGAAGCTGCTTAGGACACCAAGGCAGACAAAACGAGGCTATCCACGTTGCCCGGCAAGGCCTTTACTGCATCCTAATCTTGTCAATAACGATGACGGAACTATCGCCTTTGCAGAGCGCCAAGCAATGCTGAGCGGAAGAAACGCCATCGGTCGCTTTCAGTATGCTGTTGGTGTTGGTGTCCCAGCGGTAGCCGCCGACCCATGAGTTGACTGTTCCGCTGGCCGAACCCCCCAGGGCTTGCGCGGCGCTGAATTCTGCTGCCGCGGATGTCCGGCCCATAGTCGTTGAAATCACCCTTTTTGAACACATAGGTGTCATTGCCTGCGCCCCTTGAGTGGCCCGGTGCCGACGTACGCGCCGATGTGCTTGTCGATCGCCTTCCATGGCGAGGTGTTGGACATAAGGAGCAGATGGCGCGGAAGCGAAGGGAAGGTCTTCGCCTTCCTCAAACGATCTTGCCGCGTTGGGATTGTGTCAGCGAGGTCTTGGGGATTGCAAATATTATGCCTGCGGGTAAACAAGCACAATTGTATAGTATGTCCAGAAAACAAGAGGAGAGCCCATGACCGTTTCCCGCGATCAGGAAGACCGTAGCGACCTCGTATCGATTGCCGCCGATATAGTCTCCGCCTATGTGTCGAACAATCCGCTGCCGGTCGGTGAGTTGCCGAAGCTGATCGGCGATATTTATGCTACGCTTCAAGGGGTCGGCACGCCATCGACTGACCCGGTGGTCAAGCAGGAACCCGCAGTGTCAATCAGGAGGTCGGTGACGACGGACTACATTATCTGCCTGGAAGACGGAAAAAAGTTTAAGTCCCTGAAGCGCCATATCGGAGTCCACTACAATTTGAGCCCTGACGAATACCGACAGAAGTGGAATCTGCCGACCGACTATCCGATGGTGGCGCCGAGCTACTCGGCCACCCGCTCGGCCATGGCGAAATCAATAGGACTCGGGCGCAAGGCAGTGGTGCCCAAACCTACACCGGCAGCAAAATCGAAACGACCTGCTCGGGCGGCTGCTGCCGCAACAATCCCAACGGCACTCAAGTCGTCGATGAAGACAGCGCGCAAGAAATCCGTCAAAGCGTAGCGTACTGAGCTGAGGTGCAGGGATATAGCGCGCCCGATCATGGTGAATCCTTGCCAGGCTTTTACCCCGGATGGTTTCTGTTGCGCCGGCTGCGGGACAAAGCCGTGAAGCATAACGCCGCGCTGACCGGGCTATCCATGGGCATGACCGGAGACTTCGAGGAAGCCATAGAGGAAGGCGCCACTGTCGTGCGCGTTGGTCAGGCCATCTTCGGCAAGCGGCCGACGCCTGACGGCCACTACTGGCCGGGTGTCGCCCCCACCGATCGAGGAATTGAACCATGATTTTTCGCAAACGGCCTGTCTGCTCTTTCGATTACCTACGCGTCAGGGAAACGGGTCAGCCGGCTGATCGCGGCTGAGGTCGCTTCCCGCGGTCTGCCAGCCCACGCAATCGTGCGACGCAAGCGACTTTCTGAGCGTCCCGCGCAAGCTTATAGTCACTTGGGCGGATTTCGACATGGCCGCCGCGCACCTATGGTACGACCTGCATTGAGGATCAGGGCAAGCTGGTCTCGAATTCCATCGGGCCACAGCACGCCGCCGATGTCCAGGGCGTGTTCGCCGTCCGATCAATCACCGTGATGGATGTCGCCGCACTCTGCTGGAACGATTCTGGTTTCCGCTCTGGAGCTGGCGAGCGCCATGGCCGTCCTACGTGAGCAAGTCCCTCGGATATTTCAGGTGAACCTGGCCCAGCTCTACGAGCGCGTGATCCAAGACCCAATGGATGGCCCGGTCCTCCATCCCGTCCTCGAACACGGCGAGGCAGTATGAGATGAGCAACGTCGGCCCGATCATCGGGACCGTCACGCGCGCACTTCGCCGAGACGATCACGTTCATTCGGCAAGCCGAGAATCCGAGCGATGAGGACCTGGATTCCGGGACTACATGAATTCACCCGACGTGGAGCCATGCAAAGGGTTAACCGTGAGCGAAGAGGACAGGTCCAAACAGCCCAAGAGGCAGAAGGCCTTCGAGACGCAGTCGCGAAGTCGGTGTGCTCGTGAGCAAGACCTAGGCTTGCCGACCATCGCAAAGCTCGCCGGTTGGTCAAAAGGAGACGATGTGGTCGTAATTGAGAGCTATACTCAGATTGGAGCAGATGCGCGATCATTGGCCCGAAGGAGCCCTTCGGTATGCAAATGGTCAAACGGCAGAAGCAAACTCAACGCGAAAGCTGCCTAGAGGCCGCGCCAGCGGATCGCCCCCTTCCGGTTCTACCGCACATTGAGGCGCGACAGGTCGTGCGAACTGTTCGCCGATCGCAATTGCGAGAAATCGTCCCGCTATCGGACACGACCATTTTTGAAATGGAACAGCGAGGCGAGTTCCCCCGACGGTTCAATCTGACCCCCCGCTGCGTCGTTTGGGACCTAGGAGAAGTCGAAGCCTGGATTCAGGAACGGCGGAACGCGTCCTTTGCTGGTTCGATCGAACTGGCCCCGGCACCAGACGTGCGGTCGCGGAAAACGAGGCCGGTCAAATCGGATCGAGGATGACGGCTGCCCCGGAAATCGGCTGCAGTGTGGGTGCGTGTTTATTGCCAGCTGCCCACGCCTCAATCATGTCGGCCCATTCCTGCAGCATGTGGCGCCGCTGCGGTTCGTATTCAGCCTTGTTATAAACGCCGCGGGAGGAGCGACTGTCCTCGTGTGCAAGGCATTTTTCGATCCAGTCGCGATTGAATCCGATCTCGTTTAGGAGCGTGGAGCCGGTCCGCCGTAGATCGTGCACCGTAAACGGAGCAAGCGGCAGATTTTGTTGTTTTGCGCGGTCCACGATCGCCATCGTAATCCGATTGAAGGTCGCGCGCGACATGGGTTCGTCGGCGTCATATCGAGATGGAAGCACGTATCGAGAGTTCGCAGCGCAAGTCTTGAGCGCAATCATGATGTCGAGGGACTGGCGGGACAGGTAGACGTTATGTGGCTTCTTCCGCTTCATTCGCCCTTTGGGAATGCTCCATACCGCGTTCTCGAAGTCGACCTCATCCCACGTCGCGTCCAGAAGCTCACTCTTCCGAACCATCGTGAGCAGGATCAGCTTTAGGCCCAGCCGAATAGTCGGCAAAGTCGGCACATTCTCCAACTCTTTCAGCATGATTCGAATTTCTACGGGTGACAACCCCCGGTCTTTCGCTTCGAAGGTGGCTATCGAAGATGGCCCGACCTCGTCTGCCGGATTGGCGATCTTCTCGCCGTGCAGAATGGCATAGCCATAGACCTGCTTAACAATATCCCGGACATGAATGGCGGTTGCTGGTGCGCCACGGTCCCGCACCTTTGCGCACAGCGCCCGCAAATCGTCCGATGTTATTTCTGTGAGGAGCCTTTTGTCCCAAATTGGCAAGATGTCTCGATCGAAGACGGCTTTGCGCATGGAGCGCGTGCTGTCCGCCATCTTCGCCTCTTTAAACCATCTTCTGCCGGCATCGCCGAACGTGCTCGTCTCAGACAGGCGCCTCTTGTCACGCTGCTTTTCCTGGGCTGGCGATTTTCCGGCTGCCACCATTTTTCGTGCGGCAAGACAGCGGTCACGCGCCTCTGCTAGCGAGATGCCTCCCTCACCATAGCGGCCAAGCGTCACTGTCTCTCGCCGACCATTCACTCGGTAGTCGTATCGGAACGATATCTGCCCTGTGGGAGCCACGGTCGCGTACATACCGTCACGATCAGTGACTTTGTATATTTTCTCTTTTGATTTCAGATTCTTAAGTGCGATGTCTGTGAGCATAGGAGGAGACGGACGGGCGCCTAGGATTGTGAAATGCCTAATTTACCGTCATTCGTTTTACCGTCAAGGCTCTGGGACAGCCCACTGAACTCAATGCCTTACCCCGAAATATGCCAACATGCTTGAGTCCGGCGCACTGACGGCATCAGTCTGCAGCGAAGATGACGCGAAAAGGAATGCCGTCAGGTATACCGTCAAATGATTCCGCTTAGGGGCGATAGTCAGCGATAGACGTAGCGAGAAAAGCAGATAAGATTCAGACGTTTAATGAAGTTTGTTCGATAGTCGCCGAATGCTGGCGAAAGACCGACCTTTATTCCCACTCGATTGTTCCCGGCGGCTTCGACGTCACGTCGTAGACGACACGGTTGATGCCGCGGACTTCGTTGATGATGCGGGTGGCGGCGGCGCCGAGGAAGGCCATGTCGTAGTGGTAGAAATCCGCTGTCATGCCGTCGACCGAGGTGACGGCACGCAACGCGCAGACGAACTCATAGGTGCGGCCGTCGCCCATCACGCCGACCGTCTGCACCGGCAGCAGCACGGCAAAGGCCTGCCAGATGGCGTCGTAGAGGCCGGCTTTGCGTATCTCGTCGAGATAGATGGCGTCGGCCTCGCGCAGGATCTCCAGCTTTTCGCGGGTGATCCCGCCTGGGCAGCGGATGGCGAGGCCTGGGCCGGGGAATGGATGGCGGCCGATAAAGCTTTCGGGCAGGCCGAGCTCCTTGCCGAGCGCCCTCACCTCGTCCTTGAACAGTTCGCGCAGCGGCTCGACCAGCTGCATGTTCATGCGCGCGGGCAGGCCGCCGACATTGTGGTGCGACTTGATCGTCACCGACGGGCCGCCGGTGAAGGAGACGCTTTCAATGACGTCGGGATAGAGCGTGCCCTGCGCCAGGAATTCGGCGCCGCCGAGTTTCTTGGCCTCTTCCTCGAACACCTCGATGAACAGCCGGCCGATGGTCTTGCGTTTTTTTTCCGGGTCCGACTCGCCCTCGAGGGCGTCGATGAAACGGTCCGAAGCGTTCACCAGAATGAGCGGCAAATTGTAATGCTCGCGGAACATCGCCACCACGCCCGCGGCCTCGTCCTTGCGCATCAGGCCGTGGTCGACAAGGATGCAGGTCAGCTGGTCGCCGACCGCTTCGTGGATCAACAGCGCCGCAACGGAAGAATCGACGCCGCCCGACAGCGCGCAGATGACCTTGCCCTTGCCAACCTGCTTGCGGATCGTCTCGACCGCGTGCTCGCGGTAGGCGCGCATGGTCCAGTCGCCCTCGATGCCGGCGATGTTGTGGACGAAATTCCTGAGCAGCCGGGCGCCGTCGGGCGTATGCACCACCTCGGGATGGAACATGATGCCGTACATCTTGCGCTCGATGTTGCCGAAGATGGCGAAGGGCGAGCCCTCGGACTTGCCGAACACTTCGAAGCCCTTGGGCAAGGAGATGACGCGATCGCCATGGCTCATCCACACCTGATGGCGCTGGCCGGGCGCCCACAGGCCCTCGAACAGCGGGCTGTCCTTTTGTATCTCGACGAAGGCGCGGCCGAACTCGCGATGGTCGGAGCTTTCGGCGACGCCGCCCATCTGCACGCACATGGCCATCTGGCCGTAGCAGATGCCGAGCACCGGCACGCCGGAATCGAAGACGATCTGCGGCGCGCGCGGGCTGCCGATATCGCCGGTAGAAGCCGGGCCGCCGGAGAGGATCACGGCTTTCGGATTGATGCGCTTGAATGCCGCTTCGGCCGACTGGAACGGCACGATCTCGGAAAACACGCCGGCCTCGCGGATGCGGCGGGCGATGAGCTGGGTGAACTGGCTGCCGAAATCGACAATCAGGACGGTGTCGGGATGATTGGCTGTTTTCATGGCGAGCGTTTAGAGAAAGAAACGAGTCGACGCAATGGGTTGCGTAGCCCGACTTTCAGGCTGGTCCGGCATCTTCATGGGGTGGTTCCGTCCGAAGGGCGCCGTCGCCGATCGCCCGTTCGAGCCGCATGACGGCGTCCGCCAGCTTCTCGTCGATGACTTCAAGATATTCGGTCCAGTCGCCGACATGCCTGAGATCCGCCGCCCCGTCGGAAATGCCGCGCAGACCGATCAGCGGAATGTCGAACAGCTGGCAGGCGCGCAGGCAGGCGAAGGTCTCCATGTCGACCATGTCGGCGCTAACAGCATCATACGCCGCGCCAGTGATGATCGCGCCGCCGGTCGACAGGGTCGCCTGCTTGATGTCCGGTATCTTGAAGGGCAATGGCACGGTTACCGGCAGGTCGAGGAAGGGGGTGGCGCCCTTCTCGAAGCCGAGCGGCGAAGCGTCGATGTCACGGTAGCTGACCGAAACCGCCTGGTAGATTTCCGTCTGCTGCAGCGTCCGACTGCCGGCTGAACCGAGCGAAACAACGAGATCCGGCAGTGCTTTTTGCGATTTCAGCCAGGAGAGTTCAGCACCCAGCCTGACGCCGGCCTCGACCGGACCGACACCGGTCATCAGCGGCGTGAACAGCTGCTTGAGGTGCGGGCCGTATTCGGCCTGCGCCGCCATAACGAAGAGGACGTCCTTGCCCGACAGGCGGGAGATTTTATCGGCCATGATGATTTATTCCTCTCCGCCCGATCATCTGCTTATCTGCACCGCCGCTCGCCGGGACCCGCTGCCTCCGGCAGCTCCCGGCGTTCGTGGCCTTTCATCGTGCCACCGGCACGATGAATTCGCCTGCGGCGAACCGGCCACTCACCCTTCAATCCCATCACGGCCAACCACCGTCATCATGGTGCCGGTCATGGTGGCGATCAGCTTGGCCTCGCCGTCGGCGGCAAAGGCGTAGGCCTGGCCGTCGGCGACGATGATGGTGCGGCCTGGCTTGGTCACCGAGCCGCGGAACAGGAAGCGCTCGCCCCTGCCCGGCGCCAGGAGGTTGACCTTGAACTCGATGGTCAGCACGCCGGAATTTTCCGGCATCAGCGAAAAGGCGGCATAGCCGCAGGCCGAGTCCAGCGCCGTCGAAATGACACCGGCATGGAGGAAGCCGTGCTGCTGGGTCAATGCCGCCGAATAGGGCATCTCGATCTCGATGATACCGGGCGTCACCAGCGTCAGTTCGGCGCCGATCGTGGCCATCGCCTTCTGACGCGCGAAGGAGGTCCTGACGCGATCCTCATAGTCCGGGGCGGGTACGATCTTTGCTGCCATTGCCGCTGCCTTCCTTTACGCGGATAAGCTTATTGCAGAGGCATGGACGGCAGGCAAATGCTTTTGCTGCACTGCACAATCGACCTGGCCTGCCGGCCGGCGCAACGCATCCGTCGGGAATTGGATTCAGGCCGATCTGCGTAACGCACAGAGATAAAACCCATCGGTGCCGCTGAGCGCCGGCGACAGCGAGATGTCGCCTTTGGCGCCGATACGTGCGGCTGCCTCATGGCCGGGAAAACGGCTGTCCCAGAGCTGGCGGTGGTCGACGGAAACAAAGCCGCTGTTACGGTTCCGAAAGGCCGCGATCTGCTCACCGTTTTCCTCATCAAACACCGAGCAGGTGATGTAGACCAGCAGGCCGCCTGGTTTGACATAGACTTTGGCCGCATCGAGGATCGCCGACTGCTCGCCCTTGCGTGCATCGAGCTGCCTCTGCGTCAGCCGCCATTTGGCATCGGGACGGCGCCGCCAGGTGCCGCTGCCGGTGCAAGGCGCGTCGACCAGCACGATGTCCATGTGGTTGCCGAGCGGCGCGAGTTCGGCCGGCTTGGTGACGATCTGGACATTGCGGTTTTCAGAGCGGCGGATGCGGTCGAAGATGGGCGCCAGCCGTGCTTTTTCGGCATCATGGGCAAAGATCTGGCCGCGATTTTCCATCGAAGCCGACAGTGCCAGCGTCTTGCCGCCGGCGCCGGCGCAAAAATCCAGCACCTGCATGCCGGCTTCGGCCCCGGCAAGGGCGGCCGCGATCTGCGAGCCTTCGTCCTGGACCTCGAACCAGCCCTTCTGGAAAGCCGGCTCGGCCTGCACGTTCGGGTGCCGGCCGTCGCCGTCGATCGGCGGGATGCGGATGCCGTGTGGCGCGATTGCCGAGGGTTTCGCGCCGGTTCCCGTCAGTTCGGCCAGCACCTTGTCGCGGTTGGCCTGCAAGGTGTTGACCCTGAGGTCGAGCGGCGGGCGCGTTGCCAGCGCGGCGCCCTCGTCGGCCCAGGTCGAGCCAAAGGCTCGCTCGAAAAGCGGCGCGCACCAGTCCGGAACATCCGCTCGCACCGCGGCCGGCGCATCGTCAAGCCGGCGTTCGGCGATGGCCTGAAGCTCGGCGGCGGTCAGCAGCGGCGGTGCGAACTTGTCGCCATCGAGCGCCTCGTTGAGCGATTGTGCCGTCTGGCGCCATTCGAGCAGCAGCGCGCCGAAGCCGATGGCGCGCGGCGTGTCCTGCCCCAGCAGCCAGCCGGCGGAACGCTTGTGGCGCAAGGCGTCATAGACGATGTTGCCGATCGCCGCACGGTCGCCGCCGCCGGCGAAGCGATGCGACAGGCCCCAATCCTTCAGCGCGTCCGCCACCGGCCGGTGACGCCGGCCGATGTCTTCCAGCACTTCGATGGCCGCAGCCAGCCGTCCGCCCAGTCGCATGGTCTTGTTCCGTCACGCAGAAAATTATTCCGGCCCTGCTCTAGAGCGCGCAACCGGCGCGCACAAGCAGGTCGGCCTGCACAACCGCTCTGCTTTCCAACTTTTCTGGTTGCGAATACTCTTCCGGTTGTGATTCGCGGCGCGCAAAAGGTGGACCGGCGGATCGACACGAGGAGAGGGCAATGAAGACTTATCTGGCGGAAGTTCTAGGCACATTTCTATTGGTGTTCATCGGTACGGCTTCTGTGGTGACGGGCGGCTTCGGCGGCGCGCTGCCGCTCGGCCAGGAAGGCATCGGTCTGGCGTTCGGCATCGGCCTCATCGCGGCGGCCTATGCGATCGGCCCCATTTCGGGCGCGCATCTCAACCCGGCGGTGACGCTCGGCGTCTTCCTTGCCGGCCGGCTGCCGGCCAAGGACGTGATCCCCTACTGGATCGCGCAGGTCATCGGCGGCGTCCTTGCTTCGCTGGCGTTGTGGATCATCGTTTCCGGCCAGGTTGGCGGACACACCACCGGCTTCGGCGCCAATGGCTGGGATGTGACGAAATGGGGTGTCAGCTCGGCATTCCTGTGGGAAGTGATCGGCACCTTCACCTTCGTCACCGTGATCCTTGGCGTCACGGCTGAAAAGCACTCGACGGCGTTCGCCGGACTGGTCATCGGCCTGACGCTGGCAGGATTGCACTTCGCCATCATCCCGGTGACCGGCACGTCGCTCAACCCGGCCCGCTCGATCGGTCCGGCACTGTTTTCGGGAACTGCCGCGATCGGCCAGCTCTGGCTGTTCATCGTTGCACCGCTGATCGGTGGCGCCATTGCCGGTGTCGTCGCCAAGGCGCGCATCTTCGAGAAGGACTGAGCTCTTTGGAAGGCTGAATATGAAAAGGCGCGGGCCATGGCCCGCGCCTTCGTGCTTGGCATAATGGAACCGCCAAGTCTTCTATTCCCCAATGACGACTTAAATAGGCTCGGCCTTAGATGGCAACTTTGTGCAGCATCGCTGACGTTGCGACCAGCTTTGCCATTTCTTGAACCGGCCATTGCATGAGTGCCGCAGATTGATTGGGACCGTAGACGGGCGCTGAGCTTGCTCGGATGCTCGGTTGCAGTCGTGTATGTGCTTTTCCGTGATCGCGTAAGTGAAGCTCCGGATTTTCAGGTGTTGAAGCCGCATTTGCGTAGGGCGACGGATAAGCCGGATTAGACCATTGCGAAGCGATTTCGCCGCCATGACTGAAACGGCTTTTCGACGAAGGTCCAAGACAGTGCGGCGATCGCAAGCGAAAGTACAAGCGTCACGACAAGGACCATGCGCCAGTCGTTGGTGTACATCAACGCCGCTCTGGAAATCGGATAGTGCCATAGATAGACCGAATACGAGATGATGCCGATATAGACGATCGGCCTCCATGCAAAAGCACGGGCTATCATCGTTTCATTGTTGAGCAGCGACACGACGAGGCCGGCCGACGCCATGTCGATAAGCGGTTGCAGATAGGCGGTCGATACAGGCTCTTGTGTTGCCACGAACGCAAGAACCACAAGCGCACCCAAAGACGACAGCCCTACGATATTGGCGTGCCGACCCTTGAGGCTGATGCCCGAAACAGACACTAATGCGCCCAACAGCAGACCAGAGAGCCGAGTGTCGAAACGGAAAGCAGTCATCTCGAACTCGGTGTAGTGATAAGCATTGCCCAGCCGCCAAAGCGTTGCCACGACGAACGCTATCGCAAGCGCCTTGATCCTTGACCTTTGGGCGAGCTTTGCCAGCCCCAGCACCGCCATCGGCCAGATCAGGTAGAAATGCTCCTCGACCGCAAGCGACCATGTGTGACCAAGCAGGGGAATGACGCCATGGAGCGCACTTACATAGTCCGCGAGATACAGAATCGAGATAGCGACGATCAGCCCAATAGGGACGTCCGGCCAGAATAGCGGCCCGATTATCAGGGCTGCGGCAAGCAACATAACAAGGGGCGGCATCAGCCTAACTGAGCGGCGCAGCAGAAACGCTCCGATCGCGATGGTGCCCGTACTGTCGGCCTCTCGCATCAAGAGCGACGTGATCAAAAATCCGCTCAAGACAAAGAAGATGTCAACGCCGATGAAGCCGCCAGGCATCCATGGGCTCTGGGAGTGATGCACGACAACCAGCATCGCGGCGAGTGCCCTGACGCCGTCTAAAGCTGGATTTCGTATCACTCAAGCATTACTCCCGCCAAGAAGACTTTAATCCTACCTTAGAACATCACGGCGGACCAGCCTTCTATGGCTGTCCGGCACCCTAAAAAGCAGGTTGCTTTCGCCCTACGACATTAGCTTTAACTAACTTAACAGATCGTTCAATGTGGAAAATTTTTCTGCATCTCCTTAGTATAGTTTTAAATGGTTCTCGATATTCACTTCGGACATCACCGTTCGAGTGCAAGGCATGCGCGGAATTCCTGCGGTTTCTTCCAGGCCAATCGCATCATTGGTTAGCGCCGCGACGGTGGGCTCGCTCACCTGGCTCGTATCGCTAATCAATCTCTCGGAGAAAAGGCTGCTTGTCATCCTTGGCCTTTGCGCTCTGTGGGCGCTTCTGTTGCTGGACCAGCAAAGCGCCAAGACAGATCAGCCAAGACGCAGGTGGTTCAGCATCTATCTATCGCTCATCCCCTGCTTCCTGTTTCTTGTCTATGTCTATCTCGAAAGCGTTTTCGGCTATTTCGATTGGGCTGCGATGTTCATGCATGTCGGTGCCGGGGTTCTTACCCCCGGCGTCGTTCTTGAATGTTTGATGAACACCGGAAACACGATACTGGTCATCTTGGTCGTGCTTCTCGGTCTCGGCGCGCTAAAGGCGCGCGGCACACTGACAAGGAGATTAGACGTCGCCCTGATGGCGTTCTTCCTGGCGGCAAACCCGATGCTGACGCGCCCGATCGCGGCGGCGGTCCATCTCAACCCGCTGCATGATTTCCTGTCCAAGCACTTCGTCGATATTACCTCGTTGACGAAACCGGCCGCGGGGGCGTCCGTGACCGCCGTGCCGAAGAACCTCATACATATCTTCATCGAGAGCGCCGAACGCACCTACATGAACGAGGCGACGTTTGGCGATGTCATGGGTCCGCTGCTCGAGTTCGACAGGCGTAGCCTCTCAGCGACCAACATGGTGCAGCTGGCCTACACCAACAATTCCATCGCGGGCATGGTCGCCGCGAATTGTGGAACGCCGCTGCTGATGTCGTATTTCACAACCCGCGAGTATCTGGAGGAGAATTCGCAGTTCCTGCCAGGCTTGACCTGCTTGGGCGACGTCCTGAAGTCGCGGGGCTATCGGCAGAGCTTCGTTTCCGGTTGGCCACTCGGCTTCACCGGTCAGGGGGCATTCTATGCCACCCATGGCTACTCATCGCTTTTTGGGGGATCGGAAGTCGTCGCTGCCGTCGCCGGGTCTGGCAGCACTTTTGGCGCCAGCGACGCCCAGGTTCTGGATATGAGTTTCGACATTTTGCGGCGCGCGCAGCGAGACGGCAAACCGCTCGCGCTGACGATCGCCGTCAGTGGTGGGCACGCGATGGACGGCTATCTGACGGACAAATGCATCGGCAAGACCGGACTTTCTCCGCAAACCCCCAATATTCTCCATGCCGTCAAATGCACGAACATGCTCATCGCGGACTTCATTCACAAAGCCGAGGCAGAAGGGCTGATGGCGAATACCGTTCTGGTGCTGCAAAGCGATCACCTCAGCGCGCCGAGCACGGTGACGGATCAGTTGAACAGGTTTGAAAGACGCAACTTTTTCTCCCTGTCGGGCGATGGCATTCGCCCCCGCACATATACCGGACTTTCGAGCGTGGTCGATATATTCCCGACTATTTTGGACGCTCTAGGCGTGCCGCTCCCGAATGGCAAGGCTGCATTTGGCGTCTCGCTGCTCGGGGATCGACCGACAATGGTCCAAGCGCTTGGGCAGGCCCAACTCGATGACGCGATCTATGCCGACGATGTTCTCGTCAGATCATTCTGGCAACTGAAGCCGGCACGGACGGCTGCGGCGTCCGAGGCTGAACCTCGCTAATGCGAAGCACATGCCGGCTGAGCACTCGACATCGGTTCGCCTCTTAGTGCTCCCCGTATTGAAACCGGACGTTCCACGATGTGCATCCAGCCGTCGGCATCATCCCCTCGCGGGTCTTGTTGTCGTCAAGGCTACCCGGACCAGCCGTCCCGATTGCCGTCACCTCAGTAACCTGACCGGGCGGGAAAGGAACTTCGAAGCCATTGCAGGATTGACTGGAGCCGCATGTCCTTCAGTCTCCGGAACCGTGCTAGAGATTGCTACCGATTGAATAGCGCCTGCTGTTTCGAGGTCCCCCTGCTGGTTCGAGGTCCCATTGACAAAACGGCTATCGGATTTCGACATTGGCTTGCTGCTGACACTCGACGCGCTGTTGAAGCACCAGAACGTCACCCATGCGGCGGCGAGATTGAACATTACCCAATCGGCTTTGTCGGCCCGCCTGACGCGGCTGCGTCAATTGCTGAACGACCCCCTCTTCACAACGGCGGCGTCCGGACGGGGAATGATCCCGACGCCTCACGCTCTGGCACTTGAGCCCGAACTCACCCGGCTGCTCGAACGGTTGAGCGATTTCGTGAATACTGCTCATCTGTTCGACCCCGCGACAAGCAAACGTGTCTATCGCATTGCCGCAACGGACAATCCGGCAGCGATCCTGGCGCCGGACCTCATTCCGCGGTTCAAATCCCAAGCTCCCAACGCAAAGGTCGCCTTTACGGTGCCCAACAAGCCGAGGATCGTCGAGCATCTGGAGCAGGGCGACATCGATCTCTTCATCGGAGCCGCGGAAGACGGTTCGAGTGGTCTGATCGGGCAGAAGCTGTTCGAAGAAGAATTCGTTACCGCCCAGCGGCACGGCCATCCGCGTGGCAAGGGGTCAATCACCCTGGACGAATTCTGTGCCCTCGACCATCTGCTCATTTCGACGAGCGGCGGGCATTTTGCAGGGATGATCGACGACGCGCTTGCCGAGATCAGCCGCTCGCGCAATGTGACGGTCTCCATCCAGAGCTACGCACTGGCCCCGCTCGTTCTGGAAAACAGCGATCTGATCTGCACCCTGCCCCGGCGATTCCTGAGGCGCTTCGCTCAAGTCCTCGATCTGTTCGAAGCCCCCTTGGAGCTCTCGCCGTTCGCAATGAACCTGTTCTGGCACCCACGAATGCGCAGCGACCCCGCCCACATATGGCTGCGCAAACTGGTGGTACAGAGCGCTCGCAGCGGTCACGAGGGGTAGTGGCCGAACACCACGCAATCGTTCCGGCTACCACATGCCGTGCAATCAGAGCTTCTGAAGCAGGTAGTCGCCAACCTTGTCGGCAGCCGGATCGAACAGCGTGTCGAGCCGCGAATTCAGTACGTAGACATCGTCGCCCAAGATCGCCGCGGCCGTCGGCATCGACATGATGCTGCGCTCCTGCCGGACGATCGTCGCCGATGCCCACCCGTCGGCGGATACCAGTTCGACGGTGCGATCTGCGCCCAGGTTCTGCACCACGATGAGGTGCTGGTCATCGATCAACTGAATGCCGTCGGCACCCGTGAGGGCCTCGGGCAGTTTAACCGGATCGATCTTGCGGGGGTCGGCGATACTGACGCGAAACAGCTCACCCGTATTGTATTTGCCCACGAGCAGATAGCCATCCTTGTGCCAGGCGATGCCGTTCAGCTTGAAGCCGTCGCCATTCGTGAAGCGTGGATCCTGCGCAAAGATCGCCGCCTCGCCCGCTGTGTCGATCCGATAGACGATCGGAGCAAAACTGTCGGTCACATAAGCGTTTCCGTCGGCATCGAGCGCGATGTCATTGGCAAAATGCGTACCTTCGCTGAGGCTGCCGAGATCGTAATAGGCCCGAGGCTGGCCGGTCGTGGCATCGTAGGTGGCCACCGCCGCAAGCTTGCCCTTGCTCGCCGCACCGGTGCGATCGCCGACGCCCGGATCGGAGTTCGTCACCCAAAGCGTGTTGCGCTTGTCGTCGACGAGCAGACCCGCCGTGGAAACCAGCCTCGCATCGTGCACGAACACCGTGTACTTCCCGGTTTTGTCGACCTTGGCCACCAGGCCATGACGCACCGAGCCGACCATAAAGGTGTCCTGCCTGGCCGACCATGTCATGCTCTCCGGTTAACTCTGGTCGGAGGCGAACGAAATCCCCTGAGCCGTGCTGCCGGCCATCGATGGCGATACAATGTTGAAGAGAATCATGGCTGCGACGCCAGACATTAGAGAACGAGAGATCATGATTGGTTCCTTTCGGTCGGTTGATGTCACCGCTCTAGAACTCTGAGCGCGCCTCGAGAAATCGCGTTTCACGATGAGACGAATCGATCGCGTTCATGGGTTTGGGACTTGTTAAAATCCAAACCCGTCCGATCGCCCGACCTGCCATGAACGGGCTCGATGCCACCAATCCGCAAGATCGATTGGCGTGTTGGCGGGCAGGCCAGCATGTTTCAGGCGCTCAACATCAGCAGACGCCGATCGGGCGGACTGGGTGGATGTTCAACGATGGAACAGAAAAAGATGCTCAATCTGTATTTTCACGCCACGCCGAATTCGATGAAGGTGGCGGTGCTGCTGCAAGAGCTGGAATTGCCCTTCGACGTCTCGCCGGTCGATATCTTCAAAGGCGAGCAGCACACGCCGGAATTCAGGGAGATCAATCCAAATGGCAAGGTGCCGGCGATGGTTGACGGGGAGGTGACGATATTCGACTCCCACGCCATCCTCCTCTACCTCGCCGAGAAGCACGGAAAATTCATTCCGGGCGAACTGAAGGCCAAGGCTTTGATGCTGTCATGGCTTCAGTTCGTGGCAACGGGCCTATCGCCGTTTTCCGGCCAGGCAATCCACTTTCTGCATTACGCGCCGGAAGATATCGCCTATGCGAAAAATCGTTACGTGAAGGAGCTCGAGCGCCACTACGCGGTTCTGGACCGTCGGCTTGGAAAGGCCCGCTATCTGGCCGGCGACGAGTACACGATCGCCGACATGGCGCTTTGGGGCTGGGCCGCCTCCGCCGGATATGCATTCGGCGAGAAGGGTCTTGGCGACTATCCCAATGTCGTGCGCTTCATGGACGAGGCGACCAAGCGCCCTGCGGTCCAGCGAGCCCTGGACATGAAGGCAAGGCATACCTTCAAGGCTGATCTCGATGCGGAATCACGTCGCGCCATGTTCCCGCAAAACGAGGCAGATGCCGTATGACCCGTGCCACCGGCAGTTTCTGCTGCCGGTGGATTCGAGCACCGCTGGCGGCCGGGTTCAGTGCGATGCTCGGATGCCCAACCAATGCAGTGCAATGTCAGCCTGGACGACCCAGCGCTATTAGACGCCAATCGAGTTCACGGCTCGACGTCGGCTCAGCTGCAGCGCGAGACCAGCCCTCAAGCCTTCTTCTGCGTCACCAGCCCCAGTTCCTCGACCATCGCCTCGCATCAAAAGCTTCTGCGGCTTGCTGACCGTCATCGGCAATTCGGTGCGGAAGCGGATGTGGCGCTGGATCTTGTAGTGGGCGATCTGGCCGGGCTTGAGCACGATCCGGGCAGCTTCAGCTTTTCCAGAACCGCTGAGCCGACAGCAACCGGTATCGCTCCCACTCCATCCGGGTTACGATGCGTTGCTGAGAACGGGCGCGGGCGCCTCGTCGAACCACCTACGTCAGGAGGGCAGCGTGAAGTCGCCGACAGTGAGAGTTATGGACGCAGCCGATGAAGATTCAGCGGTCGAGATAATCGTGCTGGCGTTTGCAGCGGACCCTATGGCGCGGTGGACCTGGCCGCATGCACACCCGTACCTTGCAGCCATGCCGCGAATGGCGCGTGCGTTCGGGCGCAGGGCATTCTCTAACGGAAGCGCCTTTTGCACCGACGGCTACGCCGGGACGGCGCTGTGGCTGCCGCCCGGCGTGCATTCCGACGAGGAAGAGCTTGGCGCCGTGATCGAGAGCACGGTTGAATCCTCTCTCGCCCCTGAAACCGCGGCCATATTCGAGCAGATGGCCACGTACCACCCGACCGAACCGCATTGGTACTTGCCCCTGATCGGCGTCGACCCGGCGCATCAAGGCGAAGGTCACGGCGATGCCTTGATGGCGTACGCACTCGCGCAGTGCGACCGCGATCACGCGCCGGCCTATTTGGAATCCTCGAACCCGCGTAACATATCATTCTACCAGCGGCACGGCTTCGAATCGCTCGGCGCGATCCAGGTCGGTTCGTCGCCGACGCTCATCCCGATGCTGCGGCGACCTCGTTGAGCGTCAGTTTGATCAGATAGTTTGACCCTTGGGACGTTCAGGGCGTCCACGGAGCTGTCGAGCACACCCGTCGAAGCCGCGCACCTGGCCCTTCTCGCCGGTGGGAAAGCGGATCGCGGGCACCTCTTGGCAACTGTGCCAACTTCGCGGGATGATAGGGCCGCTGCCCGCCTATAGATCAGCTTATGACAGCTATCTCGCTTGCCGCGCGGTGAACCGCCATTCTGCAGACGGCCCCCATTGAAATCACGTCACACTTGTAACTCCCATCTGGCCTCCGTCCGAAATAGCGTTTCCGGATCGCAACCGTTGGAAACGCCGAATTCGACCGAGGACCGGAAATGACGATGTTTGCAGCAACGGGGAACGCCCATGGCGGGAGACCGGCGAGGAATGGCCCGGCGTCAGCGCCTTCTTCAAGCACGCGGGCGAGGTCTTTCGCACCTACTCCACCTACGGGCGCGGCGTTGAGGTGATGATGGGCACCTACGCCATGCTCGACCTCATGCCGAAAGGCCGCAACGAGAAGGAGGGAATGGACTGGGTACGTCGCCACGATCGATACGAGTAGCCACTCCGGGAAGCCGTGGAATGACGCTCGGATGACAAATGAGCCTTTCTGCGTCACGGCTCACGGCCGGCAGCTTTGTGCGGAAGCCGCCCAAAGCCGCCAGTCCGCTCTCGGCCCGATTGAGACGTCATTACCTCGTCGCCGTCGTCGACAGTTGGCTCAAAGCAACCCAGCCGCACCGCGAAGCCAGCCCTCAAGCCGTCTTCTGCGCCACCAGCCCCAGTTGCTCCACCATCGCCTCGCGCATCAGGAACTTCTGTGGCTTGCCGGTCACGGTCATCGGCAATTCGGTGCGGAAGCGGAAACGCCATCTCAGGCAACGGGCTGCAGTTCGCTGTGGGCTTCCAGACTGAAGAACCCAAGCAGTCCGTTGACGACCAGTCGCGCCACTGTATCTAATTGCCAGCCTGGGCCAAGTTTTCATGGTACAAATATAAGAAATATATATGTAAGAAATACCACGATATGGACAGCGCCCGTCAAGAATGTTGTTCTTTCAGTGCTAAAACTCACATTGCATATGAAGAGCGCTAAAATCAAAAGCACTGTGTCAGTCGCTGGAAGCCCCAGGGTTAACCCTCTTCCCGTCAGCAGGCTGGCGGCCGCGACCGCCGGTATTGTCAAACCGATTGTGGCGCAAGCGGAACCCATCGCGACATTCAAACCGCGTTGCAGCTCATTGTTGAGTGAAGCGCGAACCGCCGAAATGGCCTCTGGCATCAAAACCAGCCCGGCGATCAATGCCCCCACAATGCTGTCAGCCTGGGTCACCTGATAGGCAACGAGCGTATCCTCGACGCTTGCGGCGACCTGCTCGGCGAGCATGACAATGCCAATCAGCCCGATCAAAAGCAGCAATGCGCCGGCAAAGACGCTTTCGTGAGGGGCAGTCCGCAGCGAAACGCCGTGGGCCTGCCCTTCGACAAAGTCTTCTCGGTGGCGGACAGTCTGCGCGAACACAAAACTTGCATAAAGCAGCACCGAAAGCACGCTCACAAAGCCAAGTTGAGCTGCCGAAAATGTGCCCGGCCCCGTAGCTTGTGTGTAGGTTGGCAGAATAAGCGTCATGATGGTCAGCGCGATCAGAACCGCGAGATATGCGCTGGTCCCTTGTCGAACAATTGCCTGCTTGCGATGACGCCAGCCGCCAAGCGCGAGACAGGTGCCGACGACGCCGGTGGATGCAATCATCACTGTTGAAAAGACAGACTCACGTGCAAGCGTAGGGTTGTTCTCTCCATGCAGCATCATGGAAACGATGATCGACACCTCGATTGCCGTCACGGCAAAAGTCAGCACCAATGTGCCGTAGGGCTCTCCTACACGCCGAGCCACCGCCTCGGCGTGGTCGAGGACCACGAAAATGGTGGTGAACATAATCGCACTCGAAAGCGCTCCGACGAGTATCCTGGCGCTCAGCGAACCTTCGTCCGCCGACAGTCCGCCGGCTCTGACGGCGACAGCCATCACCAAGGCGGCCAAGGGCATCGCATACGAAGTCACCGAACGTCCGAAACCGCTCATGCAGGCCCCTGCGCGCTGCTGCGAACCGTGGCTGCATTCGCGCACCGACAGATCGAAGCGTTCACCCGTTCACGCCGTCTTCTGCGCCACCAGCCCCAGTTCCTCCACCATCGCCTCGCGCATCAAGAACTTCTGCGGCTTGCCGGTCACCGTCATCGGCAATTCGGTGCGGAAGCGTATGTGGCGGGGGATCTTGTAATGGGCGATCTGGCCGGCGCAGAAGTTCTTGACCTCCTGCTCGGTGGCGATCTGGCCGGGCTTGAGCACGATCCAGGCGCACAGCTCCTCGCCATATTTGGCGTCGGGAATGCCGAACACCTGCACCTCCTTGAGCT
The DNA here is from genome assembly GCF_055811155.1 of Mesorhizobium sp. WSM4822. Lineage (NCBI taxonomy): Bacteria > Pseudomonadati > Pseudomonadota > Alphaproteobacteria > Hyphomicrobiales > Phyllobacteriaceae > Mesorhizobium > Mesorhizobium sp. WSM4822. The sequence goes on along the minus strand of NZ_JBVVQM010000001.1, from coordinate 365,794 downwards.
TTGGATGGCGGTAGAGGAATTCCTCGACCTCCCTGGGATAGACGTTCTCGCCGCCGCGGATAACCATATCCTTGACCCGGCCGACGATGTTGCAATAGCCCTCGGCGTCTATGGTGGCGAGGTCGCCGGTGTGCATCCAGCCGTCGCTGTCGATCGCCTCGCGGGTCTTGTCGTCGTCGTCCCAGTAACCCTTCATCACCGAATAGCCGCGCGTGCAAAGCTCGCCCGGTACGCCGACCGCAACGGTAGCGCCATCGGCATCGACCGCCTTGACCTCGACATGGGGGTGAATGCGCCCGACGGTCGAGACGCGCTTTTCCAAGGGGTCGTCGACGCCGCTCTGGAACGACACCGGGCTGGTCTCGGTCATGCCGTAGGCGATGGTCACCTGTTCCATATGCATCAGCGACACCACCTTCTTCATCACCTCGATCGGGCATGGCGAGCCGGCCATGATGCCGGTGCGCAGGCTGGAGAGATCGAAGGCGGAAAAATCCGGATGATCCAGCAGGGCGACGAACATGGTCGGCACGCCATAGAGCCCGGTGCAGCGTTCCTGAGCCACCGCCTTCAACGTCGCGCCGGCATCGAAGCCCTCGCCCGGGAAAACCATCGTGGCGCCCTTCGTGACGCAGCCCATCGTGCCCATCGACATGCCGAAGCAGTGATAGAGCGGCACCGGGATGCACAGCCGGTCGTCGACGGTCAGCTTGATCGCCGAAGTGACGAAATTGCCGTTGTTGACGATGTTGTTGTGGGTCAGCGTCGCGCCCTTGGGGGCTCCCGTGGTGCCTGAGGTGAACTGGATGTTGATGGCCTCGCCCGGCTTCAGCTTCTCCGAGATGCGGTCGAGGCTGTCATGCTCGTCACGCCCGGCCATGGCCAGCACGTCGCCGAAATTGAACATGCCGGGCGAATTCTCGTCGCCCATGCGGATGACGATCTTCAGCGCCGGCAGTTTCTGCGCCTTGAGCTTGCCCGGTGTGGCCTTGGCGATCTCGGGCGCCAGCGTCTCGATCATGCCGAGATAGTCTGACGTCTTGAACTTGGCAGCGGTGACCAGCGCCTTGCAACCGACCTTGTTCAGCGCATAGTCGAGCTCGGTCAACCGATAGGCGGGGTTGATGTTGACCAGGATCAGGCCGATGCGGGCGGTGGCGAACTGCGTTACCAGCCACTCCCAGCGGTTGGGCGACCAGATGCCGACGCGATCGCCCTTTGCCAAGCCCAGCGCCAGGAAGCCGGCGGCCAGTGCGTCGACCGTGTCCGACAGTTCGCTCCAGGTGAAGCGCTTGTCCTGGTCGACGAAGACTGCGGCGTCGAGCGTGCCGTATTTGCTGACGGTGTCGGAAAACAGCGCGGGGATGGTCTTGTCGAGCAGCGGCACGCTGCGTTCGCCAGAGACATGCGCCCTGTTGTCGACGGGTGCCACGAAGACACCGCCAGCACGCGCGCCGCGTCCGCGCAGATTGCTGGCATTCTTCAGCTCGTCGAGATTGACCGGCATCGCTCTCTCCTCCCGGGACTAAGTGCGTCGCGCTGAAACAGAATCATGCGACGCGTTCTAGGTCCTTGCTTTTATGCATGTCGTTCTCCCAAAACCGAGATCACTTTGGGCGACATGCATTAGCCGAGCCTATCAGCCTGCCGGAGTGGAGGAAATCCCGCCGATGGTCGTGAAAGGGCAACGATCCGGTCAACGATGCTCCGGAGCTTCGCGTTGGCTGACGAAGCGCGCCAAAACGAAAAAACCCGCCTGGGCGGCGGGTCACCGGCGCAAATCAGCACCATGGGCAAAAATGTAGCATAGCTGCCCTCACCGGTCAAGGAAATAATTCCTATCCGGCCGCCGCCGCCATCTTCGCGGCAATGTCGCGCAAGAGCGCATCATCCGCCGCCGCCCGTGTCTTCTTCGACGCCACCAGACAGGCCTGCGAGCGCAGGACGAGGCCATCGCCCAGCACCTTGAGATGATTGGCGCGCAGCGTCGAGCCGGTGGTTGTGATGTCGACGATGACATCGGCCAGACCGGCCGCCGGCGCGCCTTCGGTAGCCCCCAGGCTCTCGACGATGCGATAGACCTGGATGCCGTGCTTCTGCGAGAAGAATTGCTGCGTCAGCCGCCAGTATTTGGTGGCGATGCGCAGCCGCCGGCCATGGCGCTGCCGAAAATCGGCGGCGACGTCGTCGAGATCGGCCATGGTGTCGACATCGAGCCAGATGTCGGGCACGGCAACCACGACATCGGCATGGCCGAAGCCGAGACGGGCGACGATTTCGGCACGAGTCTCCCAATCGGCGAGGTTTTCACGCACCAAATCCTCGCCGGTGATGCCGAGATCGACGGCGCCCTGGCCGATCTCGCCTGATATTTCGGAAGCCGACAGGAACACCACTTCGACATCGTCCAGGCCCTCGACGCGGGCGTGGTATTTGCGCTCGTCGCCGGGCAGGCTGACGGCGAGGCCGGCTTTGGCCAGTACTTCCAGCGCCTGTTCTTTCAGTCGGCCTTTCGACGGGATCGCCAGCGTGATCATGGCGCCGTCTCCCGCAATGCCTCGATGCGGTCGAGCCAGACGGAAAAGCCGACGCCGGGGATAGGCGTCTTCGCGCCAAGCAGGGTCAGCAGCCGGTCATAGCGGCCGCCGCCGACCAGCGGCCGGTCGCCATTGTCGGCCGCGATTTCGAAAACCAGGCCGGTGTAGTAATCGAGCGGGCGGCCGAAGGCGGCGTCGTAGCGGATTTTATCGGCCGGCAAGCCGTGCGCCTCGATCGCCTTGGCGCGGGCAGCGAACTTTTCCAGCGCGACATCGAGCGACAGCCCGGCGCCGGTGGCGAAGGTCTCCAGTGCCTGGGCCGCGCCATCAAGCGGAACGTCGATCGCCAGAAAATCCTTCAGCGCGGAAAAAGCCTCGCTCGACAGCCGAACGCTGCGCAATTCGGCTTTCTCGATCAGCCGCCGGGCAATGTCGGACGGCGCGCGTCCGGCGGACGCCGACAGGCCCGCCTCTTCCATGCCGCTGGCGATATGGGCGGAAAGACCGTCCAGATCACCGTCGAGGACGAGGGCGGCGACCGGACCGGAGAGCTGGCTGTTGCGCGGCGGGTTGGCGAGATCGGCGAGTGCCGCCTCAAGCATCGGCGCCGAGCCGAAGGCGCGGGCAAGGCGCATGCGCCAGCCGCGCGGCAGGCCAAGGGCGGCCAGCACCGCCTCGAAAATGGTCTGGTCGCCTAGCGTGATCGCCAGCGCCTGACCAGGCAGCACCAGCGACAGCAGCGCATGCGCGTCGGCCACCGAGCGGGCATCGGCTCCAGCGGTATCGCGGTCACCGAGATCCTCAATGCCGGCCTGGAAGAACTCGTTGCCGCCTTCGCGGCGCTGGCGAAACACCTCGCCCAGATAGGAATATCGGCGGGGTGTGCCGGCCTGCGAGCTTATGTGGTCGAGGCAGACGGGGATGGTGAATTCCGGCCGCAGGCACAGCGTCTGGCCGGTCTCGCTTTCGGTCAGGAAGATGCGGCGGCGCAAATCCTCGCCGGCCATGTCGAGGAAGGGGTCCGCCGGCTGCAATATGGCGACCTCGACGGCGTGCGTGTCGCGCGTGGCGAAGAGGTTGGTGATGTCGGTGGAGATGGCGGGGGTGCGGGAGGTCAACTTCCTGACCTCAGTGCTGCACGACCCTCTGGTCCCAAACCAGAGGCGCCAACGCGGCCTCTACTTGCCACGCGCCCTCTCCTCAGCCTGCGCCGCCAATATCTTCTTCACCTCGGCGACCAGTTCGCCCTCCGCCACCGTCACCTGCGCCGGGCGGGCGGCGCGCCATTCGGCGTTGTCGGTGATTTCGGCAGACATGCGCGCGCCTTCGATCAGGTCCTTGATCTGCAGTTCGCCCTTGGCGCGCTCGTCGCCGCCCTGGATGATGGCGACCGGGCAGCCGCGCCGGTCGGCATATTTGAGCTGCGCCTTCATGCCGGCGCCGCCGAGATACATTTCGGAACGGATGCCGGAGGCGCGCAGCTCCGCCACCATCTTCTGGTAGCGGCCGAGGCTGTCGGTGTCCTTGTCCATCACCAGCACGACGACAGGCGCGATCACGTCCGAGGCGTCGAGCTTGCCGAGGTTCTTCAGCGCCGTCATCAACCTGGAGACGCCGATGGAAAAACCGGTCGCCGGCACAGGCTCTCCACGAAAGCGCGACACCAGGCCATCATAGCGCCCGCCGCCACCGACCGAACCGAAGCGCACGATCTGGCCGTCTTCGTTGGGGATTTCGGCCAGAAGCTCTGCTTCGAGGACGGGGCCGGTGTAGTATTCGAGGCCGCGCACGACCGAGCGGTCCATGGCAATACGGTCCTCGCCATATCCCGCCGCCCTGACCAGCGCTTCAATCGTGGCGAGTTCGCCGACGCCTTCCTGGTAGATGGCGTTCGAACTGACCATGGAATCCTGGCCGGCCTGTATGGTCCTCGCGGTCGCGAGAAGAACCGCCTCGGCCTGCCCGTTGTTCAACCCGGCGCCCTTGGCGAAGTCGCCTTCGCCCTCCTTGCCGCCGTCCCAGCGGCCCGGGCCAAGCAAAAGCTTCACGCCTTCCGGGCCGAGCTTGTCCAGCTTGTCGATCGCGCGCAGGACCGTCAGCCGGCGGCCGCCATTCTCCTCACCGCCGAGGCCGATCGCCTCCAGCACGCCATCCAGCACCTTGCGGTTGTTGACGCGGATGACGTAGTCGCCGCGCTTGATGCCGAGCGCTTCCATGACGTCGGCCATCATCATCGCCATCTCGGCGTCGGCGGCCACGCCCGGCGTGCCGATCGTGTCGGCGTCGAACTGCATGAACTGGCGGAAGCGGCCGGGGCCTGGCTTCTCGTTGCGGAACACCCAGCCGGAGCGATAGCTGCGGTAAGGCTTGGGCAGGCGCTCGTAATTCTCGGCGACGAAACGGGCCGTCGGCGCGGTCAGGTCGTAGCGCAGCGACAGCCACTGGTCGTCATCGTCCTGGAAGGAGAACACGCCTTCGTTCGGCCGGTCCTGGTCGGGCAGGAATTTTCCGAGCGCATCGGTGTATTCGATCAGCGGCTGGTCTGCCGGTTCGAAACCGTAGAGCTCATAGACCGAGCGGATCGTCGCCATCATCTTCTCGACGGCGCGGATGTCCTCGGCGCTGCGGTCGGCAAAACCGCGCGGCAGTCGCGCTTTCGTCTTTTCCGATTTGTCGGCCATGAGCTGGGGTCTTTTTTGCTAAGTAATCGATGACATATTGCGAGTGGGCGTGTCCTAACCGAAGCGGCGAGGACCAGCAAGGGTTTGCACCCTCTCTACGAGGTGGCTAGGAACAGTTCGATAGCTTTGCAAGTACAGCGCCGCCCCTCATCCGCCTGCCGGCACCTTCTCCCCGTATAGTGACGGGGAGAAGAGAGCTGAACGCGGACTCGGGCATTCTCTTGCAACCTGGACGACTGGCGAAACCATCGACGAGGGCGTCCTTCTCCCCGTCGCTATACGGGGAGAAGTGCCCGGCAGGGCGATGAGGGGCGGCGCAGAACGACCAAGATTTGGGCCTACCACCCGAGCCAAGCTCTGAAACAAAACGCAGCGAAAATGAAACAATCCCGCCACGGGTACGGCATCGTGCCGACACAATCGTCGCCGATAAAGCGCGGGAAATGAGGGGTTCGCGGCCATGACCAGCACAGCAAGATTCCACGCCATCGACAGCGATGCCGAATTGCCCGCACGCCTGCGCCCGGCCGACATCAACGCCCCGAAAATGATCAGCCAGGCTGCCGGCCCGTTCGAAGTGCCCGGCGAGACCGGCAAGGGACCATCCATGCGCGACGCGTTGATGACCGGCCTGCTGGTGATCTATCCGACCGTGGCCACGGTGGTGGCGATCGTCGCCGGCCTGGTGCTGGCCAGCGCCAACGGCACCTGAGCCTATTTCGGCCGCCTGAAAGCCTTCCGCTGCTTCTCGACCTCTTTGCGGCAGACGCAGCCCTCGAGGTGGTCGTTGACCAGGCCCATGGCCTGCATGAAGGCGTAGACCGTGGTCGGGCCGACAAAGCTCCAGCCGCGTTTCTTCAGCTCCTTCGAAATCCGCACAGAGACGGCCGTTGTCGGGTTGGCGCGCAGATGGGCGAGGTCGACGATTTGCGGCCGCTCGTCCTTACCGGGTTCGAACTTCCAGAACCAAGCGGCCAGCGAGCCGAATTCGTCGGCCATTTCGCGGGCGCGCTTGGCGTTGTTGATGGTCGAGACGATCTTGCCGCGATGGCGGATGATGCCGGCATTGCCGAGCAGGCGTTCGACATCCTTGTCGGTGAAGGCGGCGACCTTGTCGAACTCGAAATTAGCGAAGGCTTCGCGAAAATTCTCCCGCTTGCGCAGGATGGTCAGCCACGACAGGCCCGACTGAAAGCCTTCGAGGCAGATCTTTTCGAACAGCCTGCGGTCGTCGGCCACAGGCCGGCCCCATTCATGATCGTGGTAGTGCAGATAGTCGGGCAGATTGCCGTGCCAGAAGCAGCGCGCGACACCGTCGGGACCGGCGAGCAGGCCGGTGTTTTCCTTGTCCATAAGCCAAAATCCGTTCGTTAACGCGCTTTTGCGCGGCATTTACTGCGGCTTTACCAGATTCCTGAACCCTGCGGTAACCACACCAAAAGGTTTACCGACAGTTCCGCATTTTACGCATTCCGATTCATGTTTCGGTTGCTGCTTGCGCGCCAATGATCGCCGAACCGGGAGGACGTTTCCACCCGTTTTGTATCAGACGATCAAGGTGCGTTACGATGAAGACAGTTCTGTTTCCCGTGCTCGGCGCCGTGGCTGTGTTTGCCGCCGGCGTCACACCCTCCACCGCCGGCGACCGCTATGCCGACAGGCCGCCGGTAATGGTGAGCCCCGACCTTTCCGCACCCTGGGTGCTGCAGCTTGGCCAGGCACCCGGCATCGTGCGCCAGAACCGCCAGGTGGTGCAGCAACAGCGGCGCCTGCGACTGGCGCAGCCCGACCGGGTGCAGACGGCGGCGGTGCAGCCGCCGGCCAAGCGCATGCTCGCGCGTCCTCAGATCAATCCGATCTACCTGCCGCAGGAAGTTGACTATGACGGAGGCCAGAAGCCGGGCACGATCGTCATCGACACCACCCAGAACTTCCTCTACCTCGTCGAGAAGAACGGCAAGGCAAGGCGCTATGGCGTCGGCACCGGCAAGCCGGGCTTCGAATGGTCGGGTACGCACAAGATCACCAACAAGCGCGAGTGGCCGGACTGGCGCCCGCCGGCGCAGATGATCAAGCGCGAAGCCGCCAAGGGCCGCTATTTGCCGACCTATCTTGCCGGCGGCGCGGAGAACCCGCTTGGCGCCCGCGCGCTCTACCTCGGCACGACCGAATACCGCATCCACGGCACCAATCAGCCGTGGACGATCGGCGGCGCGGTGTCGTCAGGCTGCATCCGCATGCGCAACGAGGACGTCGTCGACCTTTATGAGCGGGTCAATGTCGGAACCACGGTCGAGGTGATATAATAATCCTTGCGAATCACCTGGCCAGCAAAGCAGTCCGCTTTTCGGGCCGGTTTAGGGACAACGGGGGACGGGCCGTATGGGGATGCGGCCGGTCAGGAAGGGCAGCACGGGAAACCGCGCTGCCCTTTCCGTTTTTGAGCAGAAATCGAGGGCAAAGGTCACCGACGCGTCGCGCAACGGGCATAGCGGTTCGCTTTCATGCTGCCCTTTACCGCGTTCTTTTGCTATCTCGGTGGCTAGTTCCACAAAAGAGTTCACCCATGCCCCTGTCCGAAGACAGCCGTTATCTCAAGGGCGGCCCGGTCGCCCAGCGCATCATCGCCGCCGTTGCCGAGGACGCAGCGATCGCCAAAGCCGAGGGTTTTCCCCCCAAGCTGGTCTCAATCACCGTCGGAGACACCGATGCGGTGGATGTTTATGTGCGCAACCAGCGCGCCAAGGCTGAGCTCGCCGGCATCGATTTCGAGGAGCGGCGCTTTCCCGCCACCATCACGGCAGGCGAGTTGGAAGCGGCCATTCACGGCCTGAATGCCGATCCGCGCGTTACCGGCATCATCATCCAGCGGCCGGTCCCGGTGCATATCCCGATCAGGACATTGCAGGCGGCGGTGCATCCGCTGAAGGATGTCGAAGGCATGCATCCGGCCTCGATCGGCAACATCGTCTACAACCAGCTCGATCTCGCGCCTTGCACGGCGGCCGCCTCGGTCGAACTGCTCAAGGAAACCGGCCTCGACCTCAAGGGACTGGAAGTCGTCATCGTCGGCCATTCGGAAATCGTCGGCAAGCCGATCGCCTTCCTGTTGATGAGCGAAGGCGCGACGGTGACCGTGTGCCACCACATGACGCGGTCGGTCGCCGCCCATGCAAGGCGCGCCGATGCGCTGTTCGTCGCCGTCGGCAAGCCGCGGCTGATCAAGGCCGACATGGTCAAGCCGGGTGCTGCCGTCATCGACATCGGCATCAATTCCGAAATCGGCCCCGACGGCTCCAGCCGCATCGTCGGCGACGTCGACACCGAAAGCGTGCGCGAGGTCGCCTCCTGGATCACACCGGTGCCGGGCGGTGTCGGCCCGATCACGGTCGCCATCCTGCTGCGCAACACCATGGTCGCGCTCAGCCGCCAGCGTGCGCTTTATGAGGCGACCTACGGTACGGCCGACAGGCTCGCGGCGGAGTAGCTGCTTTCGTCACGTGTATTGCGGCACGTGGCATGTGATCCGGGATTCTTCGTCCCAGAAGACATAAAGCATGCCGCCGCTGCCCCAAAAGAAGCCTGCCAGTGAATCGAATTGCAGAAGAAATTTCATTTCCCGATCTGTTCCGGGAACCAACGGAAATTGCGGCCCTTGAACCCATGACGGCAGCCCGCCAAGCCGGAAGAGATTTTGCCGCGAATTGCTGATCCCCCACGACTGCCTGAGCCAGCGTGGCGGCGTAGGCGCCAGGCGGACGGTGCTCTCCTTCGAAGCCGGCTCGATTGCGGAGCCATAATCGGAATGAAACGGCGCGATCGGCGTCGGCATGCCCGCAGCATCGTGCGAATAATAGGCCGGTTCCAGCGAGCCGTCGCAGGTCTCGATGCGCAGCCGGGGAAAGGGCGGCATTATCCCGGCGCCGAACTCGTTCAGGGTGACGAGATGGACCAGCCGCCTGCCGCAAGCCGGACACAGGCCCCTTCCCTCACCGCCGATCGTGAACGGCTGTCCTGCCGTCGGCAGATGCCAGGTGGGATGATTGCGGTGCGTCGGGAACGGCGAGTCGTCTGGCGTGCCGCCTTCAAGGACGAGATGGTGACAGGCCGGCGGCAAGCGAGGATCGGCGTGGGTTTGCCAATCCTCAAAATCTGGAATGTCTGCCAACACTTCGTCCGGGAACAACTCGGGCGCCTGCAAGGCGGCGCGAGCCAACAGGTCTTCAACGTCAGCGCCGCCTTCCGCCGCATCTTGCAGGAGGGTTGCAAGGCGAGCCAGATCCGCATCGTCAAGGAACGAGACCGCGTCGTCGATAAGAGTGATCCGGTGGACGCCGGCTTCGACGGCCGCCTCGATGAGCTGAATCAAGAACGCCGATCCGTCTTTCAAATATCGGGCGATAATGACTTCGCAATCGGCATAGCGAGCCTGAAATGTCGAACGCGACTCCTCCGACAGAAGGCGAACCACGGTTTCGATATCTTGCTGTTGTGAGTTGGGCATTACGCATCGTCCTTAGCGGATGCTTCGCCGTCAACTCATTTTGGGCGGCTCGCCGCCATAGGCCCAGTCGAGCAGCTTGATCGTGTGCACCACCGGCATCTTCGCGGCGGAAGCGATCTGGGTGATGCAGCCGATGTTGCCGGTGGCGACGATCGAAGCCCCCGTCGCCTCGATGTTTTTCACCTTGCGGTCGCGCAGTTTGGCCGAGATTTCGGACTGCAGGATGTTGTAAGTGCCGGCCGAACCGCAGCAGAGATGTCCTTCACGCGGCTCTCGCACGATGAAGCCGGCCTTGGCCAGCAGTTCCTTCGGCTGGCGGGTGATCTTCTGGCCGTGCTGCATCGAACAGGCCGAGTGATAGGCGACAACCGTGCCCGGTTTGCGCACCGGTTCGGGCAGGTCGAAGGTCGAGAGATATTCGGTGATGTCCTTGGCCAGCGCCGAAACGCGCGCCGCCTTGTCGGCATAGGCTGGGTCTAGCCGCAGCATGAAACCGTAGTCCTTGATCGTCGTGCCGCAGCCGGATGCAGTGATGACGATGGCATCGAGCCCGCCCTGGTCGAGGGCGCGCGTCCAGGCGTCGACATTCTGCCTCGCCGAGGCAAGCGCGGCCTGCTCGCGCCCCATATGATGAACCAGCGCCCCGCAGCAGCCCTCGCCCGGTGGCACCACGACCTCGACGCCGAGCCGCGTCAGCAGCGAAATCGTGGTGTCGTTGATGGCGGGATCGAGCACCGATTGCGCGCAGCCGGTGAGGATGGCGACGCGGCCTCTTTTGCTCCCCTGCCCGGCATGGATGCCTGGCGAGCCCATCGGCGAAGCTGCCGGGATCGACGCCGGCGCGAGCTTGAGCATCGCACTGAGCGGCTTCAGCGTCGGAACCTTGTCGAACAAGCCCATAAACGGCTTGCCCAGCTTCGCAAGCTTGAGCGCTGCGCGAAAACGCTGGGGATAGGGCAGCACGAACGCCAGCATGGCGCGGGTCAGGCGGTCGAGCAGCGGACGCTTATAGGTCTCCTGGATATGGGCGCGGGCATGGTCGACCAGATGCATGTAGTTGACGCCCGACGGGCAGGTGGTCATGCAGGCGAGGCACGACAGGCACCGATCGATATGGGTGACGATCTCCTTATCGGCGGGACGGCCGTTTTCCAGCATGTCCTTGATCAGGTAGATGCGCCCGCGCGGTGAATCGAGCTCGTTGCCAAGCGTCACATAGGTCGGGCAGGTGGCGGTGCAGAAGCCGCAATGCACGCATTTGCGCAGGATCTTTTCCGATTCCGCGACATGCGGATCGGCAAGCTGGGCAAGCGAAAAATTGGTCTGCATCGCGTTGGATCCTAAGCCATTCGGCCGGGATTGAGGATGTTTTTGGGGTCGAATTCCTGCTTCAGGCGCTGGCTGAGTGCAGCAAGTGCGGGCGGCTGCGGTTCGAACACCGGCAGGGCGGCGCGATGCGAAGGTGCGGCGCGCACCAGCGTCGCATGGCCGCCGCCATGTTTCCTCAACAGCCCGCGCAGCAGGGCGGCTTCCGGGTCGCCTTGTTCCATGCGCAGCCACACCAGCCCGCCTTGCCAGTCATAGAAGGCGCTGACGGCGGCCTGCATGCGCAGCGTCAGGACCATCTGGTGGCTCTGTCCCGGCGTCATCGAGACACGCCAGACCGGTTTCTCGCTGTTGTCGGCGAAGGGCCTGCAATCGCGTACATCGCGCCAGATCAGCCGTGAAGCGTCACCGGCAATCTCCTGCAGCGGCCCGGCCTTGCCGAGCAGCGTTTTCAGCGCGGCGATGCGGTAGGCAACCGACGGGCCGAAGCCTTCGACACGCAGCAGCGTTGCAGCGTCGCTGCCGAGCGCGCTGCCAGCGACCCGTGCAGCGATGCGCTCCGGCAGATGGGCCGCACTCGACACTTCCGCGCTGGAACCGAGCGCCAGGGCCATGGCGGCGGCCGCGGCATCGTCGAGCAGGCCACGGATGGCGAGCGTGACTTCGGTCTCGGCTGCGGGCAGCACCTTGAAGGTGACGTCGGTGAATACGGCCAGCGTGCCCCAGCTGTTGGCCATCAGCTTCGACATGTCATAGCCGGTGACGTTCTTGACGACGCGGCCGCCCGACTTGAAGGACTCGCCACGACCGGACACCACATTGATGCCCAGGACATGATCGCGCGCAGCCCCTGCCTTGAGCCGGCGCGGCCCAGAGAGGTTTGCGGCGAGCACGCCGCCGATGGTGCCTTTGCCAGGCTCGCCACCAAGCAGCGGACCGTAGTCCATCGGCTCGAAGCCAAGTTGCTGGCCGTCTTCCGCCAGCAGCTTTTCGATCTCGGCCAGCGGCGTGCCTGCCTTGGCCGACAGCACCAGTTCAGCCGGTTCATAGAGCGTGACGCCCGAGAGTTTCGACAGGTCGAGCGTGTGTTCGGTTTGCAGCGGCCGGCCGATGCCACGCTTGGAGCCGTGGCCGAGGATTTCCAGCGGCGAGCCTTCCGCCGCTGCCCAGGCGACGGTGGAGAGAACTTCGTCTGACGTGGTTGGGGTGAAAGTAGTCAAAGCCTGTGCTCCCGAAGCCTTTCGAGCACGGCTTCGCCCCGTGGCGACAGCCGATAACCGATCTGGAGACTCTCGGTGAGTCCGAGTTCCCCAAGCTTGCGGACATCCTGCTTGAACTTCAGCTTTTCGACACCGGCCTTGTCGGCCAGGACAGCAGCCGGCACTTCCGGATGGGCGCCGATCGCCTGCAGGATCGACGGGAAGTAGCCGGGTGCCGTTTTGTCCCAGCGCGCAAAACGCTGGGTCAAGGCATGCCAGTCCTCATCGGAAAGCAAGGCGTCGCCGCGCAGGGCAACGCGTTCGTCGGGCTCGATGCCTTTGAGCTCGATGCGATAGACCGGGGTACCGTCATCGGGGCCAAGCATCTCCTGAAGGGCTCCTCGGGACGGAAAGCCGGCTGCGGTCGCGTCTTTCTCCGTCAATTCGGAGCCGCTCGCGATCGAGATGTCCCCGATCCTAACCGCACCTGACGCCGTTCTGACCCGCCCGCCGGCCTTGACGGTCGGCCGCTTCCAGCGGCGAAACGCGAGCGTCACTTCATTGCGCGCGATCTTGTCCAGCAAGGATTGTTTGAACAGCAACTCAAACCTCACTCGGGCATGGGTTCCTCGCCCCCGCAAAGCGGGGGAGAGGTGGCTCGGGCAAAGCCCGAGACGGAGAGGGGGCGAATTCTATGCCAGACGCGAGTTCGGATATGCTGAGTTCCTTGGCGCCCCCCTCTGTCCTGCCGGACATCTCCCCCTCAAGGGGAGAGATCGGATGTCGCATATGGCTTCGCCAATCTCCAATGGTGACAAAAGGGCGAGGCGCGCGAGCTGCCAATCTCCCCCCTTGAGGGGGAGATGTCCGGCAGGACAGAGGGGGGCGTTCAAGCACCGACATGTCCAGTTAAAACCTCGGAATGTCCGGAAACGGCAGCTTGCCGCCGGAAATGTGCATGCGGCCGAGTTCGGCGCATCGCCGCAGTTGCGGGAACACTTTTCCCGGGTTGAGCAGATGGTTGGGATCGAAGGCGCATTTGACGCGCATCTGCTGGTCGAGGTCGACCTGGGTGAACATTTCCGGCATCAGGTCGCGTTTTTCCACGCCCACACCGTGTTCGCCGGTCAACACGCCGCCGACCTTGACGCAGAGCCGCAATATGTCGGCGCCGAAGCTTTCGGCCTTGTCGAGTTCGCCCGGTACGTTGGCATCGTAGAGGATCAGCGGATGCAGATTGCCGTCGCCGGCGTGAAAGACATTGGCGACGCCGAGACCGTATTTTTCCGACAGCTCGCGCATGCCGGCGAGCACGCGCGGCAGCTCCTTGCGCGGGATGGTGCCGTCCATGCAGTAGTAGTCGGGCGAGATGCGGCCGACGGCCGGAAACGCCGCCTTGCGGCCGGCCCAGAAGCTCAGCCGTTCCTGTTCGGACTGCGAAATGCGGCAGGTGGTCGAGCCGTTCTTGTAGGCGATCGCCTCGACCAGACCGATCAGATGATCGACCTCGACGCCCGGCCCGTCGAGCTCGACGATCAGCAGCGCTTCGACATCCAGGGGATAGCCGGCATGGACGAAATCCTCGGCGGCGTGGATCGCCGGCCGGTCCATCATCTCCATGCCGCCCGGAATGATGCCGGCGCCGATGATGTCGGCGACGCACTGGCCGCCCTGCTCACTGGTCGGGAAGCCGATCAGCAGTGCGCGAGCCGTCTCCGGTTTCTTCAGGATGCGCACGGTGACCTCGGTGACGACGCCAAGCAGCCCTTCCGAACCCGTCATGACGCCGAGCAAGTCATAACCTTCCGCATCGAGGTGACTGCCGCCGAGCCGTACCACTTCGCCATTCATCAGCACCATCTCGATGCCGAGCACATTGTTGGCGGTAAGGCCGTATTTCAGGCAGTGCACGCCGCCGGAATTCTCCGCGACATTGCCGCCGATCGAGCAGGCGATCTGGGAGGATGGATCGGGGGCGTAGTAAAAGCCCTGCTGCTCGACGGCGGTGGTGATGCCGAGATTGGTGACGCCCGGCTGGGCAACGACGACGCGATTGGGGAAATCGATCTCGAGGATACGGTTGAAGCGGCTCATCACCAAAAGCACCGCGTCCTCGAGCGGCAGCGCGCCGCCCGACAGCGAGGTGCCGGAGCCGCGCGGCACGACGCGGATGTTGCGATCGTTGCAGTATTTCAGCACGCGCGACACCTGCGCCACGGTTTGCGGCAGAACAACAACCAGCGGCAGCTGCCGATAGGCGGTCAGGCCGTCGCTCTCGAAGGCGCGCATGGAATTGGCGGCGTCGACGACGCCCTCACCCGGCACGATGATGCGCATGTCGGCGACGATCTCGTCGCGCCGGCGCATCGTGGCGTCGTCTGGTTTCGGCATGGCCAGGCCGGACATCGGCAGCCTCATTTCGCTTGACTGGTCAAAATCTTTTACCAGTGAAGCGCGCTGGGTGCAAATCCTGTGGTGGTTGGGAATCCGGCATCAAGGCTGAGGCAAGCTTCCGCAGCGGCAATCTGCCGCTGTCTCACCCTCCCCCGCGCGGCGCTCTACGAGGACCCCGACCCCCACAAGGGGGAGGGTGAGCAGATCTATTCGCCGGGCGGCTTGCCGGGTTCGGAGTGCATCTTGCGCACGCGGCGTACGCCCCACCAGACCAGCAGGATGGCGACAGGCACCGAAGCCGCGGTAATGATCTCCGGCGCGAAGGCATGGCCGAAGATCGAGGCGCCCTTGGCGACATAGCCGACAAGGCCGACCACATAGTAGGAGACGGCGGCGACCGAGAGCCCCTCGACGGTCTGCTGCAGGCGCAGTTGCAGGCGGGCGCGGTTGTTCATCGAGGCAAGCAGGTCGCGGTTCTGCTTCTCGACCTCGACATCGACCCAGGTGCGCAGCAGTGTCGTGGCGCGGGTCAGTTTTCGCGACAGATTTTCCTGCCGCTCCTCGACCGAACGGCAGGTGCGCATTGCGGGCGCCACCCGGCGCTGCAGGAACCCGCGCCATGTGTCATAGCCGGGCACAGCCTCTTCCTCGAGCGCCTCCAGCCGTTCGCCGACGATGCCGTCATAGGCACGGCTGGCGCCGAAACGGTAAAGGCTCGACGCCGCGTCCGCCTCCAACTCCGCCGCAAGTTCGGTCAGATCGGCCAGCAAGGTCTGGCTGTCGCGAGTCCCGGCGACCTTCATCTCCAGCGTGGTCTGCGCCAGCCGGTCTTCGATGCGGCGGGCACGGCCGGACAAGGTCAACGCCAGCGGCAGGCCGAGCATGGCCAGCGTCCGATAGGTTTCGATGTCGATAAGCCGCTGCGACAACGCGCCGGTACGCGCCGGGGTCAAGCCGCGATCGAGCAGCAGCATGCGCGTCAGGCCATCGCCATCCTGGCGAAAATCGGTGACGATGGCGGCGTTTCCGCGCTCGACCAGCGAGTAGCACAGGCTGGTCGGATCGAAACCGGCTATCAGCTGCTCGCTCGCTTGCGTCCATTTGCGGATTTCGAGCCTGATGCCGGAGATGCAGGTTCCCGGCGGCGAAAACCCGTTGCCGAAGGGGGAGTCCTCCTGCGCCCTGCCGCTCTCGGAAAGCGGCCCTTCCCACAAATATGTCGAGAATTCGGTGTGCCGCTCCCAGCGCAGCGAGCCCTTGCCCCATTTCATGGCATGATGGCGGGCCTGGCGGTCGGGCGCGGCGACGCCGAGGCGCCGCGACAGTTCGGAAAGCACCGCGTGGTCGACGCCCGAGCCCCCCTCGGTCATGAAGGCGAGTTGCATCAGGACGCGTGGCTTTTCGATCAGCGGGTGCGGCCGGGCATGAACCTCGCCGAGTGCGCCGGGCCGGCCCTCATGCGCGGGAAAGCCCATCACGCTGCCCTTGGCGCGCGGCTGGAATTCGAGATCGGACGGGTCGTCTGACACGGCTTGTTCCCTGGGTTTCCTTGAACCCTCTTGCACGCGCGTCCCTCTAGTGCCAATGGCCTGATGACGCAAACGGCAAAGTTAGCCGAAGGTGATGGCATCGGGCGGAAAATCGGCCCGCTTTTGTCAATTGGATAAATAATTTGACCAGTTGGCGAGGCAGGCTCTATTCTGCGACACCGGTTCACCTTCCAGGCATTCTGTTGAGCGACATTTTTTCCAGGATCGAGCATTCGCGCACCGCCGACGAGGTGGTGCAGCAAATCGAGAGCCTCATCCTCGAAGGCGTGCTGCGCACCGGCGACCGGCTGCCGGGCGAGCGCGAGCTTGCACGCCAGTTCGACGTATCCCGGCCGATCCTGCGTGATGCGCTGAAGTCACTGGAAGGACGCGGCCTTTTGACGACAAGGCCCGGCGGCGGCACCCATATCGCCGATGTCATCGGCCAGCTCTTCACCAAACCGGTGACGGACCTGATCTCGATGCACCGCAAGGCAGTGACCGATTATCTGGAATATCGCCGCGAGATCGAAGGGGTCGCGGCTGAATACGCGGCACGGCGCGCCACTGCGGACGACATGGCGCTGCTCGACAAGATCATGGCACGTATGGACGATGCGCACCGGACCGGCGACTTCGACGACGAGGCCGAGATCGATGTCGAGTTCCACCACGCGATCTGCGAATGCGCGCACAACATCATCCTTTTGCACACGTTGCGTTCCTGTTACCGGCTGTTGTCGGAGGGCGTGTTCCAGAACCGGCTGCTGGTGTTCAGCGTGCCCGGCGCGCGCGACGCCCTGCTCGCGCAGCACCGCGCGATCCATGCGGCGGTGAAGGCCGGCGATCCGGATGCTGCCCGGCAAGCGGCGATGGACCACATCACCTATGTCGAACGGTCGATGGCGGAAGCCGAGCGCAGCGGCGACTGGCAGCGCGTTTCGCGACTGAGGCTGAAGCAGCGGGTCGAAGCCACCGATACCGAACCTGCACGCAAACGCTCCTAGCTATCGAAACGGGAAGCCCATGAGCCAGATCCTGACCATCGCCGACCTCAAGGACCTCGCCCGCCGGCGCGTGCCGAAGATGTTCTTCGACTATGCCGATTCCGGTTCGTGGACCGAAAGCACGTATCGGGCCAACGAAGAGGATTTCCAGAAGATCAAGTTCCGCCAGCGCGTGCTCGTCGATATGGACAACCGTTCGCTGGCATCGACGATGATCGGCGAAAAAGTGTCGATGCCGGTGGCATTGGCGCCAACCGGCATGACCGGCATGCAGCACGCCAATGGCGAGATGCTGGCGGCTCAGGCGGCGGAGGAATTCGGCGTGCCGTTCACCTTGTCGACGATGAGCATCTGCTCCATCGAGGATGTCGCCTCGGTAACCACGAAGCCGTTCTGGTTTCAGCTCTATGTGCTGCGTGACAAGGAGTTCGTGCTCAACCTGATCGACAGGGCAAAGGCGGCGAAATGCTCGGCGCTCGTGCTGACGCTCGATCTGCAGATTCTCGGTCAGCGCCACAAGGACATCCGCAACGGGCTTTCGGCGCCACCCAAGCTGACGCTGACGAACATCATCGACATGGCCATCCGCCCGCACTGGTGCGCCGCCATGGCCGGCACGAAGCGGCGGACCTTCCGCAACATTGTCGGCCACGCCAAGGGCGTCGGCAACATGGCCTCGCTGGCATCGTGGACGACGGAGCAGTTCGACCCGCATCTGTCGTGGAAGGACGTCGCCTGGATCAAGGAGCGCTGGGGCGGCAAGCTGATCCTCAAGGGCATTCTCGACAAGGAGGACGCGCTGATGGCGGCCAAGACCGGCGCCGACGCGATCATCGTTTCCAACCATGGCGGGCGCCAGCTCGATGGTGCGTCGTCGTCGATCGGCGTGCTGGAAGAGATTGCCGACGCGGTTGGCGACACGATCGAAGTGCATATGGATGGCGGCATCCGCTCCGGCCAGGATGTCCTGAAGGCGCTTTGCCTAGGTGCCAAGGGAACCTATATCGGCCGGCCATTTCTTTACGGCCTGGGGGCGCTTGGCAAGGAAGGGGTTACCAAGGCGTTGGAAATCATCCGCAAGGAGATGGACATTACGCTGGCCCTGTGCGGAAAGCGTCTGGTCACCGACATGGGCAAGGACCAGCTCCGGCGCTAAGCCCGTGACCGCGCGACCACGGAGACACCGAAAAATTGGCAGAACCCGGCATCCATTTTCTCGACGCGCATGGGCCGGAAGGTGTGCGTCTTTACGCGATCGGCGATGTCCACGGCCGGCTCGACCTGCTGGCCGCCATGCATCGGCGCATCAGGACCGAGATCGAGCAGGAGGCGCCTGCCGACTGGCGCGTCATCCATCTTGGCGACTATGTCGACCGCGGGCCGGACTCGAAGGGCGTCATCGATTTCCTGATCGAAGCGGAAGAGCGCGACCCTCGTCACCTGATGCTGGCCGGCAACCACGACATCGGTTTTCTCGACTTTCTCAAGACCCCTGACCCGGAAGGGCTTTTCATCCGGTTCGGCGGCATCCAGACGGCACAGTCTTACGGCGTGGCGATCAGTGAAGGCACAAGCGTGTGGTTCGGCAAGGCCGAATCGGCCGTGCGCAAAGGACATCAGGCCCTGGTCGAGGCCGTGCCGCAAAGCCACATCGACTTCCTGCGATCGCTGCCGTTCTCCGCGACTTTCGGGGACTTCTTCTTCTGTCATGCCGGCATCAGGCCGGGCAATCCTCTGGAGAAGCAAAGCCCGCAGGACCTGATCTGGATCCGCGACGTCTTCCACAACCACCCCGACCTCTATCCGAAGATCGTGGTGCACGGCCACACGCCGGTGCCGGAGGCGGAAGTGATGGCCAACCGCGTCAATGTCGACACGCTTGCCTGGCAATCAGGCATGCTGAGCGCGCTCGTCGTCGACGGCGCGGACAAACGCATCCTGACAATGACGATCAAGGAAGCTTGAGCGTCGCGCGTCGGAGGACGCGAAAGGCGCTTTCCGCCTTTAGCGCAGCGAGGCGGTGACGCCGTAACCGTCGACGGCGTTGTGGTTGTTGGCTGCGTCGGCGGCATAGATGCCGAGACCGCACAGCACGATGGCGGACAACATGGCAAAGGACAGAAGCGCTGCTTTCACGGAGGTCATCTCTTGTTGAGCTTTCTGCATCTGTGCACCAGGCGGTTACCAATGCGTTGAAACGGAGAATTCGCTTCAAAGTTTCGACGATTTTGCGCTTCTAGGCATGTTCTGTATCAACGGTGTGTCGCGCGGGTCACACAAAGGTTCATAGCCGTTGCACAGAAGATGCAGAGCGCGCGCCTTCTAGGATGGCGGGCGGACACAAGCCAAGAATGAAACGGTTTTCCCCAGGCGGTTTCACCGCCGCGTGCCAATTATGTCACGCTGGAGGGTACGGAGAGGCCAACACTCAGATGGTTGCTACCCAGGCACGGGCAATGGCGAGGCCAGCGGCATCCGCATCGGGCCCGTTGCGGGCCATTTCGCCATCGAGCTTGCCGGCCCAGTCGGGATGGCGCGCGGCAATGGTCGGGGCAAACGACGTGCTCCAGTCCTCGACCATCGGCCGGTCGGCCTCGAAATGGAACTGGAAGCCGTAGACGGCGCGGCCGACGCGAAATGCCTGGTTCTCGGCGACATCGTTGCCGGCAAGCCGCACGGCGGCCTCAGGCAGCACGAAGGTGTCGTCATGCCACTGGAAGATCGGGAATTTCTCCGGCAGCGCGCCCAGCACCGGATCGCCCTTGGCGTCCGCCGTCAGCGATACGCCGTGCCAGCCGAACTCATTGGCGCCGCCGATGCGGTTTTCGCCGCCGAAGGCACGGGCGACGAGTTGGCTGCCCAGGCAGATGCCGAGCACGGCGCGATCCTTGTCGGCAAAGTCGCGGGTCAGTTCGAGCAGTGCCGGGAAATAGGGGTACTCATCGTCGGCCAGCGCGTTCTGGCCGCCGCCGAGCACGATCATGGCATCATGCCCGGCCGCGTCATCCGGCAGGGGATCGCCTTTGTAAGGGAGACGCAGATCGAGATCGGCACCCGCCTCCGCAAGTGCTGCGCCGACCTGGCCGAGGCCGGTATTGTCGTAGTTCTGCACCACCAGCACCCGCATCACAAAACCCTGCTGACATGAAAAGATGCGAGGAGCGATATCATGCCGCTCGCATTGCAGCCAAGATGCGTGTCCGGAGAGAAAACTATGCCACTGCAGAACCGGGTCGATCCGTTCGGTACCATCCACGCTGTGCCCGATCGCGGCATGTTCACCGGCAATCGCGGCATCATCCACGATCCCGAGACCAAGACGCTCAAGAAGAAGCGCTGGGCGCTTCCGGCCTGGATCATCTGCGTCCGCCAATTCCGCGATGTGCGGCGCGAACCGATGGGCCGCAACCGGAAGGGCGGCAAAGCGGGCTGGACAGAACTGTTCTTCCTCGACGAGGTGACGGCATTGGCGGCCGGGCATCGCCCCTGCTTCTTTTGCCAGCGCGAACGGGCCAGGGATTTCGTCGGCCGCTTCGGCGACGCGTTCGGCATTGCCGAACCGCGCGCGCCGATGGTCGACAAGCGGCTGCACAAGGAGCGGCTGGCCTCGGGCGGCAGGCCGCCAGGGATTGCTGTTGAAGACCTTGCCGGCCTGCCGGACGGCGCCATGGTTGCGGATGGTCGCACTGTTTATGCCCTGCGTAGGGGCAAGACGCTGCGCTGGTCGTTTGCGGGATATGGCCCACCCGCAGATTTCGGCCTGCTCAAAGGCAGGACGCTGTCGCTGCTGACGCCGGCCACGACGCTCGCCGTGCTGCGGCATGGCTTTCGGCCGGTGTGGCATCCTACCGCCGAGGCTTGACGCCGGCGGCCGGCTCGCTCATTCCTCGGCGATGCGCGCCAATTACAAGATGCAACGTCTGTTCGTGCCCGACGATCTCGCGCCGGATGTCGAGTTCGACGCCGGCCAACAGCAGAGCCACTATCTCCTGCATGTGCTGCGGCTTGGCGAAGGCGCCGAAATCCTGGTGTTCAATGGCCGCGACGGGGAGTGGTCAGCGGCCATATCAGCGAAGACGAAAAGGGCGGTGCGGCTGAAGGTGTCAGCGCTGCAGCGGCCGCAGCCGCCGCTGCCTGATCTCGTCTACTGCTTTGCGCCACTGAAGCAGGGCCGGCTCGACTATCTCGTGCAGAAGGCGGTCGAGATGGGCGCCGGCATCCTGCAGCCGGTCATCACCCAGCACACGCAAGTGGCCAAGCCGTCGATCGATCGCCTGCGCGCCAATGTCGTCGAAGCCGCCGAACAATGCGGCATCCTGGCGGTGCCTCAGGTGCGCGAAGCCGAAAAATTCGACCGCCTGCTGACCGGTTGGGACACAGAGCGACGGCTGATCTTCTGCGATGAGGATGCTTCGACCAACAATCCGCTGGCCGCGCTGCAGGCGGTCAAGGAAAAGAAGCTTGGGCTGCTGGTCGGGCCGGAGGGCGGTTTTTCCGACGACGAGCGCAAGATGCTGCGCGCCCTGCCCTTCGTCACCGCCATTCTGCTCGGCCCGCGTATCCTGCGCGCCGACACCGCGGCGGTGGCCGCGCTCGCGGTGATGCAGGCAACTGTCGGAGACTGGTGAGACGTCATCCCTTGCAAGGGATGCAGAGTTCCAGCAACGTTCAATTCCTGTTGACCTGTGGCTCAGGATTTTTCGCTTGATCGTCTGCTGACATTTCGTCCATTTACCGCCGGCGGTCATCCGGCCGCCTCTGAGGGTACCATCATGGCGCGCGATACGACCGATTTCCGCCCGATCGAAGGTGTCGACGAACTCGTCGAGCATCTGGCCGAAGGCAACAAGCCGCGCGACAAATGGCGCATCGGCACCGAGCACGAGAAATTCCCCTTCTATGTCGACGGCAATGCACCGGTCCCCTATGGCGGTGAGCGCGGCATCCGCGCCATTCTCGAAGGCATGCAGTCAAAGCTCGGCTGGGATCCGATCGTCGATGACGGCCGCATCATCGGCCTGGTCGAGCCGACCGGTCAGGGTGCGATTTCGCTGGAACCCGGCGGCCAGTTCGAGCTTTCCGGCGCACCGCTGGAAACGATCCACCAGACCTGCCGCGAGGGCAACGCCCATCTGGCGCAGGTGCGCGAGATCGCCGAGCCGATGGGCATCCGTTTCCTCGGCCTCGGCGGCAGCCCGAAATGGTCGCTGGCCGAGACGCCGAAAATGCCGAAATCGCGCTATGAGATCATGACGCGCTACATGCCCAAGGTCGGCACCAAGGGCCTCGACATGATGTACCGCACCTGCACGATCCAGGTGAATCTCGACTTCGAGAGCGAGGCCGACATGCGCCGCAAGATGCAGGTGTCGTTGAAGCTGCAGCCGCTGTCGACGGCATTGTTCGCCAATTCGCCTTTCACCGAAAGCCACCCGAACGGCTTGCAGAGCTGGCGCGGCGATATCTGGCGCGACACCGACAACCAGCGCTCGGGCCTGCTCGAATTCTGCTTCTCGCCCGATTTCGGTTTCGCCGACTATGTCGAATGGGCGCTCGACGTGCCGATGTATTTCGTCATCCGCGACGGCCACTATCACGACATGACGCACATCACCTTCCGTCAGTTCATGGCCGGTGCCGCGCGCAATCAGGTGCCGGACGGGCTGCCGACAATGGGCGACTGGGCGAACCATCTGTCGACGCTGTTCCCGGACGTGCGGCTGAAGCGCTTCCTTGAGATGCGCGGCGCCGATGGCGGGCCATGGCGGCGCATCTGCGCGCTGCCTGCGTTCTGGGTCGGGCTGCTCTATGATGAAGCCGCACTCGATGCCGCCGAGGCGCTGACGTCGAGCTGGACGTATGAAGAAACGCTGGCGATGCGCAACGCCGTGCCGGAACAGGGCATTTCCGCACCGTTCCGCAACACCACGCTGCGCGAGATCGCGCGAGACGTGATGGTCATTTCCCGCATGGGCCTGAAGAACCGTGGCAAGAAGAACCGCGACGGCTACGACGAGACCTCGTTCCTCAACACGCTCGACGAAGTGGTGGCGCGCGGCACCACCAGCGCCGAGGAGATGCTGTCGGCCTATCACACGCGCTGGGGCGGTTCGATCGAGCCGGTGTTCATGGAATACGCCTATTAACCCTCGGATTTGACGCAGCCGATTGACCGGCAAAAGTCGCTTCAATCGGAAGTGGAAACAAACTAGGCTTCTTCGGCGAGGATTTCCGGAGGAGAGACCAATGCCTTCCTTGTTCGACATGCTGACACAGGCCCAGAACGGCAACGGCATGCAGGCGCTTGCCCAGCAATACGGGCTTTCGATGCAGCAGACGCAAGCCGCGGTTGCCGCATTGCTGCCGGCCTTTTCGCAGGGGCTGCAGCGCAACACAGCCGACCCTTACGGGCTCGGCGCCTTCATGACGGCGATGGCCAGCGGCCAGCACGCCAAGTATTTCGAGGACGCAACCCGGGCCTTCTCGCCGCAAGGCGTCGATGAGGGCAACGGCATTCTCGGGCACCTGTTCGGCTCGAAAGACCTGTCTCGCGCCGTGGCCAGCCAGGCGGCGCAAGCCAGCGGCGTCAATCAGCAGATCCTGCAGCAGATGCTGCCGGCCATCGCCTCGATGGTCATGGGCGGGCTGTTCAAGCAGACGACAAATCAGATGCAGGCCGCCGGCGGTTTTGGCGGCGGCGGCAACAATCCGCTGGGCGAGATCATCGAGCAGATGATGCGGCAAGGCGGCGGCATGCAGGCCCCGGCGCCGCAGCCGCGCCAGGCGCCGGCACCCCAGAACCCGATGGACAACCCGCTCGGCAAGGTATTGCAGGACATGTTCGGCGGCGGTGCGCCTCAGCCACAGCCGCAAAGCCAGCCGCAGCCGCAGCCCAATCCCTACGGCGAAAATCCACTTGGCAAGGTGCTGCAGGACATGTTCGGCGGTGGCGCGCCTCAGCCGCAGCCGCAAGGGCGGGCGCAGCCGCAGCAGACACAAAGCCCCTACGGAGACAATCCGCTGGGGAAAATCTTCGAGGAGATGCTGCGGCAAGGTGGCGGTGGCTTAGGCGGCATCCCTGGCGGACAGCCGGCGCCGCAACAGCCTCAAGCGCCCCCACAGCAGCGTCAGGCACCGCAGCCACAGGCCAATCCGAGCGGCAGGCCGAAAAACCCGTTCGACGACCTGTTCGGCAAGATGTTCGAGACCGGCGCCCAGCAGCGTGACGACTACCAGAAGGGCGTGGAGACGATCTTCGACCAGTTCAAGCGCGATATGGATCGGCGGTAAGACATGA
Organism: Mesorhizobium sp. WSM4822; assembly: GCF_055811155.1. Taxonomy (NCBI): domain Bacteria; kingdom Pseudomonadati; phylum Pseudomonadota; class Alphaproteobacteria; order Hyphomicrobiales; family Phyllobacteriaceae; genus Mesorhizobium; species Mesorhizobium sp. WSM4822. The sequence continues at coordinate 341,320 of NZ_JBVVQM010000001.1, read as the reverse complement.
TGGACAGACTTGAATATCCGGTCGTCATTGCGCCACTTTCTGCAGAGGATGGAGGCGGTTTTTCGGCTTTGGTGCCTGATCTGCCAGGTTGCGTGAGTGATGGCGACACTCCTGAAGAGGCCATCGCTAATGTCCAGGACGCCATAGCATCTTGGATAGAGGCCGCGCATGAGCTCGGCAGATCGATACCAAGGCCATCGCGAAAGCTGGCATTCGCCTGACAGCCAAAGGAAAAGCCCGGTCCTGGGAGGACCGGGCAGAGTGCAGGCGGGCCGGGGGGATCCGGCAGGGAGTGGGAGCCTGCATACTCGTCAGTCGCGTCGAACCCCGAAAAGGTTCGCGGCAACCCAAACAACAAGCATCAGATCAGGCCACCTTGCGGGCGATGTCCTCGATCGTCTCGACGCGATCGCTGGCGATTTCGCGCAGCATCGCCGTCGGGTCGCGGCCAAACGGCACGTCGATGGCGACGTGCAGGTCGGCGCGCGTCAGGCCGATATCGGCGAGTTCGGCGTCCGACATCTCGCCAAGACGGTAGAAGGCGCGGCGGTTTTTCCAAGCGCGGTAGACGTTGGAGACGGTGTTGGCCACGCGCGTCGCAACGGCCGGACGCGAGGTGATGCGCGAGGTCTCGGTGGCGAAATCAAACGTGGTCATTGTCGGTCTCCTTCAGACTCGAACGGACAAAACCAGGCGATCGGCGCTGGCGACAGCGGCCGTTCCGGCTTCGATTCACATGCCTTCATGTGGACACTGCCAATTTGCCATTGAGTGATTGATTAATCCAACGAATGTTTCTAATCTTTACCATCAACGCTAGTGATGGATCATGTCGATGAAATCGCCGCTCGATCTCGATCAATTGCAAACTTTCATCTCGATTGCCGACACCGGCAGCTTCACCAGAGCGGCCGAAGAGGTGCACCGGACCCAGTCGGCGGTGTCGATGCAGATGCGCCGGCTGGAGGAGCGGCTTGGCAAGCCGCTGTTCGAAAAGGACGGGCGCACCAACAGGCTGACCGAGGAAGGTGACAAGCTGCTCTCCTATGCGCGGCGGCTGCTCTATCTCAACCGCGAAACGCTGGCCGCTTTCGACGACCGGCGGCTCGAAGGCACGATCCGCATCGGCACGCCCGACGACTATGCCGACCGTTTCCTGCCCGAGATCATGGCGCGGTTCACGCGCTCCAATCCGCGCGTCGAACTGACCGTCATCTGCGAGCCGACACCGGGGCTGGTCGAGCATATCAAGCGCGGCAATCTCGACCTCGCGCTGGTGACTCACAACGACGTACGCGGCCAGTCGGAGGTGGTGCGGCGCGAACCGCTGCTGTGGGTCACCTCGGCCAACCATGCGACGCATGAGCAGGAAACGCTGCCGATGGCCTTCGGCCGGCCGAACTGCATCTGGCGGCGCGCCGCCGTCGATGTGCTCGACCAGCAGAATCGCGACTATCGCATCCTGTTCACCAGTTTCTCGGCCACCGTCATCACCGCCGCGGTGCTTTCGGGCCTCGCGATCTCGGTGCTGCCGGAATGCGCGCTGCGGCCCGGCATGCGGGTGCTGAGCGAAGCCGACGGCTTCGGCGCCCTGCCCGATTGCCGCATCGGCATCATGCGCGGTCAGACGTCGCGGCCGGAGATCGTCGATGCGCTCGCCCGCCATATTTCGGAAAGCCTGGACAATATCTCCGTGCCGGTCGGCGAAGACCCCGGGACATTCGATTTCGCGGCACTCGCCTTCACCAAGCTGCGGCGAACCAAGCCGAACCAGATCCTGCCCGGCTGGTAGGCAGGGTCAGGTATGCAGGTTATGAACGGCTGGCCCGACGCAACCGCCTTGACGCGGGCGCCCAACCGTTCCCCAATCGACCGATGAGCGAAGCAGCATCCGAATCACGCACCAACGCCGCCGAATACACGGTGAGCGAGATTTCCGGCGCGCTGAAGCGCACGGTCGAGGACGTTTTCGGCAATGTGCGGGTGCGTGGCGAAATATCAGGCTACCGCGGACCGCATTCGTCCGGTCATGCTTATTTCGCGTTGAAGGACGACCGTGCCCGTCTCGACGCCGTGGTCTGGAAAGGCACGATGAGCCGGCTGAAATTCCGTCCCGAAGAGGGCATGGAGGTGATCGCCACCGGCAAGCTCACCACCTATCCCGGCAAGTCCAACTACCAGATCGTCATCGACAATCTGGAGCCTGCCGGCGCCGGCGCCCTGATGGCGCTGCTGGAGGAGCGCAAGCGGCGGCTACAGGCCGAGGGGCTGTTCGATGCCGGTCGCAAGCGGTTGCTGCCATTCATGCCGCGCGTCATCGGCGTCGTCACCTCGCCGACGGGGTCCGTCATCCGAGACATCATCCACCGCATCAAGGACCGCTTTCCGCTGCACATCCTGGTCTGGCCGGTGCGTGTTCAGGGCGAGACGTCAGGCGCGGAAGTGGCCGCCGCGGTCAACGGCTTCAACGCGCTGGCATGGGATGGCGCCGTCCAGCGTCCCGATCTGTTGATCGTGGCGCGTGGCGGCGGCAGCCTCGAAGACCTCTGGGGCTTCAACGACGAGGTGCTCGCCCGCGCGGTTGCCGTTTCCGGCATTCCGGTGATCTCGGCTGTCGGCCACGAGACCGACTGGACGCTGATCGACCTCGTTGCCGACGTGCGGGCGCCGACACCGACGGGTGCAGCCGAAATCGCCGTGCCGGTGAAGGCCGATCTCGAAGCAACGCTTGCCAGCCTCGGTGCGCGGCTGAAAGCGGCGGTCCTGCGCAATTTCGAACGCAAGCGGCAGGCCGCCCGTGCCGCCGCCCGGGCTCTGCCCTCGCCCGATCAATTGCTGGCGCTGCCGCGTCGACGCCTCGATGAGGCGACATCCAGGCTTGGTCGGGGCCTGTTGGTCTCCACCGAACGCAAGCGTGCAAGGTTTTTTGCCGTAAAGCTGACACCGGCAATGCTGTCGCAGCGCATTGCCGAGGCGCGGCGCACCAACGAACGCAATCTTTTGCGAGCACAAGGGGCACTGCGCGCGTTGGCAAGAGCCCGGCGTGCGGAGCTTAACCGAGCGGCGGATCAATTGCCAAAATGTGCCAGGGCATCGCTGCAGCGGCACAAGCAGCAATTGGCCATGCTGCAAGGCCGCATCACGATCGAGCCGACGGCACGGCGGCAACGCGTGCAGAGGGATTTGCTGACAGCTTTGACAAGACGCGGCACGCAAGCAGTGGTGCTCAGGCTGGAGCGCCTGCGCGGCCGCGTCGTCCAGGCCGACAGGCTGATGGCGTCGCTGTCGCACAAGGCCGTCCTGGCGCGCGGCTTTGCGCTGGTGAGGGATGCGGATGGCGCGGTGATCAAGCAGGCTGCCGAGGTGGCGTCGGGAATGGCGCTTTCGCTCGAGTTCGCCGACGGCATCGCCGATGCGGTGGCGATCACCGGCACGGCAAAACCGAAAGCCGTGGCCAAGCCGGCGGCCAAGGCCAAGGAGCCGGGCAATCAGGGATCCCTGTTCTGAGACCATGACCGACAATCCGCATCATCTGACAACACCCTCGGGCAAACCGCGCGCGCGAAATTTCGGCATCGGCTTCGATGGGCGGCCCGGACCGTTTAACGCGATCACCGATGTGCCCGGCGTGACGGTCGGCTACGCGACGCTGATTTCGGGCGATGGCGCGCTCGTCGTCGGCCAGGGGCCGGTGCGCACCGGCGTGACCGCGATCCTGCCCAGGCCGCTCGCCGACCTCGCCACGCCGGTCTTCGCCGGCATTTTCAGCCAGAACGGAAACGGCGAACTGACCGGCTCGCACATCGTCGAGGAAACCGGCGCTTTCAACTTCCCGATCACCATCACCAACACGCATTCCTGCGGTGTTTCCCGCGACGGCACGCTGTGCTGGATGCAAAGCGTGCTGCCGGCAGCGCTCGACAGCGGCTGGGGGCTGCCGGTGGCGGCGGAGACCTATGACGGCTTCCTCAACGACATCAACGGCCACCATTTGACGTCAGAGCATGTTGCGCAGGCTCTCGACGGTGCCGCCGGCGGGCCTATCGAGGAAGGCAGCGTCGGCGGCGGCACCGGCATGATCACCTTCGGCTTCAAGGCCGGCTCCGGCACGGCATCGCGCATCGTCGAATGGCACGGCCGTGCCTATACGGTCGGCGCCTTCGTGCAGTCCAACTTTGGCAAACGGCGCAATATTGCCATTCGCGGCCTGCGCGCCGGGCCGGAACTCGTCGAACCGGCTGTCCGCGAAGGCACACCGCGTGCCGAGAAAGGCTCGATCATCGCCGTCATCGCCACCGACGCACCGTTCCTGCCGCATCAGATGAAGCGGCTGGCCCGACGGGTGCCGCTTGGCGTCGCCTTGACCGGCGGCTTCGGCTATCACAGTTCAGGCGACATTTTTATCGCCTTCTCGACCGCCAATGCGAGCGCAGCGCTGGCGCCATCCGGCCGCATCGCCAGCGCCGATTTTATTCCGGACACCGATATCGATCCGTTTTTCGATGCAGTGATCCAGACCGTGGAGGAAGCAATCCTCAACGCGCTGGTTGCCAATGACGATATGACCGGACGCGACGGGAATTTCGTGCCGGCGCTGCCGAAGACGTGGCTGAAGGAGAAGTTTGGCTGAAGACAAAAACGCGGGCCACAAGCCCGCGCTGGAACACGTCGCCGCTATGCGATCATTCCGCGGCTTTGATCATTCCGCGGCTTTTCCGGGGGCCTGCTGGCTTTCCTCGGCCTCGGCCGCTTCCTCAAGCCGGGATGCGATAAGTTCCTGGATATCGCCGACTTCTTCCTGGATGTCCTCCAGCGGGATGCCGACCTCGGCCGCCTCGGCGGCGCACTCCTTGGCCAGGGTTTCGGCCTGCTTGTCGATCCTTGCCTGGGAGGACTGGCAATGGACCTTTTCGCCGATCCATCCCCGCAAGAATTCGATGGCGTGTTCACTCATACTGCTGTTCCCTGGCGGCAAAGCCGGTTGGTAATCACAAACGTCGACATCCCGCAAAGGATGCATGTCCCCATTCCAGCCGAGTCGCGGTCGTCCGGCAAGCCAATGCCGTCCAAGGTCCACAGAGCCATAGGAAATCGAGGGGTCAAGAGCATTTTCTGATTCTGGAGGGGTCGGTACCGTTGGCTGGGTCACGCCCAGCGCTGCGCCACTGTTTCTATTTGCTTTTTTCCGGTTTCCGAGCCGATTTCCGTCACAATAGATGGCGCAACACACTACACATTCACAGTTGCTTCGAGGTGCTGCCCTCGGGCGCGCAGGTCGAAGCCGCCGCTATATAGTGACATCCTCCTGCAATGTCGACTCCGCTCGCCATGCTGCTTCTTTCCGCCGCGCCGAAGGCTCCGCAACGGATCAAGAGCAAGTGACGATGGACGCGAACCGGGTGGAGCAAGCCTCGGCGGAATCGCTCAGACGTGCACAGCCACCACCGCCGCGCAGTCGCCGGCCTTGACCAGCCCGGGGAAATGCCGCGCCGCCAGCATGCCCGACATTTTTGCCCGGATCTCCTGCGGGGCGATGCCGGTGCGGCCGGTGGAATGGATGCGCGCCAGCACCGAGCCTTCTTCGACGGGCTCACCGAGATCGACCATGGTTTCGATCATGCCGTCATCTTCGGCGAAGGAGAAACAATCGCCCGACGGCATGTCGAGCCACTGGGTTCGAGTCTTCTCGACCGCACCATCTACAATGCCAGCATGGCGCAGTACGTTGAGAATGCCGCGCCGCGCGATCCGCACCGTCTGCGCACGCGACGTGCCGCCGCCGCCCAGCTCGGTGCTGACGAAGACCTTGCCCATCTCCTCGGCTGCCGTGTCATACATGCCGACGGCGTCGATCTCGATCATGCGCATCGAGAACGGGGCGGCGAAGGCCGCGACCGCGTCGAAGGCTTTCTGTTCCAGCGCCTTGTCGGGCAAAGTATGCGCGGCGGAGAACGGCACGAAGTCCAGCGTCTTGCCGCCGGAATGGAAGTCGAACACGATGTCGGCGCGGGGGAGCAGCTCACGCTGGAAATAGTCGGCGATCTTCTCGGTCACCGTCCCGTCCGGCCGGCCGGGAAAGCTGCGGTTCATGTTGCCCCTGTCGATCGGCGAGGTGCGCGTGCCAGCACGGAAGGCCGGATAGTTCATGGCCGGCACGATGATCACCGTGCCGCTGACTTGCTTGGGATCGAGGGTCCTGGCGAGATCGTAGAGGGCCAGCGGCCCCTCATACTCGTCGCCATGGTTGCCCCCGGTCAGCAGCGCTGCCGGCCCGTTGCCGTTGCGGATGACGCAGATCGGGATCATAACCGAGCCCCACGCGGAATCGTCGCGGCTGTAGGGCAAGCGCAGGAAACCGTGCTGAATGCCGTCGCGGTCGAAATCGACGGTCGGCGCGATCGGCGACGGGCGGGTGCTGGACATCGGGCTCAATCCTTCACCACCAGCTTGCGCGGCACATTGGCCAGGCACTCCACACCGGTTTCGGTGATCAGGATGGACTCGGTGATCTCCAGTCCCATCGTTTCCAGCCACAGGCCGGTCATGAAATGGAAGGTCATGCCGGGCTTGAGCTCGGTGCGGTCGCCGGGACGCAGGCTCATCGTGCGCTCGCCCCAGTCCGGCGGATAGGACAGGCCGATCGAGTAGCCGGTGCGGTTGTCCTTGACGATACCGTATCGCTTGAGGACACCGAAGAAGGCGTTGGCGATGTCCTCGCAGGCGTTGCCGGGTTTCGCGGCAGCCAGCCCGGCTTCCATACCTTCCAGCGTCGCCTTCTCGGCATCGAGGAATTCCTGCGTCGGCTTGCCTAGGAAGACGGTGCGCGACAGCGGGCAGTGATAGCGGTTGTAGCAGCCAGCAATCTCGAAGAAGGTGCCCTCGCCCCGCTTCATCGCTCTGTCATCCCAGGTCAGATGCGGCGCCGAGGCATCGGCACCCGACGGCAGCAGCGGCACGATCGCCGGATAGTCGCCGCCAATACCGTCGACGCCGCGCGTGCCGGCATCATAGATTTCGGCGACGAGATCGCATTTGCGCATGCCGACCTCGATCTTGTCGAAGATGCGCTGATGCATGGCCTCGACGATGCGGGCCGCCTTGCGCATATAATCGATCTCGGTCGGGCTCTTCACCGCACGCTGCCAGTTGACAAGCGCGGTGGCATCGACAAAGCGGGCATTGGGCAGATGCTTCTGCAGCGACGCAAAGGCGGCCGCCGAGAACCAGTAATTGTCCATTTCGACGCCGACTGTCAGCTTGCCCCAGCCGCGATCCGCAAGCACGCTGGCCAAAAAATCCATCGGGTGGCGCTCGGTCGACTGCACATAGTGATCGGCATAGCCGACGATATTGTCGTGCGCGAGATAGGCGGTGCGCTTGGCGCCGTTGGCGTCCTGGCCGCGGCCGTACCAGACCGGCTCGCCCGAAGGCGGCACGATAACCGCCTGGTGCACATAGAACGACCAGCCGTCATAGCCGGTCAACCAGGCCATGTTGGAAGGATCGCTGACAACAAGAAGATCGACGCCCTTGGCCTCCATGGCCTTGCGTGTCTTGGCGAGGCGATCCGCATATTCGCCGCGCGAGAATCTCAGGTTCGGTTGCATTGTTCTTGGTCCTCGTTTGTTGGGCCTTGCGGCCGGTATCAGCTTTGAATCCAACTCGTCGTTCTTGTTTGAGCGTGATCTCTGGACAAACGGAAAACCGTTTGTCCGAGAAAACCGGTTCCCACTTTTCCGGATCATGCTCCTGCGGCCAGCATCAGCTTTCGAAGATGGCCCCGGAACCGGCTACCCGCGCACGGTCTCGAGCGAGCGTGGCGATCGCCGTGTCCTGGACGCCAGTGCCGGTGAGATCGGCGATGGTGATGTCGCTGGCCGAGCGCCGTCCGTGTTTCGCGCCGGCGATGATCTGGCCGAGTTCGGTCACCTCTTCCTCGGCGGCCATCACGCCCGCCGCGATTGCATGATGCAGCTCACCCAGCCGCTTTGTCTGGCGGCCACTGTCAGCGGCATAGAGATCGGCCATGCGCAGGATTGCCGGCGCGATCTCGTTCTTGTGCTCGGCGTCCGATCCCATCGCGGTGATGTGCTGCCCTGCGGAAACGAAGCCGGCCTTGATCAGCGGCTCGGTCGAAGGCGTCGTGGTGACGATGATGTCGGCGCCGGCGACCGCGTTTGCCGCGTCGGGCTCGGCATGCACGAGAATGCCGAGCTTTTCGCGCAGGGCTCCGGCGGTTGCCTCGGCCTTTGCCGCATCGCGTGCCCAGATGCGCGCCTCGGCAATCGGCCGCACCAGCATGAGTGCTTCCAATTGCAGCCCGGCCTGGACGCCAGAGCCGAAGATCGCGGCAACGGACGAGTCCTGCCGCGACAGATGTTTGGCGGCGACGGCGCCGGCAGCAGCGGTTCGGATATCCGTGAGATAGCCGTTGTCGAGCAGCAGCGCTTCGACCAGGCCGGTCTTGGCTGACAGCAGCACCATCATGCCGTTGACGCTGGGCAGGCCGAGCTTCGGATTGTCGAAGAAGCCGGGGCTGATCTTGATGGCGAAACCGTCAATGCCGGGCACATAGGCGGTCTTCACGTCGACCTCGCCGCGATGCTCGGGAATGTCTAGCCGCAGGATCGGCGGCATCGCCACCGGCAGAGTGGCAAGCGCACGGAAGGCGTTTTCGACGCAGGCGACGGCATCGAGATCGAGTGTCACGATCGCCCGCAACTCTTTCTCGGTAAGGATGGTCATCCGGCTCATGCGGCGCGCTCCTTGAGCGATGGCGCTACGCCGCAAACGATTGTGCGGTGCGCGTCCATATCGATGTTGCGACCGGACAGCAGAACAACCACCGGCCCGTCCGACTTGACCTTGCCGGCCAGCAGTGCGGCGATGCCGACCGCGCCGGCACCCTCGACGATCTCGCGCTCCTGCGCATAGGTGTGGCGGATGCCCGCGGCGATCTCGTCTTCACTGAGCAGGACGACATCGTCGAGCAGGTCGCGGCACATGGCGAAGGTCAGCCGATTGTCGAGTCCGATGCCGCCGCCGAGCGAATCCGCCAGCGTCGGCAATTCTTCCACCAGCACCGGCTGGCCCGCATCGAGGCTGGCCTTCATCGCCGCGCCACGCGCCATCGAGACACCGATGATTTTTGTGCCGGGGCTGACGCCTTTGATGGCTGTAGCAACCCCTGAGGCGAGCCCACCGCCGGAGAGCTGGACCAGAACGAGGGCGGCATCCGGGACCTGCTCGATCATCTCAAGCCCGAGCGTGCCTTGCCCGGCGATAATGTCGGGATGGTCGAAGGGCGGCAGCATCATCAGCCCCTCTTGCGCGACCAGCCGATCGACCTCCTGTTGGGCATCGTCCTGGCTGTCGCCGACGATGCGGACCTCCGCGCCAAGCCGGCGGATCTCGTCGAGCTTGTTGCCGGGTACCAGGCGCGACATGCAGATTACGGCGCGCATGCCCTCAAGCTTCGCCGCATGCGCCAGCGCGCGGCCATGATTGCCGGTCGAGGCCGCGACCACGCCCCGCGCCTTCTGTTCGGCGTTCAACGAGGCGACGGCGTTCGAGGCGCCACGCAGCTTGAAGCTGCCGGTGGTCTGCCGGTGTTCGAGCTTGAGGTGAACAGGGACGCCGAACTGTTCCGAGAGGCTGTGGGACAAGACGGTGGGCGTGCGCTCGACTTTGCCGGCGATACGGTCACGGGCGATACGGATGTCCGCTAGGGCGACGGCGCGCGTCATGGGGCGACCCCCTCTGGCCTGCCGGCCATCTCCCCCTCGAGGGGGGAGATTGGCAGCTTCGACGCTGCCGTTCTTCCTGTCACGTCGGTGATTGGCGAAAGCCGGGCAGCAGCTAATCTCCCCCCTCGAGGGGGAGATGGCCGGCAGGCCAGAGGGGGTCGCTCGTGAATGTGGGACATCGTCTTACTGAACCAACGGCAACGTCATCAGCCGCCCGAACTCAGGATGCGGCGCCTCATCCCCGCACAATCTCAGGCAGTTCCAGGCGGTCGCCTGGTTGCTGGTCACCACGGGACGTCCGATCGCCTTTTCCATGCCGGTGAGCGCGAGGGCGCTACGCAGCGCCGTGCAGGACACGAACAGCGCATCGGCGGTGGCGCCGGTGGCTTCCCGCGCAAGATCGACAAGCGTTGCTGGTGCGATGCGCGCCATCTCGCGGTCATCCTCGAAACCGAGGCAGGTGAAGCTGACGATCTCGAAGCCGCGCGCCGCGAAATAGGTGGCCATCGGCCTGGATGTCTCGACCGTGTAGGGAGTGAGGATGCTGAGCTTGTTTGCGCCCAGCGCACGCAGCCCGCGCACGCCCGCCATCGGCGGTGTGACCACCGGCACGCCGGGCTTTGCGACCTGGATCGCCGCCTCGATCTCGGCATCGCCGATTACCACCGAGGCCGAAGTGCAGGAATAGCAGATGGCATCGAGCTTCTCGTCCGGCAGGATCAGGGCCGCGCCCGCCGTCAGCGCCGGCTGCATCTTGCGCAGGTTTTCAGGCGTCGTCGGGTTGGCATAGGGAATGCGCGCGACATAGACGCCGACCCGCTCGCTCGCCACCATGCGGCGGAAATCCGGTTCGCTGGTGTGATCAGTGGCCAGGATGATCAGGCCGATGCGCATGTCGAGCGGGCGTGCATCCAGCGCCGGCCGTTTCGGGTAGATCTTGATCTCGGGCAAGGGTTTCATCGGCTACCTCTCGATCTTGCCGTAGCGGCGTTCCAGCCAGCGCAGCAGCACGACCGAAAACAGACTGATGACCAGGAAGAAAGCACCGACCAAGGTGATCGGCTCGATATAGCGATAGTAGGTGTTGGCGACGCTTTTGGCCTGGTTCATCAGTTCCAGCACGGTGATTGCCGACAGCAGCGGCGTTTCCTTGAACATGGCGATGAAATAATTGGCGAGCGCCGGAATCATCGGCGGGATGGCCTGCGGAATGATGATGTGGGTCCAGGTCTGACTGGCGCTCAAATTGCATGCCTTGGCGGCCTCCCATTGGCCGCGCGGCACATTGTCGATGCCGGCACGATAAACCTCGGCCGTGTAGGTGCCGTAATGCAGCCCGAGCCCGATGACACCGGCGACCAGCGGCGGCAACAGGATGCCGATGTCGGGCAGCACGTAGAAAATGAAATAGAGCTGCACCAGCAGCGGCGTGCCACGGATGAATTCAGCCGCCCAGCCGACCGTGCGCGACAGCGCTTTGTTGGGCGAGCGGCGCGCCAGCGCAATGCCCAGCCCGACGACCGCCGCCAGCACCGAGCCGAGCAGCGTCGCCAGGATGGTGATCTTCACCCCCTGGATCAGCGTCGGCATGATTTCCCAGACGAAATTCCAATCCCATTCCATCAGCAGGCCCAATTTATCAGAAGGAAATTGGCCATCAGGCACGCACCCCATCGAGGCCGCGCGCCATGCGTCGTTCCAGCGAGCGCACGCCCCACGAGATGAGCAGGGCGAGGATGAAATAGATGATCAGGATGGTGGTGAACGGCACCAGGGTGTTGCCGGTCTGGGCGCGCACCACCTGCGCCTGGAAGGTCAGGTCGGTGAGCGAGATCAGCGACACCACGGCGGTCGCCTTGAGCAATTCGATGGCGTTGTTGCCGAAAGTCGGCAGCATCACCAGCAGCGCCTGCGGCAGGATGATGTGGCGCATGCCTTGCCACCGCCCGAGATTGAGCGCGGTGCAGGCCTCATACTGTTCGCGGCCGATCGACTGGATGGCACCGCGCACGACTTCGGCGGCGTAGGCGCCGACATTGAGGCCGAGCGCCAGCACGCCGGCCTGCAACGGGGTCAACGAAATGCCGATGAAGGGCAGCACGAAATAGGCCCAGAACAACTGCACGAAGATCGAGGTGCCGCGGAAGAATTCGATATAGGCGGTGGCCAACCAACGCAGCGCAAAGAAGCGCGATACGCGCCCCATGCCGGCGAGGAAGGCCATGATCAACGCCAGCACCGACCCCATCAGCGTCAGCTCGATGGTGACAAGCGCTCCCTGCAATATCAGGCCGAAATAGCCGGACCACTGGGTCATTTACGTTCCAACGTTGGGTTTAGCTCCTTCTCCCCGTTTACGGGGAGTTGAGGAGCGGTCCGCGTAGCGGGCGAAAAGCCAATTGCTTGGCTTTTCGAGCAACGAAAGCCGGCAGGCAGATGAGGGGCGGCACTAGAGTCTCAGAACTTGGCGCCGCCCTTCATCCGTCACTTCGTGACACCTTCTCCCCGTTGAACGGGGAGAAGGAAAAATCACTTCGCCGCGCAGAGCTTGTCGCGGCTGGTCGACATCGCCGCCGCCGCCGAGAAGCCGTAGGGTTCGATAATCTTGGCGAACTCGCCCGATTTCTTCATCTTGGCCAGTTCGACGTCGAAGGCGTCGCGCAGTGCCTCATCGCCCTTCTTGAAGGCGGCGCCGTCGCAATAGACCGGTGCGCCCTGCACCGGAGCGATGACTTCGAGGTTCGGATCGTTGGCCTTCTTGACCAGATCATTGATCGACAGGACGGGCAGCGAATAGGCGTCGATGCGTCCATCCTGGAGCATCTTCACGCCGCTCTGGCCATCCGGCACGACGATGACGCGATCGCGCGGCACGCCGGCATTGAGCGCGAGCTTCTCCTCGGTGCCGCCGCCCGGCGCGCCGATGGTCGCAGTCGTATCCTTGGCGACATCCTCATAGCTCTTGAAGCCCTTCGGATTGCCCTTCTTCACCAACATCGCCTCGGCATCGCAAAGCACCGGCTCGGAATAGACGACGGCGGCGCAGCGTTCCGGCTTCATGAACAGGCCGGCGGTGACGACATCGAAGCGACCTGCCTGCAGGCCGGGGATCATGGCGCCATATTCAGAGATCGAAGCGGCGACGTCGGCGACGCCGAGCCGCTTGAATATCTCGCGGGCCACATCGGGCGCGGCACCCGAAACCTTGCCGTCGGCGGCGACCGCCGTGTAGGGCGGCTCGTTGGCGATGGCGAGGCGAGCGAAACCTTGTGCCTTGAGTTGTTCGAGCTTGCTGTCATCGGCCGAACCCACGCTCGAGGCGGCCAGCACCGCCGCCAGCGTAAGGCTGGCGACGCCAGCCAGAATGCCAAGTTTTTTCATTGTTCCCAACTCCTTGTTTCTTGTCTTGCTTTGTTACGGGGCGGCCCTCGCCACCTCGGGACGACTTCGTCGCCCTGGGCATTGCGGTCAGACGCGATGTCCGGCCGCGATGATCTTCTTCAGGAAGCCTTGCGTACGCTCCTGCTTGGGATTGCGGAAAATCTCGTCGGGCTTGCCCTCCTCGACGATCCTGCCACGATCGAAGAACAGTACCCGGTCGGCGAAATCATGGGCAAAGCCCATCTCGTGGGTGACCAGCAGCATGGTCATGTCGGTCTCGGCGGCCAGCTTGCGCATGACGTTCATCACCTCCTCGACCAGCTCCGGATCGAGCGCCGACGTCACCTCGTCGAAAAGCATGATCTTCGGCGACAGCGCCAGCGCCCGGGCGATTGCCACGCGTTGCTTCTGGCCACCGGACAGCTGCGCCGGCATGGACTTGGCCTTGTCGGCCATGCCGACCATTTCGAGCAGTTCCATCGCCCGCTTTTCGGCGGCAGCACGCGGCGTGCCCTTGGTCAGCATCGGCGCCAGCGTGACATTGTCCATGACGCATTTGTGCGGAAACAGGTTGAACAGCTGGAACACCATGCCGATCTTCTGACGCATCCTTGTCAGATGCCGCTCATCGGCGGCCAGCAGCTGGCCATTGCGCTCCATGTGGTAGAGCTGCTCGCCGTCGATCTGGATATGACCGCCATCGATGCGCTCAAGCGTCATCAGGATGCGCAGGATCGTCGTCTTGCCCGAGCCCGACGGGCCGATCAGCGCCAGCTTCTCGCCGGGCATGACCTGCATCGACAGGCCGTCCAGCACCTTGAAGCTGCCGAAGCTCTTCGAGATGTCGTCGATCTTGATGATGGGCGCTGATGCGGACAAATAAATTCCCCGTGCTGGAGAAGCCTGTGCCCCTTAACGATGCGGAACGCGCCAAATCATGTCAATCGGGAAAATAATATCATGACAATATTTCCCATTCCGCACAATTCTTGAGCAACCAGTGCCGAAGAGTGCGCCGGGATTCGGGTCAGGCCGAGCCGAGAATGGGAGCCTCCGAGAACCGGAACGGAGCGTACTTTTCGTACGTGAGTACCGGAAGCGCAGGAGGCTGCCTTTCGCAGGCCGGCATCACCCGGATAGCGGCGCACTCGCTAGATAGCGAGCAGCAGGTGCTCGGGATCGCCGAGCAAAAGCTTGGTGACAACGCCGAGGCCGGCGCGCAGTTCCCCCTCGGTGGTCGAACCCAGCGAGATACGTACCGCCGGATGCCAGGGCGCAGCCGAAATACGGAAGGACGTGCCGGGTGCAATCGCCACGCCCTGCAGGCGAGCCTGGGCGACAAAGCTTTCCTCGGCCCGGTCGGCCGGCAGTTGCAGCCAGACATGCAACCCGTCGCGCCGGGCGCGATAGTCCACCCCCGCCAGCACTTGCGCTGCAATATCCTGCCGGCGCCGCAAAGCCGCGCGCTGCCAGTGGACAAGCTCCATCGCCGTGCCGTCGGTCACCCATTTGGTGGCGATCTCGGCCACCAGCGGCGTCGCCATCCAGTTCGAGACCAGATGCCGGTTGGCGACGGCGGCGACGTAGCGGTCGGGCGCGGCCAGATAGCCGATGCGCAGACCGGGCACGGTGATCTTGGTGAAGGAGGTGACGTAGAGCGTGCGCTCCGGCGCGAACGCGGCAACCGGCGGCGGCCGGTCTTCGACCAGCGGACCGAGCACATCGTTCTCGATGATGGCGATGTCGTGCTTGCGCGCGACCGCGGCGATCTCTTCTCGCCGCCGCGCATCCATCAGGGTCGCCGTCGGGTTGATCACCGAGGGCTGCACGAAGACCGCGCGGATGTCGGAAAGCCGGCAGGCCTCGTCCAGCGCTTCCGGGATCAGGCCGTTGTCGTCGATCGGCAGGCCTTCCAGATTGAAGCCGAGATAGCGTGCCAACGGCACCAGCGTATGGTGGCCGATCGCCTCGGTGGCAACCGTCGAACCCGGCGGCGCGACGCTCATCAGCGCCACGGTCATGCCGGCGGTGGCGCCGTTGGTCAGGCTGACGTTCTGCGGCGATGCATCGAGGCCACAAAGCCTCAGCCATTCGACCGCCACCGCGCGGTGGCGCGGAAACACCATGTTGGGCCGGAACGAAAGTGCTGAACTCGACGGCAGGTTCTCAGCCAGCCAGCCCAGTGCTTGTTTCAGCCGCTCCAGATGCATCGGCTCACAAACCGGTTTCAGGATCGACAGGTCGATGACTTCGCCGAGCCGCTCGGGCAGATATGGCGGCTCCGGCTCGCGGCGCTGCGTCTGGACGAAGCTGCCGCGGCCGATCTCGCCCGAAATCAGGCCGCGACGGATCAGTTCCTCATAGGCGCGGCTGACCGTCTGCACCGAAAGTTTCAGATCGTCGGCCAGCCTGCGATGGGTCGGCAGCCGCTCACCATTGGCCAGGCGCCCGTCATGGATGGCACGCGCGAACTGGTCGGCCAGCGATTGATATGCCGGCCGCCTGATGAGTGCGGGATCGGGTTGCCACAATGTCATGACTTATTAGAGATCGAAATCAGTGCAATTGACAATCGAAATAATGCGCCGTCATGGTACTCGGACGAAAAGTGAGCTCTGATGACATCAGCGAAACTCGACCCGATCGACCTGAAAATCCTCGACGCCATCCAGCGCGACGGACGCATTACCAAGCTGGCGCTGGCCGAGCAGGTCGGCCTGTCGCCGACGCCGTGCTGGATGCGGCTGCGCAAGCTGGAAAAGGCCGGCATCGTCTCGGGCTATCACGCCAGGATCGCCATGCGCGTCGTGGCACCCGTCGCCACCGTGCTGATGGAGGTGACCCTGGCCAACCACCGCCAGGCCGATTTCGACCGCTTCGAGCGCGTCATCCGAGACATCCCAGAGATCGTCGCCTGCTGGTCGGTGGGCGGCGGCGTCGACTATGTGCTGAAGGTGATGGCGCGCGACATCGACGCCTATCAGCGGCTGGTCGACGGCTTGCTCGACCGCGAAATCGGCATCGATCGCTACTTCACCTACATCGTCATCAAGACAGTGAAGGACGAGATCGCGCTGCCCATAGCCGACCTGCTGCCGGCGCAAGCATGAGGTCAATCTCCCCTACCGTACACCCAGGAGACTGATCGAAACCCCCGTCACGTCGTCATCCTGGGGCGAAGCAAGGAGCGCAGCGACGCGGCGCAGACCCCAGGATCCATGCCGCGACTTCAAAGCGCTGCTGCGGTGCAGAATTCTGCTCCGCTGCATTCCTCGACCAAGATCACGGCATGGATCCTCGGGTCTCCGCCGCGTCGCTTCGCTCCTGCTCCGCCCGTGGATGACGAAGGCGGGGAGGCTTCGGCCAATCTCCAGGTTTAGTGCCGCCCACCGGTCAGCAGAGAGATCATCTGCGCCCGCGGGCCAATAGAGACAATCTCTCTCTATGGGGCTGTCCAAACAGCCTCTCTGTCTGCATCGGGACGGATAATCTTCCCGCATCAGTCCGAACCGGGAGGTCTCGACCATGTCCGCGCATTTCGCCCGCTCGCATCGCCATGAAGCGCTCGATCGCCTCGCCGACCGCCGGCTGCTGCGTGAACTCGCCTATGTCGATGGCCACTGGACGGCGAGCGAGGCTGCCGAAAGCTTCGAAGTCACCGACCCGGCCACCGGCACCACAGTCGCTTTCGTCGCCGCGCTCGACGGCCGGCAGACGACGAAGGCGATCGATGCCGCCGCGCGCGCCTTCCCGGCGTGGCGGGCGCTGTTGCCGCAGGAGCGCTCGAAAATCCTGCGGAAATGGTTCGAGTTGATCATCGCTGCAAAGCAAGACCTCGCTCTGCTGATGACGCTGGAACAGGGCAAGCCGCTGCAGGAGTCGCTGGGCGAAATCGACTATGCCGCTTCCTTCGTCGAATGGTATGCCGAAGAAGCAAAACGCTTGAATGCCGAGAGCGTCACAAGCCATCTGCCGGGCGCCGAGATGATGGTGCGACGCGAGCCGCTCGGTGTCGTCGGCGTCGTCACGCCGTGGAATTTTCCGTCGGCGATGCTGACCCGCAA
Organism: Mesorhizobium sp. WSM4822; assembly: GCF_055811155.1. Classification (NCBI taxonomy): domain Bacteria; kingdom Pseudomonadati; phylum Pseudomonadota; class Alphaproteobacteria; order Hyphomicrobiales; family Phyllobacteriaceae; genus Mesorhizobium; species Mesorhizobium sp. WSM4822. Next base: position 324,129 of record NZ_JBVVQM010000001.1, on the reverse strand, counting down.
GGCTGCGGCAGCCCTTGCCGCCGGCTGCACGATCGTTGCGCATCCGTCCTCGGAAACACCGCTGTCGGCGCTGGCGCTGGCCGAACTCGGCGAACGCGCCGGCTTGCCCGCCGGCGTCTTCAACATCATCACCGGCAAGGCTTCGACCATCGTCGGGCGGATGTGCGAAGACCCGCGCGTTCGCGCCATGAGCTTTACCGGCTCGACCGAGATCGGCCGGCTGATCGCCGCGCAAAGCGCGCCGACCATGAAACGGCTGGTGATGGAGCTTGGCGGCCATGCCCCGCTGATCGTCTTTGCCGATGCCGATCTGGACAAAGCGGTTGATATCGCCATCGACGCCAAATTCGCCACGTCGGGCCAGGACTGCCTCGCTGCCAACCGTATCTATGTCCAGCGTCCGATCTACGATCGCTTCTGTGCCGCCTTCGCCAAGCGTATCCAGACGTTGCGGACCGGCAATGGCCTTGCTGATAGCACCGACATCGGCCCGCTGATGCACGAGCGCGCCGTCAAGAAGGTCGAGGAACAGGTCGCCGATGCCATCGCTCACGGCGCGCGCTGCCTCACCGGCGGCAAGCGGCACCAGGCTGGCCCCCTGTTCTATCAGCCGACGCTGCTGGCCGACGTCACCGACGAAGCGCTGATCATGCGTGAGGAGACTTTTGGTCCGGTTGCCGCCGTGACGCCGTTCGACAGCGAGGATGAAGTGATTGCCCGCGCCAACGCTACCGAATATGGCCTCGTTGCCTATGTCGTGACCGAGAATGGTGGCCGGCAGCAGCGCATGGGCCGCGCGCTCGACTACGGCATGGTCGCCATCAACCGCGTCAAGATCACCGGCGCGCCGATACCCTTCGGCGGCGTCAAGCAATCCGGCATCGGCCGCGAAGGCTCGCGCCACGGACTCGAGGCTTTCACCGATCTCAAATATCTCTGCCTCGATGTAGCTTAAGCTGCGCCGGAATCACCGTTTTGTCAGGAGTCAAAAGAATGCTCGACCAGTCCAACGAACTCGCCGCCTGGGATCGCGACCACTTCTTCCACCCCTCGACCCATATGGGCACGCATGCGCGGGGCGAAAGCCCGACGCGCATCATGGCCGGCGGTGAGGGCGTCACCGTCTGGGACAACAATGGCCGGAAGAGCCTCGATGCCTTTGCCGGCCTCTATTGCGTCAACGTCGGCTACGGCCGCCAGAAGATCGCTGACGCCATCGCCAACCAGGCGAAGAACCTCGCTTACTACCACGCCTATGTCGGCCACGGCACCGAGGCCTCGATCACGCTGGCCAAGATGATCATCGACCGCGCGCCGCAGGGCATGTCGCGGGTCTATTTCGGCCTCTCCGGTTCCGATGCCAACGAAACCAACATCAAGCTGATCTGGTACTACAACAACGTGCTCGGCCGGCCGGAGAAGAAGAAGATCATTTCGCGCTGGCGCGGCTATCACGGCTCGGGCGTGATGACCGGTTCGCTGACCGGGCTCGACCTGTTCCACAACGCCTTCGACCTGCCGCGCGCGCCGATCCTGCACACCGAGGCACCCTACTACTTCCGCCGCGCCGATCGCTCGATGAGCGAGGAGCAGTTTTCTCAGCATTGCGCCGACAAGCTCGAGGAGATGATCCTGGCTGAGGGTCCGGAAACCGTCGCTGCCTTTATCGGTGAGCCGATCCTCGGCACCGGCGGCATCGTGCCGCCGCCGGCCGGCTATTGGGAAAAGATCCAGGCGGTGCTGAAGAAGTACGACGTGCTTCTGGTCGCCGACGAAGTGGTGACGGGCTTCGGCCGGCTGGGCACCATGTTCGGCTCCGACCAATACGGCATCAAGCCGGACCTGATCACCATCGCCAAGGGCCTGACCTCGGCCTATGCGCCGCTGTCGGGCGTCATCGTCGCCGACAAGATGTGGCAGGTGCTGGTTGAGGGTTCCGACAAGCTCGGTTCGCTCGGTCATGGCTGGACCTATTCGGCGCATCCGATCTGCGTCGCCGCCGGTGTGGCCAATCTCGAACTGATCGACGAGATGGATTTGGTGACAAATGCCAAGGAGACCGGCGCCTATTTCCGCGCCGAGTTGGCCAAGGCAGTCGGCGGCCACAAACACGTCGGCGACGTGCGCGGCGACGGCATGCTGGCGGCGGTGGAATTCGTTGCCGACAGAGACGACCGGGTGTTCTTCGACGCTTCGCAGAAGATCGGCCCGCAGGTGGCGACGGCGCTCGCCGTACGCGGCGTCATCGGCCGCGCCATGCCGCAGGGCGATATTCTCGGCTTCGCGCCGCCGCTCTGCCTGACCCGCGAGGAAGCCGACATCGTCGTGTCGAAGACCGCCGATGCCGTGAAGAGCGTGTTTGCCAATCTCTGAGATCGACCGATGAATGCCATGACCAGAACCCTCCCCGCCACCATGGCCGCCGTGCTGCTCACCGGACACGGCGGACCGGAGAAACTCGTCTACCGCAGCGACGTAAAATTGCCCGGGCCCGCTCCCGGTGAAGTGCTGGTCAAGGTCAGCGCTTGCGGGATGAACAACACCGATGTCTGGGTGCGCCAGGGCGCCTATGGCACGGAGGAGGACGCTGCCGCCGTGTCGACATGGCGCCGCCAGGGCAACACGCTGAGCTTCCCCCGCATCCAGGGCACCGACACCGTCGGTATCATCGCCGCTGTCGGCGAAGGTGTGTCGCCGGACCGTATCGGGGAACGGGTGATGGTCGATTTCTCGATCTACAATCGCGACGACGATTCGCTCGCCGACATCGACTATATGGGCCATGGCCGCGATGGCGGCTACGCCGAATATCAGGCCGTGCCGGCCGAGAATGCCCATGTCGTCGACACCGACATGAGCGATATCGAACTCGCCACCTTCTGCTGCGCCTATCTCACCGGCGAGCAGATGCTGGAGCGCGCCGGACTCAAGGCCGGTGAACGCGTGCTGGTCACCGGCGCTTCGGGTGGTGTCGGTTCCGGCATCGTGCAACTGGCACGGGCGCGCGGCGCCATTCCCTATGCCGTCGTCGGCAAGGGCAAGGAACAGGCGGTGCGCGACATCGGCGCCGAGGCTGTCATCACCCGTGGTGTTGCCGACCTGCCGCAAGCCGTGAACGAGGCGACCGGAGGCCAGCCGATCGACGTGGTGGCCGACCTCGTCGGCGGCGCGGTCTTCAACGACCTGTTGCGTATTCTCAGGCCCGAGGGCCGTTACACTACGGCCGGCGCGATTGCCGGCCCGGTCGTGCAGCTCGATCTCAGGACCATGTATCTGAAGCAGTTACAGCTGCATGGATCGAGCCAGGGCACGCGCGCCGATTTCCGTCGCATAGTTAGGTACATTGAGGCGAGAAAAATCCGGCCGCTGGTCGGCGGCGTCTACAAGCTCTCCGATTTCCACCATGCGCAGGCGGATTTCATCGCCAAGGATTTCGTCGGCAAGCTGGTGGTGGTGCCGGATGCCATGTGGGGCTCGGCTGGCTGAACAACGCTCGTCTCAACCGTGCTGGGCCGCTCTTAGCAGCATGCCGAACAGGTCGCGCGGCTCGTCGGGGTCGGCCAGCATGTCGAGTTCCTGATAGAGGCCGGTCGAGCGCAGCTGATCCCTGACATAGCGCAGTGCCGAAAAATCCTCGATGGCGAAACCGACCGAATCAAACAGCGTGATCTGGCCGGGATCGCGCCGGCCTTGCACGGCGCCTGACATCACCTGCCACAACTCGGTCACGGGATGGTCGGCCGGAAGCTGCTGGATCTCGCCCTCGATGCGGGTCTGCGGCGGGTATTCGACGAAGATGTCGGAGCGCAGCAGGATATCGCGGTGCAGTTCGGTCTTGCCGGGGCAGTCGCCACCGACCGCGTTGATGTGCACACCGGAGCCGACCATGTTGTCGGTGAGGATGGTGGCGTACTGCTTGTCGGCGGTGACCGTGGTGATGATGTCAGCCCCTTCGACCGCCTCCTGCGCGGTGCCGCAGGCGACCATGTCGAAACCGAGACCAGCGAGATTGCGGATGCATTTTTGCGTCGCCGTGCGGTCGATGTCGTAAAGCCTCAGCCTGTCGATGCCGAGCAGCGCCTTGAAGGCCACCGCCTGGAATTCGGCCTGGGCGCCATTGCCGATCAGCGCCATGCAGCTGGAGCCGGCCGGCGCCAGGTATTTGGCGGCCAGAGCCGACATCGCCGCCGTGCGCAGTGCGGTCAGGATCGTCATTTCGGATAGCAAGACAGGATAGCCATTGTGGACATCGGCGAGCATGCCGAAAGCGGTTACCGTCTGGCGGCCTTCGCGCATGTTCTTGGGATGGCCGTTGACGTATTTGAAGCCGTAGACCTCGCCGTCGCTGGTCGGCATCAGCTCGATGACGCCCTCGGCGCTGTGCGAGGCGACGCGCGGCGTCTTGTCGAACAGCTCCCAGCGGCGGAAATCATCCTCGATGTAGCCGGCCAGTTCGACGAGGAAGCGCTCGACGCCGATCTTCAGCACCAGCTTCATCATATGATCGACGCTGACGAAGGGCACGATGTTGAGATTGGGGATCATTTTTTCTTATCCTTGCCGCATGCGGGCGGTCAGTCCTGGCGATGCGCGTTGTGCGCCTTCATCATCGCCGCCAGCGCCGGATCGTTCTGTTCCAGCGCCCCGATAGCTCCGCCCGTGTCGTAGAGGCGCTCATCCTGTCCCATCTTGAACTTGGCTTCGAGCCGTTCGATCGGCAGGTCAAACCCAAGGATATGCGGTATGCGCCGCTCCATGCCGCCTGGTCCCAGTTCGCGCATGCACCAGCGGTCGTCGCGCTCCTTCTCCAGCACGTCGACAAGCTGCAAGAGATGCCGGGCGGTGGCATGATCGTCGAGCGGAACCGGATGCCCATGACAATGCACGACGGCAAAGTTCCAGGTCGGCGCGCTGTCGCGCACCGGATTGCGCGGATACCAGGACGGCGAGATGTAGCCATGCGGACCGTGAAAGATGGCGACCGTCTCCCTGCCTTCGCTGATCAATGTGCTGTGCGGATTGGCCCTGGCGAGATGCGAGACCAGCGTTCCGTTTTCACCACGCGCTCGATCGAGCACGAAGGGCAGATGCGATACGACAAGCCCTTGCGGTCCCGCTGTTACCAGCGTGGCGAAGGCCGCCGCTTCGATCAGGCCGAACACCTCGTCGCGCGACAGCGGCGCAAATTCAGGCTTGCTGTACATAGATCAGCTTCGCTGGGCGCGGACCGCCGGGATCAGGCCCTGCGGGCGAACCAGCAGCACGGCGATGACACCCGACAGCACGATGGCGTCGCGATAGGGCGCGATCGCTCCCGGCAATGTCGCCTGCAGCAGCACCTCGATGATGCCGAGCAGGAAGCCGCCGGCGACAGCACCGGGCAAGCTGCCCAGCCCGCCGACGACGGCGGCGATGAACGCCTTCAGCACCGGCGTGAAACCCATCAGCGGGTCGACCGAGGCACGCTGCGCCACCCACAGCATGGCCGCCAGCCCGGCGAGCAGGCCGGAGAGCAGGAAGGCGGTGGCGATGATGCGGCTGGCCGGAATACCCATCAGGCGCACGACGTCGAAATCTTCCGCCGCGGCGCGCATCGCCGTGCCGGTCACCGAGCGGCGCAGGAAGATTTCGAGCGCAATCAGCGCCAGTGCGGAGACGACGATGGAGATGCTGGGACCGACGCCGATGGTGAAGTCGCCGAAGGAGAAGGCGCCGGTCATCCAGCCGGGCATGGCGACAGCCTGCGGCCGCGCCGAGATGCCGTTCTGGAAGACGACCTTCAGCAGGCTGGAGACGGCGAAGCTGGTCAGCAACAAACTTGTGACGCTGGCGCCACGCATCGGTCTGAACGCGATGCGCTCCATGGCGACAGCGGCGAGCGCGCCGCAGGACACGGCGACAAGTACGGCCACCGGGAAGGGAAAGCCAAGCACCAGCGAGGCCAGGAGCGCATAGCCCGACAGCGTCATCAGTTCGCCATGGGCGAAGTTGATGAGGCCGACGATGGAAAAGACGATCGCCAGCCCGAGCGCCAGCAGCGCATAAACGCCCCCGAGGCTCACCGCATTGATGATCTGCTGCGCGATCATGCTTCTTAAGCTCCCAAATAGGCTTGGCGGACGAGGTCCGATGAAGCGAGTTCTTTTGCCGTGCCCGACAGCACTACCTCGCCATTGGCAAGCACGACGGCGCGGTCGGCGATTTCGAGCGCCAGCGCCACATTCTGCTCGACCAGAAGGATGGTCAGGCCCTTGCGGCGCAGTTCGGCGATCAGGTCGAAGACGGTGTCGATCAGTTGCGGCGCAAGGCCGAGCGAGGGTTCGTCGAGCAGGATCATGCGCGGCTTGCCCATAAGCGCGCGGGCGATGGCCAGCATCTGCTGTTCGCCGCCCGACAGATTGCCGCCCTTGACGCGATGGTAGCGGCGCAGGATCGGGAACAGCTCCAGCATCTCCTCCTCGCGCAGCCTTGCCTCGGCCGCCGGCTGATGCACTGCGCCGCCGAGACGCAGATTGTCGGCCACCGTCAGGCTGGCGAAGATACGGCGGCCTTCGGGAACCAGCGCGACGCCCTTGCGGGCAATCGCCTCCGGCGCCAGGCCGGTGATGTCGACACCGTCGAAGATCACCTTGCCGGATGCCGCCGGCACCAGCCCGGCGACGGCGCCGAGCGTCGAGCTCTTGCCGGCGCCGTTGGCGCCGACCAGCGCGATGATCTCGCCGCTGCCGACGGTGAGGTCAACGCGGCGTACCGCCTCGACCTCGCCGTACCGGATTTTCAGGGCTTCGACGCTCAGCATGACATCACGGCGCGGGAACGTCGGCAGCGTCGGGGATCAGGGTCTGGACATGCTTGCCCTCGCCGCCCTCGTAGCGCATCAGCGCCACCGGCCTCAGCGGCATGCGATCGGTGCCGGCATAGGTGATCTTGCCGGTGATGCCTTCGAAATCCTTAAGGCCGGCGATGGCGTCGCGGATCGCTTTCGGCTCGTCGGAGCCGGCCGTCTTGACCGCCTGGTCGAGGATCAGGCCGATCTCATAGCCATTGACTTCATAGGTCGATTCCGGTGCGTGGCCTGCATATTTGGTGAAGGCGGTATTGAAGGCCTCGAGCTTGCTGCCCGGCTCGGCATAGCCGGCCGCGGTGTAGACGACGCCGTCGACCAATTTGCCGAGCGCCTTGATGGTCGGCGTGCCGATGGCATCGGCGCCATAGACCGGGATGGTGACGCCGGCGCCACGCAATTGCTGGATGAAGGCCGGGAAATCCGGCTCATAGGCCGCCGTCATGATCAGGTCGGGCTTGTCGGCCAGGCCCTTGATGTTGGTGATCTCGGCGGAAAAATCGGGCTGGCCCATGCTGAAGGTGCCGCGGCCGACAATGGCGCCGCCCTTCTTCTCGAACACCTTGCCGAAATATTCCGGCAGATTGGCGGTGTAGGTGGAGTCCGGCGAAGTCAGCAGGAACACCTTCTTCTTGCCTTCCGAGACGGCGAAGTCGGCGACCGCCGTCGCCTGCACATTGTCGGCCGGATAGGTGCCGAACATGACGTCGCCGACCGCGCCGGTGAGCACCGGGGCGGAGCCGCACAGCGTCAGGGTCGGAATGCCAAGCGGCTGGGTCAGCTGGCCGGCGGAAATCGAGGGATCGGCATCGCACGGCGTGATCATGATCTTGGCGCCGGCGTCGATCAGTTCCTGGGCGACGGTGGCAGTCTGCGCGGTGTCGGAGCGGGTGTCCTTGATCAGCAGCTTGACGGTGTATTTGCCGCCGAGCCCGCCCTTGGCGTTGAGCTCGTCGAGCGACATGCGCAAGCCGGCAAGTGCCGGCTGGTCGTAGGGGGCAAGGCCACCGGTCTGCGCGGTCGCGGCACCGATGATGATCTCCTCGGCGGATGCTGTCGAAATGGCGGCGATGCCGAACACGGCAGCGCACAAAGCGGCGCGATGGAGGCGATAGAGGCTTGGCATGTCGGTTCTCCTTCTGGATTTCTTATGGTTGGTCGTCGTTGCGGGTCATGCGGTCTGGTTTTCAGGCGTTTCGGTCTTGGCGCGCGCCGTGCGGCTGCCGAGATAGGCGGCGATCACGGCAGGGTTCTTCTGGACATCGCCGGGCGTGCCGTCGGCGATGACGCGGCCATGATCGATGACGACGATGCGCTCGCACAGGTTCATCACCAGCCGCATGTCATGCTCGATAAGCACGACGCCGATGCGGCGCTCGGTGCGGACCGTCGATAGGATCGAAACCAGTTCGGCGGTCTCGACGGCGTTCATGCCGGCGGCCGGCTCGTCGAGCAGCAGGAAGCGGGGCTTCAACGCCAGGGCACGTGCCACTTCCAGCCGGCGGCGCTGGCCGTAGGCAAGCCTGGCAGCCGGCTGATCGGCGAATCTCTCCAGTCCCATGCGTGCGAGCTCACCCATGGCCGCCGCCTCGGCGTGGCCAAGATCAGCTTCCACCTGGCGTGCGGCGACGACGACATTCTCCAGCACGGTCATGTGCGGGAAAACGCGGATGTTCTGGAAGGTGCGGGCAACGCCGGAGCGGGCGAAGCGGAAGGCCGAAGCCTGCCGGACCACGCCACCCACCGACACGGTGCCGGCACTTGGCTTGATATCACCGGCCAGCATGTTGAGCAGCGTCGTCTTGCCGGCGCCGTTGGGGCCGATGATGCCGGTGATGCTGTCGGTCTCGAAATTCAGGCTGACGTCGTCGACTGCGACGACGCCGGCATAGCGGCGCGACAGGTGGTCGGCGGTGATGCGGTCACTCGCGACATGCTGCGGTGGCGCCGTTGAAGCCATCACGGCCTGGCGTCCGGGTCGGCGCAGCAGGTTCAGTTCACGCTCGCCGAACAGACCGGTCGGGCGCCGCCAGATGACCAGGATCATGGCGATGGCGAGCACGCCCTGGGTCAGACCGAACAGGACAGGCAGATGCAGGCCGAGCACTTCGCCGCCGCCTTCGAAGCGGCGCACCACTTCGATCAGGACGATGGTGACGGTGACGCCGGCGAAAGCGCCGAGCGACGAGGTCATTCCGCCGACGATCAGCATGGCGAGCATGGTGAAGCCGAGGTCGAAGTAGAAATCACGTGGCGAGAACGCACCCAGAAACTGCGCCATCATGGCGCCGGCAGCCATGGCGGCGACGACACCCGCCACCCAGGCGGCCAGACGTGCCGTGCGCTGGTCGACGCCGACGGCGGCGGCACCGCGCTCGTCATTGGCGGCGGCGCGGGCGGCAAGGCCGAAGGAGGTTTCGCGAAACAGCCTCGCCGCCACCAGCGCCATCGACGCGACAGCGGCAGCCGTCCACAGCCCGACCTCGCGCGGCACGCCATAGAATGGCTGACTGCCGCGCGTGATCTCGCGCCCTGCGACCAGCAGCGTGTAGACGATGATCAGCATGGCAAGCGTTGCGATCGAAGCGCTCGATCCGGAAAGCCTAAGCAGCGGCGTGCCGGTCAACAGGCCGACGATGACCGCCAGAGCCAGGACGACGGCCAGCGCCGCGAGGAAGGAGAGTTGATGGCCGGCGAGGAATTGCGGCAGGTCGCGCAGCGCCGTTCGCTGCAATGCGGTCGGCATGGTGAGGATGCCGGTGGCGTAGGCGCCAAGGCCGACAAAGGCGGCCTGACCGAACGAGACGATGCCGCTGTTGCCAGAGAATATCTGCAGGCCGAGCACCGCCGTCAGCATGATCGCGGCATAGGTGACCACACGTTGCATGGCGGCGCTGCCAAAGATGAAGGCGGCAAGCGCCACCAGCAGCAGCACCGCGACCATGCACAGGGCATCGGCAGTGGCGTTGCAAAACGCGGCCGGCATGAAGCCACTGGGCTTGCTCTCGCTCATCGTCACCGACGCCATTACGCGGCCCTGAAGCGATCGGGTGAAAACGGCGCCAGGATAGGTTGCGCGCCTTCGGTGACCAGCCTGGCCACCGCCTCGCCGACTGCCGGCCCGGTCTTGAAGCCGTGGCCGGAGGATCCCGCCGAAACGACCAGCCCTTCGACGTCAGGCATGGCGCCGATGACCGGCAGATCGTCGGGGCTCATGTCGTAGAGTCCGGCATAGCCGGGCCGGATGCCAAGCTCGGCCATGGCAGGGACTCTGCCAGCGAAGGTCTCCAGAATCTCGACCGATTCCTGCTCCTCGACACCTTCCATGTAATCATCAGGATTTTCGACCAAACGCGGGCGGCCCGCATGTTCGTGGCGCAGGCCGGTGCCGCCACCAGCCCAGGTGCCGGCCAGGATGACGCCGTCATTGTCAGGCCGTGCATAGTTGCAGGAAATGTCGTCGCACCAGGCGAAAGGCATGACCTGCCTTGCCTTGCCGGCTGCGTCGAGGACGGCCATCGGATGGCGCTCGACATGCAGCGGCAGATCGAGGCCGACCGTCGCCAGCAGGCGGCGCGTCCACGGCCCGGCGGCCAAGACGACGGTACCGGCTTCCAGCACCGTTCCATCGGTCAAGGTGACGCCGGTGATGCGGTCGCCCTGCCGTTGAAGGCTCTCGACCAGCGTGTTCTGCATGATCCTGGCACCGTTGGCGCGGGCGGCACGGGCGATGGCGTTGGTGGCGCCGAAGGCATCGGCGTAGCCATATTCCGGCTCCCACAGCGCCATTGCGACATTGTCCAGGGCAAAGCCGGGTGCCGCGTCGGCAAAGGCCTGCGGCGACAATGTCTCGATGCGCGCGCCCTCGCCGCGGATGCGTTCGGCCGCCGCCGTCCAACTCACCTTGTTGTCGTTGCCGCAGACCCACATCATGCCGATTTCGGTGACGAAAGAGCCTTCGCCCGCGATTTCCGGCAGCGACACCAGGATCTCGCGGCCACGTATGGAAAGCTGCGACAATTCCGGCATCAGGTAGAAGGCGTGCAGCAGCGCCGACGATTTGCCCGACGGGCCGCCGGCGGGATGGGTCTGCTCGACCAATGTGACCTTCACACCGGCCTTGGCCAGATGATAGGCGGCGCTCGATCCGACAATGCCGGCACCGACGACGATGACGTCGCTTCCGTTTCGCATGGCTGTTCCCCACAGTCTCTTGGCTGCTTTCCGACAAGGTAGGGCCAGCGATCACGCAATGTCAACATCTCTTCATTGTTGACCAAGATTTAAATCTCTGTAATAAACTCGACAAAACAAGAGAACACGGATTTCGGGGAGGCCCATGGCGATACGCGATGTTCTGATGCGCGGGGATCTTGCGCTGACGCCGTCGGAAGAGAAGATCGTCCGACTGCTGTTGACGGACTATCCGACCTCCGGCCTCGGCACCGCCTCATCGCTCGCCCGGCGCGCTGGCGTCAGCGATCCGACCGTGGTGAGACTGGTCGTCAAGCTCGGCTATGAAGGGTTTCCGGATTTCCAGGCGAAGCTTCTGGCCGAAGTCGAGGCAAGACTGCACTCGCCGCTGCTGATGATGGAGGCCAAGCGGCAGAGCGGCTCCAACGACAGCGCCGTGCTGGCCTATCTCGACAGCGTCACCACGGCCTTGCAGAAAGCCACCGCCGCGACACCCATCCAGACATACGAGCGGGCGGCCCGCCTGCTGATGGAGGTCAAGGGCGAGGTTGTGATGGTCGGCGGCCGGTTCAGCCGTCACATCGCCGGCATGCTGGCCGGCTATCTCGTGCAGTTTCGCTCCGGGGTTCGCGATCTCGGCGTGCTTTCTCCACAGACTTTCGACACGCTCGCCGACCTCGACCGGCGCGACGTGCTCGTCGTGTTCGACTACCGCCGCTACCAGCTCGACGTCATGGCCTATGCGAGCCAAGCGGCGGCGCTCGATGTGCGCATCGTCCTGTTCACCGACCAATGGCTGTCGCCGATATCAGACCTCGCCGAAGTCACCATCGTCAGCCCGCTCGAAGTCGCCTCGCCCTATGACACGCTGGCGCCGGCGATCGCCCAGATGGAGGCGCTGGTCGCCCATATCGTTTCGACGCTGGGCGACGACGCGCGCGCCCGCATTGAGCGGCTCGAAAGGGTGCGACATGCCAATGCCGTGACACTCGACAGCGACCCGCAAGAGAACGGCGCGCGCAAGATACCCGGACCCCGCAAGACGCCGGGACCTAAATCAGCAAAGCAGGACGACAAAGCATGACCCAGGCCCTACCCAAACGAGACGAAGCCTTCCGTGCCGGCGAAACGGCCCTGCTGCTCGTCGACATGCAGCGCATCTGGCTGGAGCCGGGCGCAGATCCGTCGCATCCGGAGCGTGGGCCGGATCATTATTTCTACCGGCAGACATCGTCACAGACGATCCCCAACCAGGAGCGCCTGCTGGCCGCTGCGCGGGCCAATGGCGTCGAGGTGCTGCACACCATCATCCAGAGCCTGACCGAAGACGGCCGTGACCGCTCGCTCGACCACAAGCTGACGCCGATCCATGTCGCGCCCAGCCTCCCGGAGGGTCTGCCGGTGCCGGCGCTGGCGCCGGTTGGCGACGAGATCATGCTGCCGAAGACGTCGTCGGGCATCTTCAATTCGACCAATGTCGACTATCTCCTCAAGAATCTCGGCATCCGCTATCTCGTCGTGGTCGGCGTGCTGACCGATCAATGCGTCGACATGACGGTGCGCGACGGCGCCGACCGCGGCTATCTTGTCACCTGCGTATCGGATGCCTGCGCCACCATTACGCAGGAACGCCACGACATCGCGCTCAAGGCCTTCGGCGGCTACTGCTGGGTGGCCGATACCGACACGGTCGTCGGCCGCTTCAACGCTTTGGGAAAACCGGCATGACATCGACTGTCGAGCCTCTGGTTGCCGTCGTCACCACGGATCTCTCCGCCGTCACGCGGGGCCGCTTCGTTGCCGAAAGCAAGTTGCAGAAGACCGCCACGACCGGCGTCGGTTGGCTGCAGGCCAATCTGTCGCTGACGCCGTTCAACTCGATCGTCGATCCCAACCCCTGGGGCTCGTCGGGCGACCTGCGGCTGATCCCCGATCTCAAGGCGCGCTTTCGCACGACACGTACCGGATCGGCGACGCCGTTCGACATGGTCGCCGGCGACATCGTCGAGCTCGATGGCAGCCCATGGCTCGGCTGCACCCGCACGATGCTGAAAGAGGCGCTGGCCGATTTGAAAGCCGCAACCGGCCTGTCGGTCATCGCCGCCTTCGAGCATGAGTTCAATGTCGCCGACGGTGGCTTCGCGCCGGCGCATTCGATGTCTTTCGCCGCATTGCGCCGCACGGACCCCTTCGCGCCCAACCTGATGGCGGCGCTCGAGGAAGCCGGAGTCGCTCCCGAGGTGGTCATCGCCGAATTCGGCGACGAGCAGTTCGAGGTGACGCACGAGCCGGCGGACGCGCTGACGGCGGCGGACCGCGCCGTCGCCATCCGCGAAATCACGCGCGAATTGGCGCGCAATGCCGGCTGGCGTGCGAGCTTCGCGCCCAAAACCGCGCCAACTGCCGTCGGCAACGGCGTCCACATCCATTTCAGCTTCGTCGACGAGGCCGGCAAGCCGGTGACATACGATCCAACGCAGCCCGGAGGTCTTTCCGCCAAAGCCGGCGCCTTCTGTGCCGGCGTGCTGCGCCATCTGCCTGGAATGACCGCGATGACGGCGTCGAGCGTGTCGTCCTTCTACCGGCTGAAGCCGCACAGCTGGAGTTCGTCCTATACCTGGCTCGCCGACCGCGACCGCGAGGCGTCGCTGCGCATCTGCCCGACTGTGACGATCGGCGGACGCGATCCGGCGCGGCAATACAACATCGAATACCGGGCCGCTGACGCCACCGGCAATCCCTATCTGTCGCTGGCGGCGATCATCCGCGCCGGGCTGGAAGGGCTGAAGGCGGGCCTGCCGTCGCCGCCTTTGGTCACCGGCGACCCGACACTGATGAGCGAGGCTGAGCGGGCGAGTCTCGGTCTGGTGCGCCTGCCCGAAACCCTGCCGGCGGCACTGGACGCGTTGCTGGCCGACGGCATCGTGACGGGATGGTTCGCGCCTGTCTTCATCGAAACCTTCGTCGGCCTCAAGCGACATGAAGCCGAGCGTCTTGCCGGTCTCGATCCGGCCTCCATCTGCGATCTCTATCGGACGCTCTATTGATGACCGCGCAGGCCGGAAAAGATTGGCCCGAGGCCGTCGAGGTCCTCAACGAGCACGGCCGCTCCGATATCGTGCTGTTGTGCGAGCATGCGTCCAACCACATGCCGGCCGAGTATCGACAGCTCGGCCTCGATGCCAGCCATCTGCAGCGCCACATCGCCTGGGATATCGGCGCCGCCGAAGTGACCCGCCTGCTGTCGTCGAAGCTCGATGCACCGGCCTTCCTCAGCGGTTACTCGCGGCTGCTGATCGACCTCAACCGGCCACTGGGCACGCCAGGCAGCATTCCGGTGCTGTCGGAAGACACCGACATTCCCGGCAATGTCGGCATCGATTCGGCGGAGCGGATCCGGCGCGCCGAGATCATCTTTTCGCCGTTTCATGACCGGGTGACCGCGTATCTTGACCACCGGGCGCAAGCAGGCCGGCAGACGCGGATCGTGACGATCCATTCCTTCACGCCGGTCTTCCTCGGTGTCAGCAGACCCTGGCATGCCGGCGTGCTGCACGACCAAGCAAGAGATCTCGCAGAAACGATCCTTTCGGGCCTGCGCACCGACGTCGGGCTCAATGTCGCGGCCAACGTGCCCTATGTGATCAGCCGCGACGCCGATTACGCCGTGCCCATTCATGGCGATGATCGCGGCATCCCCGCCGTCCTCGTCGAGATCCGGCAGGACCTTTTGTCGACACGGTCCGGCATCGAGGAATGGGCGGACCGGCTGGCGGCGGCACTGCCGGCGCTCGAAACGGAATCCGTGTCGTGAGCAATCTCAGCCTGCGCGAACGTGATGCCGCGACCATCGCCCAGATCGGCAAGCTGCGTTTCTCCCCGCTCAGCGTCATCGGCGGCCGGGGCAACCGGCTGATCGAGGAAGGCGGCCGCTCCTTGCTCGACCTGTCGGGATCGGCCGGTCCGGCGGTGCTCGGCTACGGCCATCCGGCAATCGTCGAAGCGGTCGAGACGTCGATCCGCGACATGGCGGGCGCCAGCTTGCTGCTCTACCCGAACGAGCCCGCCGTATCGCTGGCGGAGCGGCTGCTGGCGATTACGCCCGGAGAAGGCGAACGGCGCGTCTGGTTCGGCCATTCCGGGTCGGATGCCAACGACTGCGCGGTGCGCGTGCTGCAGGCAGCCACCGGCCGCTCGCGCTTCATCTCGTTCATCGGTTCCTATCACGGCAATCTCTCCGGCTCGATGGGCATCAGCGGCCATACCGCCATGACCCACACGCTGCCCCGGCCGGGCGTGCTTCTGCTGCCCTATCCCGATCCGTTCCGACCGAATTTCAGCAGCGAGGACGTGCTGGCCCTGCTCGACTACCAGTTCGAGACCACCTGCCCGCCGCATCAGGTCGCGGCGGTGTTCATCGAGCCGTTGATGTCGGATGGCGGACTGATCGTGCCGCCGCCCGGCTTTCTCAAGGCATTGCAGCAGCGTTGCCGCAAGCACGGCATCAAGATTGTCGTTGACGAGGTCAAGGTCGGGCTCGCCCGCAGCGGCATGATGCACTGCTTCCAGCATGAAGGACTGACGCCGGACCTCGTCGTCTTCGGCAAAGGCATCGGCGGTGGCTTGCC
The DNA here is from genome assembly GCF_055811155.1 of Mesorhizobium sp. WSM4822. NCBI lineage: Bacteria > Pseudomonadati > Pseudomonadota > Alphaproteobacteria > Hyphomicrobiales > Phyllobacteriaceae > Mesorhizobium > Mesorhizobium sp. WSM4822. The sequence continues at coordinate 308,463 of NZ_JBVVQM010000001.1, read as the reverse complement.
GTTGTCGGCCGTGATCGGCCCTAAGGGGATCATGGACCATGCGCCGGCCTTCGCGCTGCAGACAACCGCGGGCAATCCGGTGGCGACATCGGCCGGCAACGCGGTGCTGAAGACGATCGAGACGGACGGCCTGGTCGAGCGCTCGGCGCGGATCGGCATGCTGTTTTCCGACGCATTGCGGGCGCTTGGCGACAGACACGAGATCATCGGCGACGTGCGCGGGCGCGGGCTTGCCATCGGCGTCGACCTGGTCAAGGACCGCACGACACGTGAGCCGGTTGCGGCGGCGACCACGGCCAAGATCATCTATCGCGGCTATGAGTTGGGTGCAGCCTTCACCTATGTCGGGTTGAAGGCCAATGTGCTGGAGTTCATGCCACCGCTGACGCTGACGGAAGACGAGATGACCGAGGGCGTCGCGATCGTCGACCAGGCAATCGCTGACGTGAATGCCGGCAAGGTCTCGGATGCGGACGTCGCCTCCTTCATGATGTGGTGAACAAAAAAGGCGCCGCGCCGGGCTGCGACAGCGATTGTCTCGGCAGCCCCGGCTCATCGTTGTGCAACAATTATTCCGCGATACGCACGATCAGCTTGCCGAAATTCCTGCCTTCGAGAAGGCCGAGAAAGGCCTGAGGCGCATTTTCGATGCCATCCACGATATCTTCCCTGTATCGAACCCGGCCGGATGCTATCCAGTCGGCCATCTCGCGATAGAAGGCCGGGCGCTGGTCGACAAATTCGCGCTGGATAAAACCCCTTATCGTCAGGCTGCGGTGCAGCACTTGCTGCATCAATGTCGGCAACCGGTCGGTGCCGGCATCCGCGATGACGTTGTACTGCGCGATCAGCCCGCAGACCGGCACACGCGCAAATTCGTTCAGCAGCGGAAACACCGCGTCCCAGACAGGACCGCCGACATTCTCGAAATAGATGTCGATGCCGCCGGGGCAAGCTGCCTTCAACTGCTCTGCAAAATCGTCGGCCCGGTGATCGACGACCGCGTCAAAGCCCAGCTCGTCTCGCACGAAAGCACATTTATCGGCACCGCCGGCGATGCCGACGGCACGCGCCCCCTTGATGCGCGCGATCTGGCCGACGGCCGACCCGACCGCACCGCTGGCGGCCGCGACGACGACCGTCTCGCCAGGCTTCGGCTGCCCGATGGTGAGCAGACCGGCATAGGCCGTGAAGCCCGGCATGCCGAGCACGCCGAGCGCGGTTGTTATGGGTGCAGCCGCGGGATCGAGCTTGCGCAGCCCGACACCGTCGGACAGGGCGAAACTCTGCCATCCGGAGTGGGACAGGACGATGTCGCCTTCAGCAAATTCCGGATGGCGAGACATCATCACGCGCGCGACGGTGCCGCCCTCCATTACACCGTCGACATCGACCGGCCTGGCATAGGACTTGGTGGCGTTCATACGACCGCGCATATAGGGATCGAGCGACAGATAAAGGATCTGCAACAGCAGTTCGCCCTCTCCCGGCTGGTCAAGGTCAACCGTCTCGATGCGAAAATCATCCGGCTTCGGCCGGCCTTGCGGTCGCGCCGCGAGCACGATGCGGGTGTTGGACTGGATTGACATGGAGACCTCTCCGCGAAGGGCGTTCTATTCGAAAAACCGGTTGGAGGGCCGCTTCAGGCCGAGATTCTCGCGCAGTGTCGACCCCTCATATTGCCGCCTGAAGATGCCTCGCCGTTGCAATTCCGGCACCACTTTCTCGGCAAAATCATCCAGCCCTGCCGGCAGGTAGGGAAACATGATGTTGAACCCGTCAGAGCCCTCGGCAACCAGCCATTCCTCCATCTCGTCGGCGATTGTTTCAGGCGTGCCGACAAAAGCAAGGCCGGAATAGCCGCCCAGCCTTTGCGCAAGCTGCCTGACGGTCAGGTTCTCCTCGCGTGCCAGTTCGATGACGCGCTCGCGGCCACTCCTGCTCGCATTGGTCTCGGGGATTTCGGGCAAGGGCGCGTCCGGGTCAAATCCGGACGCATCGTGTCCGATCGCGATCGACAGCGAGGCGATGCCGCTCTCGTAGTAGACGAGGCTGTCGAGCTTCGCCCGCCTGGCCTGCGCGTCCTCGACGCTGTCGCCGACAACGACAAAGGCGCCAGGCAGGATCTTGATGTCGTCACGCGAGCGGCCGAGTTTCTCCGCACGGCCTTTGACGTCGGCAAAGAAACGCTGTCCCGCCGCGATATCCGCATGGGCGGCGAAAATGACCTCCGCTGTCTCCGCCGCCAGTTGGCGTCCTGCCTCCGACGCGCCGGCCTGGACGACGACCGGCCAACCCTGGATTGGCCGGGCGATGTTGAGCGGCCCACGCACCGAGAGATGTTCGCCCTTGTGGTCGAGCACATGCAGCCTGGCCGGATCGAAATAGAACCCGCTTTCGGCGTCGCGGATGAAGGCATCGTCGGCAAAGCTGTCCCACAGGCCGGTGACGACATCGTAGAATTCCCGCGCCCGCCGGTAGCGCTCATCATGCTCGACATGCTCGTCGCGGCCGAAGTTCAGCGCCGCGTCAAGGTTGGACGTGGTGACGATGTTCCAGCCGGCGCGTCCACCGCTGATATGGTCCAGCGAGGCGAAGCGGCGAGCAACATGATAGGGCGCATCGAACGTCGTCGATGCGGTGGCGACCAGCCCGATATGGTCAGTGACGGCGGCGAGCGCCGACAGCAGCGTGAACGGCTCGAACGAGGTGACCGTGTGGCTGCGCCGCAACGCCTCGATCGGCATGTTCAGAACGGCCAGATGGTCGGCCATGAAGAAGGCGTCGAACTTCGCCGCTTCCAGGGTCTGGGCGAAGCGCTTCAGATGCGCGAAATTGAAATTGGCGTCGGCATAGGCGCCCGGATAGCGCCAGGCGCCGGTGTGCAGGCTGACGGGGCGCATGAAGGCGCCGAGGCGCAGTTGTTTTCGTGTCATGAAAGATGTTCCGGCCGATCGATACAGTCGAGCACAGTGCTCGAATCCTTCTCAGGATCGGACGGTCAGCCCAACTCGGGAAGGTATTCTGTTCCGCTGCGCCGGGCTTTTGCAGCATTTCAGTTTTGCGCCTGATACCCCAGGACAAAAAAAGGCCGGGCTCGAATACGGCCCGGCCAAAAAGAAGGTCAAAACCTTCAGAGGGGAACACCGTTCGGCGAAATGGGAGGAAACCGCCGAACGATTTTACCTTTTTGAGCTTATTTCCAAGCCTTGGCGACGAATGGCATTCCAAAAAACATGCCAAACGGCAAAAATTCGTGCCAGGCGACCGTCACGAACCCACCGTTCCAGTCTCCAGAAGATCGGCATAGTGGCGGCGTGCCACGTCGGGATGGGAACGCAGCCGGCTTTTGAGCACATTGATTCCGACGTCGCGGAACAACGGGTTGTCGGGATCGCTTGCCGGTCCGCGCGCCTGCGCCGCCAGTTCCTCGGAAAGGCCGAGAAGCGGGATGGTCGCATCGAGCCGCGCGCTGAAGAAGAAGGGAACGGAAATCCGTTCGACGCCGGCAAGCGGCGTCACGACTCGGTGCACGGTGGCCCGCAGATATCCATTCGATGCGAGTTCGAGCAGTTCGCCGATGTTGACGACCAGCGTTCCGGGCAGCGGATCCACATTCACCCAGCTTCCGTCATATTCGACCTGCAGCCCCTTGTTGTCGTCCTGCAGCAGCAGGGTCAGGAAGCCGCCATCCTTGTGCGCGCCGACGCCCTGGTCGCCTTCGGTCGCGTCACGGCCGGGATAACGGACGATCTTCATGCGATGGTTGGGCGAGTCCCGGTAGATCGCGTCGAAGGCGTCCTCGGGCTGATCGAGCGATAGCGCGAAGGCTTTCAACAGCCGAATCGCCACCGCGGTCGCCTTGGCCTGCCATGCAAGCAGTGCCGGCTTGAGCTCCGGCAATGCCGACGGCCATTGGTTGGGTCCTTGCAACCTTGTCCACGGTGCAATTCCAGGTCCCTGCGCTATGGGCTGGCGCTCGACGCCGATGTCGAGTTGCTCACGCCAATCGGCCGCGCCCTTGGTCAGTTCGCCACCGGCGCGGGTGTAGCCGCGGAACTGCTGGGATTTGACCATTTCGATCGCCAGCTTGTCGGCCTGAGGCAGCGCGAAGAACCGGCGCGAGGCATCGAGCACGTCGTCGATCTCCGAGGCCGAAATTCCGTGGCCGCTGAGATAGAAGAAGCCGACGTCTCGAGCCGCCGTGCGCAGGTCCAGGAGAAAGGTACGATATTCGGAGGCACCTTGTTCGAGACGGCTCAGATCGAGCACCGGCACAATTCTAGGCATGGTCAGGTTCCTTCTTTTCTCTGCCTTGGCTTAGGAGAAGTAGAAGCGACCACCGGCAAGAGCTTCGAGAATGAATGCATCTCAAAGTGACACGCAAGGCGTGCCGATCAAAGCAACAAGAAGTCCAATCTGGCCCGAATGGAAGAACGTCAGCGCTGCATATTGTGAACTGCCGGCAAATAATTTCCCGACACGTGCTTTACCCGCCATGCCTCTCGTAGGCCGCACTTTCCAGTGCGACATCGTATAAGTCACAGTGGAAGCGCAACCGCGCGTGATCGCCTGTAAATCCGCCAGCCGACCGGCCGGAGGGCATTCAAGCCAGCTCGAACCGCTCGATGGCGCGCATGATGCCACGCAGCTCGGCGAGGCCTTTCAGCCGGCCGATCAGCGAATAGCCGGGATTGAGCCTGGTCTTGCCGATGTCGTCGGCGAGCAGATGGCCATGGTCGGGCCGCATCGGAATGCGCCAATCGGCGCGGCCTTCCCGACGGCGGCGCGCCTCTTCCTGCATCAAAGCCAGGATAACATGCGCCATGTCCGTGCCGCCCTCGAGATGCTCGGCCTCGTAGAACGAGCCGTCATCCTCGATGGTGATGTTGCGCAGATGGGCGAAATGGATGCGGTCGGCGAACTCCTTGACCATGGCGACGATGTCGTTGTCGGCGCGCGTGCCATAGGAGCCGGTGCAGAACGTCAGGCCGTTGGCGGGGCTGTCGACGGCGTTGAGGATGAAACGCGCATCCTCGGCGGTCGAAACGATGCGCGGCAGGCCATAGAGCGAGAAGGGCGGGTCGTCGGGATGGATGCACATGCGCACCCCCTCCTCTTCGGCCACCGGAATGATCTCGCGCAGGAACCAGGCAAGGTTGTCGCGCAGCTCCTTCGGTCCGATCGCATCATAGTCCGCCAGGGCCTCGCGAAAACTGTCCCTGTCATAGCTGCGCTCGGTCGCAGGCAGGCCGGCGATCAGGTTGCGCTCGATCCTGTCGATCGCTTCGCTGCTCAATTCCTTCAGCCGCGCTTCCGCCTCGGCAATGCGGGCGGGGGTATAGCCGGCCTCGGCATTGACGCGCTTCAGCACAAACAAATCGTAGGCTGCGAAATCGATCGCGTCGAAACGCAACGCATAACCTGTCGTTGGCAGCCGATAGGCGAGATCCGTGCGCGTCCAGTCGACCACCGGCATGAAATTGTAGCAGACCGTCGCAATGCCGGCCTTGGCGAGCGCGCGAATTGAGTCACGATAGTAGCCGGCATAGCGCTCGCGTTCCGGCGCGCCGATCTTGAAGGAATTGTGGACCGGAATGCTCTCGACCACCGACCATGTCAGGCCGGCGGCCTCGATGACACGCTTGCGCTCCAGAATGCTCTCGAGCGGCCAGGCGCGCCCGTCATAGATATCGTGCAAGGCGCTCACCACGCCGGTCGCACCGGCCTGCCTGACATGATCGAGCGTTACCGGGTCGTTCGGTCCATACCAGCGCCAGCACTGTTCCATAGCCGCTTCCTTCTGCGAGAGGATGGCAACCTATTGTTGGACCACAATGGGTGTCAAACTAGGAACGGTTTCGGACAGCGAATGAAGGAGTTTTCCCAATGAAGGATTTCGACGGCAAGGTGGCTTTGGTGACGGGCACGACCGGGATTGGCCTCGCAACCGCCAGACGCCTCGCTGCAGGGGGTGCTGCGATCGTCGCCTGCGGCATCGACCGCGCGGCCAATGCTGCGCTGAAAGCGGAACTGGAAAGCTCCGCAGCCGGGGCGCTGGTCATAGACGCCGACGTCTCCGTGCCCGATCAGGTTCGCGACGCGGTCGCGGCCGGCGTGGAGCGGTTCGGCGGCCTCGATATCATCGTCAATTCGGCGGCGGTGCATCCGTACGGAACCGCGACCAGCACCGATTTCGAGACCTGGAACAGGGCGATGTCGGTCAATGTCGGGTCCATCTATCTGACCGCACATTTCGGCATCCCGGAAATGGTCCGCATGGGCGGCGGCGCCATCGTCAACGTCGCTTCGGTGCAGGGCTTTGCCTGCCAGCAAAACGTCGCCGCCTATGCCACCACCAAGGGCGCCATCCACACGCTGACGCGTGCCCTGGCCCTCGACCATGCGCGCTCCGGCATCCGCGTCAATTCCGTCAGCCCGGGCTCGATCCGCACCCCAATCCTGGAGAAGGCCGCCCGCGGGCAGAACGGCACGGATGCCGATGTCGAGGCCGCCTACAAGCGCTTCGGCGAAGCGCACCCCATCGGACGCATCGGCGAGCCGGAGGAAGTGGCCGAACTCATCGCTTTCCTGTGTTCGTCGAAGGCCGGCTTCTGCACTGGCGCGGACTACAAGATCGATGGCGGCCTGACCGCCGGCATCGGCGTGAAGTAGATTGCGAAGATTGGGGCTTGTCCGTCACCGGGAGCAGCCAGCATCCGACAATTGGTTTGCCGATCTTCTTGCAGATCAATGCCCAAGCAAATTGAACACCGCACGGGCCACGCCGAACATGAAAGGGGGCGGTGCGATCGATGAAATAATAGGCATTGTTGCCGATTGACAAAAACATCAACAGGCGACCAAGATCATATGACCATCAACGATATTGGTCCCGAGGTTGCCCCTCGGCATTGGCGTAAAGGAGAGCCAGATGCCCCTTCAGCAGAGAGTGACCCATCGTCCTAAACAACGTCCCGCCGCTCCCATCCTCGCCACCGCACTGCTAGGTCTCGGCCTGATCACAGTGCCCGGCATCGGCCACGCCGACGGGATCACGCTCAAGATTTTCGGCGGCTCGGCGCTCGACGAACTCGCGCCGCGTCAACCGCCGGACGAGCAAAAGAAAATCCAGCAACAGGTCATCGACGGCTTCCTCAAGGCCAACCCCGACGTCGCCGCCGTCGAATGGGATGCCCAGGGGCCGCAAACCGATTCCATTCAGCGCGTGATGACCGCAAAACTTGCAAACCAGGAAATGGACCTGATCGCCTGCCCGGCCTTCTACACCAATGGCGCCTATGTCAGGCGCAAACTGGTGATGCCGATTACCGACAAGATCAAGCCGTTCCAGGACAGGATCGACGCCGCTGCACTTGGCGCCTTCACGGTCAACGGCCAAGTCTACGGCGTGCCGATCTCGACGCTGTCGACATCGACGATCTTCTACAATGTCGATCTCTTTCAGAAGCTCGCCATTCCTGTCCCGCCAACCTATGACGACCTGAAGGCAGCCGTGCCGAAGTTCAAGACCGAGGGCGTGATCCCTCTGCTGCATCAGGGCTCGAACACCGTGATGTGGCCGATGTGGTACTTCGAGACCTTCTCGCAGGCCTCGGGCGACCCGGTCGGCAAGACGCAGAAGAACCTCGAGGGTACGGCGAAGTTCACCGACGCGCCCGATGTCGAGGGCTTCAAGCTGATCAAGCAATGGGTCGATGATGGCATCCTTTCCAAGGATTCGCTTTCCGTCGACCAGGACGGCATGCGTGCGGCGTTCGCCGCCGGCAAGAGCGCCATGTATTATGGCGGCACCTGGGAAATCCCGTCGCTCCAGTCGAGCGTCAAGGACTTCAAATGGGGCGTCTTCGCCTTTCCGAAAATGGACGGAACGCCGGGAGCGCCCGGCCATGGCGGCGGTGCCGACAACGGCATGTGCGTCGCCTCCTCGATCCCGCCCGAGAAGCTCGATGCCGCGGTCAAATTCATCGAATATCTGACACGGCCTGAAGTCGCGACGCTCTACCTCGCGCCGGAACAGCCGATCGCGGCCTCGATCAAGGGCGTGCCGCAGGTCGACGATGCCTATGCCGTCGAATTGCGCAAGCAAGCCTTCCCGAACACGATCAAGTTCCTCGACTGGATCTGGCCATCCGAGGTCGCGAGCGCCACGTCTTCGGCAATCGCCGGCATCGTCGGCGGCACCACGACGCCCGAAGACGCCGCCGCATCGATCCAGACCATCTTCGACGACCTCAAGGCCCAGGGCAGCTGGCCGCCCAAATGAGGCCCTGAAGTAGCGCCTGCAAGCGAGCGCCCATCCAGCCGGGCTGATGTGCCAGGCAAGAAAAACAGAGGCTGCCTGCTTCGGGCAGCCTCGCCCATCGGAGAAAACACATGACGACACATCGCGCCGAACGGCAGCGCTTCTCGATCGGCTATCATCTGAACAGCTGGGACCTGACCGGCCTTCCGCTCAGGCCGGCCATCAAGTTTCTCGCCGACCAGGGCTTCGGCTGGTTCGAGATCCTCGCCTTCACCAGCCTGTCGGACCAATACGCCCGCAAATACATGCAGCTCGGCAACCAGGCGCCGATGGGAGTGACCACCGACACCGACATCTTGCGGCGCTATGCGCTGCTGTCGGAAGGCCAGAGCGAGTATGGCATCAAGCTCTCCTCCTTCTACGTCAATGCGATTTTCACCAACCCTGTCGCCTGGACCTATGAACGGGACGTTCTCGTCGCGCTGACCAGGATGTTGAAGGGCTTTGGCTCACCGGTGCTGGTTCTCGGCGGCGGTCCCTCGGAAGCCGCTGCCGGGGCGCACACGGCCGACGACTACCGCGCCTTTTGCCGGGCGCTCGAGGATATCGGCAGGCGGACAAAGGACCTTGGCATCGAGACGGTCTATCACCCGCACCTCGACACCTTCATCGAGCGCCGCGACCAGCTCGACCGCATGATGGATGAACTGAATACCGACCTGGCCGGCCTGTGCATCGATCCGGCGCATCTTGCCCACACCAATTCCGATCCGGTCGACGCGGTCAGGACCTACATTTCCGCCGTGCGCTACATGCATTTCAAGGACACCAGGGTCGATCCGGCGCTGAAGGGCTATGACCGCTATGGCGCTTTCTGCGAGCTCGGCGCCGGGGTCGTCGATCTCGCCGGCATCGTCGACGTCCTGCTGGAGGCAAACTACGATGGCCTCGCCATCATCGAGCTGGATGCGTCCAAGAAAACGGCAGAGCAAAGCACGCTCGAGAGCATCGCCTATGTCAGGGACACGCTCGGGCTGGTGCTGACCCCGCAAGGCGCGAAGGCCACATGAGCACGCGACCGCAAGAGGAGGCTCCTGTTTCGAGCCGATCCGGCACCTGGCGCTTCAATGCCGGGGACGGGGCGGTCGCATTCGTCATGATCCTGCCCGCCGCGATCCTCTTCGGTCTTTTCTACCTCTGGCCGTTCGTCAACGGCTTCTGGCTCAGCCTGCACAATTGGGACGGGTTTTCCGACCCGACCTGGGCAGGTATTTCCAACTACAAGCGCCTCGTGCACGATCGCATTTTCCTCGGTGCGCTGCGCAACAATTTGATTTTCGTCGTTGCCGTCGTGGTCCTGAAGAACGTGCTCGGCCTCGGGCTGGCGCTGCTTCTGAACCGGGCGCTGCTTGGCCGCACCTTCTTCCGCGCCGCCGCCTTCGTCCCGGTGACGATGTCCTTCGTCGCCGTCGGCCTGCTCTGGTCCTGGATCTACAATCCGGTCTTCGGCCTGCTCAACAGCGGGCTCGATCTCATTGGCCTCGCCGGGCTGAAACGATCATGGCTCGGCGACGCCGACATCGCGCTCTACTCGATCATCGTCGTCGATGTCTGGAAATGGCTCGGCTTCCATGCCGTCATCTATCTGGCCGGGCTGCAGACGATTCCCTCGGAGCTTTATGAATCGGCGAAGATGGACGGCGCCGGCCCCTTGCAGCGCTTCCGGCACGTCACCGTTCCGATGATGATGCCGATCATCTTCATCAACACCATCCTCGGCCTCTCCGGCGCCTTCGTGCGCAATTTCGACATCGTCTATGTCCTGACCAAGGGCGGCCCGAACCACGCCACCGAAGTGGTGCTCACCTACATGATGAGCAAGGCCTTCCAGGACGGCGCCATGAGCTACGCCGCGGCGATCGGCTATGTGCTGTTCATGATCGTCGGGCTGGCCAGTGTCGGCCTGCTGGCCCTGATGCGGCGGCAAAGGCTCGACGTCTGATGAGAGCCGCCAACCTTTCGCTGAACGATGGCGCCGCCGGCTCTCGCCGTCGCGGGCTCATGCAGCGCCTCGGCATGCGCGGCATCCTCGAAATTGGCGGCATCTATGCCGCGCTCATTCTCGTGCTCTTCGAGACCCTTTATCCGCTGCTTTGGGTGCTGTTCGGTTCGCTCAAGACCAAGCAGGAAATGCTCAGCAATGTCTGGGGTCCGCCATCGAGCCTGGTGCTGCAGAACTATGCCGATGCCTGGCGGATCGCCGGCATGGGATCGCGCATCGTCAACAGCATCTTCGTCACCGGCTCGGCATTGATCATCCTGGTGGCCGTCGCGACGCCGTGCGCCTATGCGGTGGCGCGTCTTCGTTTCCCCGGACGCGGTCTTGTGGTCGCAGTCGCGGTTGCGGCCATGCTGGTGCCGCCGCAGGTGATGGCCATTCCGCTGTTCCTGGTGGCGCGCGATCTCGGCCTGATAAACAGCCGGCTCGGCATTGCCTTCATCTATGCCGCGACGTCGCTGCCGCTTTCGGTCTTCATCCTGCGCAGCTTCTTCATCACATTGCCGGCCGACCTCGAAGATGCCGCGCGCATCGATGGCGCCAGCCGGCTCGAGATCCTGATCCACATCATGCTGCCCCTGGTGCGGCCGGGCGTGGCGCTGATCCTCATCTTCGGCTTCATCGAGATCTGGAACGATTTCTTCCTGGCCTTCCTGCTGTTGCGCGACCCTTTGGTGCAGACCATCCCGCTAGGACTGGTCAGCTTCTTCCAGCAATACGACTCGCTCTGGACGCTCTATTTCGCCGCGTTGACGATCACGACACTGCCGGTGATCGTCGTCTTTGTCGCCATGCAACGGCAGTTCATCGCCGGCCTGACAGCCGGCGCCGTGAAGGGTTGACATGCAGGATCGCGTTATTGGCGTCGGCGTCATCGGCTGCGGCGAGATCGCCCAGCTGATGCACTTGCCTTATCTCATGGAATTACCGGCGTTTCGCATCGCCGCCTTGTGCGACATCTCACCCGGCACGGTCGACAAGGTCGCGGAACATTATGGCGTCACTGCCAGATATACCGACCATCGCGCGCTGCTTGCCGACCCGAATGTCGATGCGGTCGTGATCTGCACCTACGATCATGGCGAGATGGTCGCCGATGCAATCCGCGCCGGCAAGCACCTGATCGTCGAGAAGCCGCTTGCCTTCACGCCGCAGGAGGCGCGCCCGCTGGTCGAGCAGGCCGAGCGGAGCGGCCTCGTCGCCCTTGTCGGCTACATGAAATTCTATGATCCCGGCTATGAGACCGGGCTGGAGCGCATCGCCGCCATCGGCCGGCCGAAGTCGATCCATGTCCACGATTTCGCCGGCCGCTTCGACCGCTATGGCCAACTCTACACCCAGACCCGGATCACCGACGTGCCGGCCGATGTGTTGGCGGCGGGGCGCGAAACGGTCGCTCGGCGCATCGAGGCGGCGCTCGGTGTGGACCATGCCGGCTATCGCGATCTCTATCTTGTACTGCTCAGCCTCGCCAGCCACGACCTTGCCGTCATGCGCGGTGCTTTCGGCACGCCCGACCGCGTCGTCCATGCGCAACAGACCGGCCCGAACCAGTTGCTGGCCGTGCTCGACTATGGCGGCGTCCCTTGCCTCTTCGACATGGCACTTGCCCAGTATGAATGGTGGGACGAGTGGATCCATGTGCATGGCGAGCGCGACGAGGTGCGGATCGAATTCCAGAACCCCTATTTCCGCAATGCCTCGGCGACTGTCCGGCTACGTGAAACGACAGGCGAGGCTGCATCCGAACGCGTTCTGCCTGGCGTTCCTGATACGTCGTTCCGCCGCGAGTGGCTGCATTTCGCCGATTGCATCCTTGCCGGTGTTAAGCCGCGCACGCCGCTTTCGGGCGGGCTCGCCGATCTCGATCTTGCCGTCCGGATCATCCAGGCAATGCCGCCGAAAAGACTTTAGCGAAATTTCGGAAACGCGCCGCCGGCCGGCGCGTTGGCCCAGCTCTGCAAGGTCTGGCCGCCGTCGATCAGCCAATCCACGCCTGTGACGTGCTTCGCCTCGTCGGAGGCCAGGAAAGCCACGGCGGCCGCGACATCATCCGGCTGGCCGATGCGGCGCAACGGAATGCGGTCGGCGAAATGCTGGACGCTGCTCTTGAATTCGCCGTCGCCGGAAACCGGCACGCCAAGCGTCGTCTCGATCACGCCGGGGCAGATGGCGTTGACGCGTATGCCGTAAGGCGCGGCATCGAGCGCCGCGACCCGCGTCAGGCCGACCACCCCGTGTTTGGAAGCGACATATCCAGCTCCCCCCGAAAGGACGTCCCAACCGGCCATGGACGAGCCCATGTTGACGATCGAGCCACCGGTCCCGGCCTTGATCATCGCCCGAAGCGAAGCCTGCAGCACGAGGAAGATGCCGCGCAGATTGATGCGGATGGTCGTATCCCAGTCCTCGACCGGCAGGTCGTGAACGGGAGCGACGACGCCGGAAATGCCGGCATTGTTGAACACCACGTCGAGGCCGCCGAACGTCTCAACGGTCGCCTCGACGGCGCGCCGCACATCCGCTTCGTCGGTGACGTCGGCTTCGATGGCAATGGCGTTTTCACCCAGTGAGCGAGCCAGTTGCTGCGCCGCCGCGCCATTGCGGTCGACAATGGCGACCCGTGCGCCTTCGTCAAGGAAACGCCGCACCGCTGCGCTGCCGATCGCGCCCGCGCCGCCGGTGACGAGAACATTCTGTTTGTCGAACCGTTTCATTGTCCGGCCTCCGGCTTCGGATAGGAACGCCACGAATGGCTTGGCTCGAAGCCGATCGTTTCGCGCGCATGGATCGTGTCGAGCACGGCGCCGAAACCGGCGATCGGCCGTGACAGGGGGACATCAGGGTAGACCCGGCGCAAAAGCGCTTCGGTTTCCTCTTCCATGAATGTGTCGGCGGCGCTGAGGAGGACGCGCAGATGGCCGTCGCCTTGCCATTCAAGCGCCCGCAGGAAGCCCTGACCGGCGTCGCGCCCATCAAGATAGGCCCACAGGTCACGGGCACTGTCGGCAGTGGCGCGGCGCGGCGCGACGCCCTCGAAAAAAGAACCCGGCGTCTGGATCCACGGCATGCGGATACTGACCGCCGAAAAGGCGCCGCGGCGCACCGCCGCGTCGACGATTTCCTCGCCCAGCCATTTCGACAGGCCGTACGGGTCCTGCGCGCCGACCGGATGGTTCAGGTCGACCGGCAGATAGGGCGGTCGAACAGGTTTCTCGAAAAAGGGATAGCCGAAAACGCTGAAGGACGAGGCATAGACGAAGCGCCTGGCGCCGGCCATGGCAGCTGCCTCGACCACATTGTAGGCGGTCGCGATGTTGGTCTTGAACACCTCGCCGCCGGCCCGGCCGGTCGGCCGCGGAATGGCCGCGACATGCACAACCGCATCGCAATCGCGCACCAGCTGCAGCGTCGACCCCAGATCGGTCAAATCGGCGGTTGCGTGGCGCCATGCGACCTCACCCGGCACCACGGCATCGACACCAAGCACATCGTGGCCGGCCGCAACCAGAGCCTCGGCCACATGGCGGCCAAGCAGGCCACTGGCTCCGGTGACGATGGTTTTCATATCTCGACCTCGGCTCCGCAATTAAGCGGCTTGAATATCATTGATGGTCATACAAATCGAGCACATGCCTGACAAGCGTTGTCAAGGCCATTTCGCGATGGACAAATAGCGCATACGCTTGTCGGAGCGCGGTGCGCAAGGCCGACCAGCACGCTTTGCGTCGAACGGGATTGACTTGGCATCCACTAGGGTTTTTTGTATGAGCATCAACGATCGGTCAAAGGAGCTCGCCATGTCCGTGGACAGTTTTTCCTCACATCGGCACGATGACGCGGTGCGTCTCGATTCACGCCGTGCAGCCGTTGTCGTCATCGATATGATCAATGAATTCTGCAAGCCCGGCGGGGCCATGGTCCTGCCTGGGTACGAGACGCTGGTCGGGCCGCAACTGGCCGTGATCGAGGCCGCGCGCGCCGCCGGCGTGCCGGTGATCTGGGTCCATGACAGCCACCGGCCGGGCATGCGACGCGAGCGCGAATGGCTGAAGCGCACGCCGCATTGCCTGGACGGAAGCTGGGGGCCGGAGATCATCGAGGATCTCGGCGCCCGCGATGATGAGATCCATGTGATCAAGCGGCGCTACTCGGCCTTCTTCCAAACTGACCTCGACCTGACGCTGAAAGACATGCAGATCGATCAGTTGATCATCTTCGGCGTGGTCACCAATATCTGTGTGCGCTCGACCGTCCACGATGCCTTTTTCCAGGGCTATGAGGTGGTGGTGCCAAGCGATTGCTGCGCGGCGACGGGACCACGCGAGCAGGAAAGCTCGCTGTATGACATAGCGACCCATTTCGGCGTGGTCAGCGATTCGGCTGATGTCGTCGCAGCCCTCCGCGACGGGACGTCGCTTCAACCAGCGAGGGTTGCGGCTTGAGCCTTTTCCAGCCGACGAGATCCAAGACAGCGGCGATAGGAGTCCGGTGTGACGACTGAATCCGAAAAAGGCGCGACGCCGAAAACGCCGAGCGGCGATGCACCCCCGAGCCGCGAGCAGGTGCTGCAGCAATACGCCGAGACCGGCTATGAACTGGACCGCCACCCGGCGCACGTCATCCGCCGGGCGCATCAGCGCGCGACGTTGCGCTTCCAGCAGGTCATGGCCGGCGAAGACCTTTCGCCAACGCAATTCGCGGCGCTCGCCACGATCCTCAAGCATGGCGAAGTTTCGCAGAACCATCTCGGCCGGCTGACGGCGATGGACCCATCGACCATCAGCATCGTCATGCGCAAACTGCTCAAACACGGGCTGATCACGCGCAGCGCCTCCGAAACCGACCAACGCCTGACGATGATCGCGCTGACCAGCAAAGGGACCGACTACACGCTGGAGCGGCTCGAACGCAGCGTCGAGGTCGGGCGGCGGTTCCTGTCGCCGCTCTCACCGGCCGAGCAGGCGACGCTGCTTCGCCTGCTCCAGCGCATCAACGACGACGACCCATCGAATGGCGACGGCGGCAAATAAGCCGCGTCCAGTCCTTTTTTCCATAACAGCAAAAGTGAGAACCGATGTCGTCCGACCTCCAGTCGTCTGCCAACACGCTCGTCGTCCGCAATATCGGTCTCATGCTGAGTGGCGATCTCGCACAACCGATCATCGACGCCGACACCATCGTCGTGACCAATGGACGCATATCAGGCATTGGCAAGGCAGGCGACATTGATGGCGGCAGCGCGGCGACGATCATCGATGCAATGGGCTGCGCGGTCTCGCCGGGTCTTATCGATAACCACGCCCATCCGGTGGCCGGCGACTGGACGCCTCGGCAGAACCAGATCGGCTGGATGGATTCGACTGTGCATGGCGGCGTCACCACCATGATCTCGGCGGGTGAAGTCCACACGCCGGGCCGACCGCGCGACCTTGTCGGGCTTAAGGCGCTGGCGATCGCTGCCCAACGCACCTTCTCCAACTTCCGTCCGAACGGCATGAAGATCCTGGCCGGGGCACCGATCCTGGAACCCGGCCTTACCGAAGAAGATTTCCGCAGTCTCGCCGAGGCCGGCGTGACGCTTGTCGGCGAGGTCGGACTTGGCGGCGTCAAGGATGGGCCGACCGGCCGGATGATGATCGCCTGGGCGCGCAAATACGGCATGACCTCGATGACCCACACGGGCGGTCCATCCCTGCCCGGCTCCGGCCGCATCGGCGCGGATGTCGTGCTGGAGGTCGACGCCGATATCGTCGCCCACGTCAATGGCGGGCCAACCGCCCTGCCCGACGCGGAAATACGGCAGATCTGCGAGAAGGGCTCGAGGGCGCTTGAAATCGTCCATAACGGCAATTTGCGCACCGGACTGTTCGTGCTCGACCTGGCAAGGCAGCGCGACGAACTTTCGCGCGTCATCCTCGGCACCGACAGCCCGGCCGGATCCGGCGTGCAGCCGCTCGGCATCCTGCGGACGCTCACCATGCTGGCTTCGCTGGGCGGCATCGCTCCGGAAGTGGCGTTCTGTCTTGCCAGCGGCAACACGGCGCGCGTGCGCAGACTGGACGATCGCGGTTTGATCGAGGTCGGTCGCGCCGCCGACCTGATCTTCATGGATCAGGCGATCGGCGGCGCCGGCGACGGGTTGCTCGACAGCGTGGCGCTCGGCAATCTTCCAGGCATTGGAATGGTCGTCATCGACGGCGTGGTGCGGACCGGTCGGAGCAGAAATACGCCTCCGGCGATGCGCGTGCCGGAAGTCCTGGCTGCCTGACGGTCAGCCGACGCCGTCAATCCCGACAATCTTGTCGTTGGTCAGCCCGCCGACGCGCGGGTGCGGCCTGCCGGAATCGGTGACGGCGATAGCGACGACGATCTCGTCGGCACGCGGTGCGTCGGGAACACGAACCTCCATGCCGTCGAAATGGCTGCGCACCCGCGCCGCATCCTTGTGACCGAGCGGAATATCGAGCGGCACGCCGAGGCCGCCGCGCTTCTTCGATGAAGGAATGAGCGCGGCGCCCTTGCCGAGCACATCGCGGAACGGGGCGCCGAGCTTTGGATGAAGGATGGCGGCGGCATGTTCGAGCTCGCCATCGGCGCCGACGGCGGCGGCCTTGCCGAAGCTCTCGACCCGGTCGCCGGCAATGCCCAGAGCAGCGACCGCGCGCCTGGGCAAGATATCGCCCAAGGCTTCGCCTATGGCGCTCAGTGCCGACAGGTCCTCGACATAGGTACCCGCATAGGGGTTGCGGATCACCGCAATGGCTGCGGCACGCCGCGTCGGCGGATCGACGGGCCGTCCGCCTTCGATCCGGGTTTCCTCGACGATGGTGATGATGCGGCGGATTTCCGGGCTCATCGCAATCCGTCCTCGCCCTTGATGTCGGCGGCAGCAAGGCCACCGACCCGTGCATGGACGCGTGCGCCGGTGGTCATCGCCAAGATGACCGCCATTTCGTCGCCGCGCGGCGCATCGGCAACGCCGATCTCGATCGCATCGAAATGGCTGCGCACATAGGAGGCGTTTATGTGCGTGATCGGGATATCGATGCGCGTTCCGGGGCCGCCGACCTTCTTGGTCGAAGGCACGATCGCCTTGGCATTGCCGAGCAGTTCGCGCATCGCGTAGCCGCCCGGATTGTGCCAGAGCGCGCCATGTTCAAGCTCGCCGGCGGCGCCGACTATGGCACCCTTGCCATAGCCTTCGATGGCCTGGCCGCCTTCACCAATGGCGTCGATCAGGCGCCGGGCCATATCGAGACCGAGCGGCTTCAGGTCTTCCATGAAGCCGGTGATCTCTTCGACATAGCGTCCGGCAAAAGGGTTGGCGATGACCGCGACGACCGCGCCTCGCTTGAGCGGGCGTGCCGCGTGGGGTCCGCCCTCATGGAATATCTCTTCGACCTGAACCAGAAATTTCCTGACCACCACAGCCGGCATTGTTTCGCTTCCTTCATCCCGTCGTTCATGGAAACTCATTAGAGTATCAACAATTATGCCCGTCGACATTTGTCAAGCGCAGACGTCGAGCACGTGGGCGAAGGGCCAAGAAAACTGCATCGGATGACGATTGACAGCCTGTTAAGCCGCTCCTAAACTCATATGACCATCAACGAACTCGCCGTTATTACGGCGATATGTGGGGGATGGTCAAAGCGTGGCTTCAAAAGCTGAAAAAAGCTGAAGGGGAATGACATGAAAAGGGCGCTCAAGAGTTTATTTCTGGCCGGCACGATGCTTGCCATTTCGTTCGGACCGGCCGCCGCACAGGCCAAGGTTTCCGTGGCCGCCATCTCGGGATATTTTGCACAGGGTTTTGGCGTTTCGATCGTCAACGGCCTCAACAAGGCCAAGACCGATTTCGGCATCGACCTCAAGCTTGTCGACACCGGCAATCGCGCGCTCGACTACCAGCAGCAGTTCGAGAATCTTGCCAAGGGCAAGCAGTACGACCTCATCTTCGTGATGGGCTGGGAGCTGGTGGACTCGCTGCAAAAGGTCAGCGCCGAATATCCCGACCAGCGCTTCGTGTTCATCGATGGCGTCCTCGACAACCCCAAGATGATCTACGCCAATTTCGCCGAGGAGCAGGGATCCTTCGTGGCCGGCGCGCTTGCCGGCATGATCGAAGCCAAGGGCACCGCCTTCGACAAGATCGGCGACGGCAAGGCGATCGGCTTTGTCGGCGGCCGCGATATTCCGGTGATCCGCAACTTCCTGGGCGGCTACGAGCAAGGCGCCAAATATGCCGCGCCCGACGTCAAGGTAAACTCCGTCTTCGCCGGAACCTTCGACGACCCGGCCAAGGGAAGCGAACTTGCCCAGGCGCTTTACGGCCAGGGCTCCGACATTGTCTACAACGTCGCCGGCCCGACGGGTGAAGGCGTGATGCAGGCAAGTGCCGCGGTCGACAAATATTCGATCGGCGTCGACATCGACATGTGCGGCTCGGCTCCCGGAAATGTGCTCGCCAGCATGCTGAAGCGCGGCGACATCGCCGTCTACACGCTGATCAAGGACGAGGTCGAGGGCCGCAAGATCACCGCCGGCACCCGCACTTTCGACCTCGCCTCGGGCGGTGTCGAGGTCAAGGTCTGCGATGATATTGCCCCAAAGATCCCCGCTGACGTGACCGCCAAGCTGGACGAGATCAAAAAGGGCATCGTCGACGGCAAGATCGTGATCGCCAAGGCAAAGTAAGCCAACAACAGCGCCTCCCTCCCAAGAAAGCGCTACACTGATCCGCCGCGGCTTGCCGCGGCGGATCAGCGTCCAATCTGCGAGAGCCACGTTGTCGAACACGCCGGGGTCGCCGACCCTCCACAGCAATGCCGCGATAGCCGTCGAGTTGACTGGCATCACCAAACGTTTTGGCGCATTCGTCGCCAATGACGGCATCGACCTTGCGGTCCGCCGCGGCGAGATCCACGCCATCATCGGCGAGAACGGTGCCGGCAAGACGACGCTGATGAACATCCTGTTCGGCCTCTTGCAGCCGGACGAAGGCTCGATCCGGCTGAACGGTGAAGAGATCGTGATCGCCGATCCGTCCGTGGCGATAAAGGCCGGCCTCGGCATGGTTCACCAGCATTTCAAGCTGGTTCCCTCGCTCTCGGTTGCCGACAACGTCTTTCTCGGTATGGAAATCCGTCGCCATGGGCTGATCGACCACGCCGCACAAATTGCGCGCACGCGCGACCTGTCGAAGCGCTTCGGCCTGCAGGTCGATCCGACCGAGCGCGTCGGGCTGCTCTCGGTCGGCATAGAGCAACGCATCGAAATCCTTAAGGTCCTGGTGCGCGGCGCGCGCACCATCATCCTCGATGAACCGACCGCCGTGCTGACGCCGCAGGAAAGCCGTGAACTGTTCCAGACACTGCGCAGCTTCGTGGCCGAAGGCATGACGGTGATCTTCATTTCGCATCACCTGGAAGAGGTGATGGAAGTGTCCGACACGGTGACGGTGCTGCGCAACGGCAGGAAGGTGGCGACCCGGCCGACGGCCGAGCTCAGCAAGGACGAGTTGGTGCACATGATGGTCGGCCGCGAGGTGAGCTTCGACCGCCGGCCGCGCGCTTCGCTGCACGGCGACGTGGTGCTCGAAGTCAAGGATCTGTGGGCGCGCGACGATCGCCTGCTGCCGGCTCTTCGCGATGCCAGTTTCACCGTCCGCTCCGGCGAGGTGGTGGGGATCGCGGGTGTGGCCGGCAATGGACAGACGGAGCTGGCGGAAGTGCTTTCGGGCTTGCGACCGGCAAGCCATGGCGGGGCGTGGCTGAAGGGCCGGAATCTCACCGCGCTCTCCCCCGCCGCGATCCGCCAGGCAGGCCTCGCCCATGTTCCAGGCGACCGCATGGTGCGCGGGGTCGATCGCAACGCTTCGATAGCAGCCAACACCCTGATGGGCCGCCAGCACCGCGCCCCATGGAGCCGCGCCGGCATGCTCAACTGGAATGCCATAAATCAAAACGCCGAAACGCTGATCAAGAGCTTCGATATTCGCGCGCGCGGAGCCGGTGATGCGGTCAAGCGGCTTTCGGGGGGAAACATCCAGAAGGTCGTTCTGGCGCGCGAATTCACCAACGGCGCCGATTTCCTGCTGATCGACCAGCCGACGCGCGGCGTCGACATCGGCGCCCAGGAGGCCATTCATGACGAGATCATGCGCCAGCGCGCCGCCGGCCGCGCAATCCTGCTGATTTCCGTGCAGCTCGACGAACTGGCCGCCCTTGCCGACCGCATCCTGGTGATGTTCAACGGGCGGATCATGGGCGAGGTCGCCGGCGACGAGGCCGACGAGGAGCGCATCGGCATGATGATGGCAGGCGTGGCCGTGCCGGAATTCGCCGCGGAGACCGCATCATGACAGACCATTTGCGTGCCGTTTCCGGCCAGGTGATCGCCATCGGCGTGGCGCTGCTGATGGGCGCGATCATCATCCTCATGGTCGGCGAAAGCCCGGTGCGTGTGTTCATGACGCTGTTGCGCGGCGCCTTCGGCGATCAGGAGAAGATCGCCGGGACCTTGCTGCAGACGACGCCGATCCTGATCTGCGGTGTCGCCGCCTGCATCGGCCTGCGCGGCGGCATGTTCAACGTCGGCATCGAAGGCCAGCTGTTCCTCGGCGGTTTCGCCGCCGCGTGGGTCGGCTTTGCCATGCCCCTGCCCGCGGGCATTCACACGCTGGCGGCACTGGCGCTCGCGGTCGTGGCAGGCGCGGCCTGGGTCGCCATCCCCGCCTACTTCCGCGCCCGCTACAACACCAACGAAGTCGTCTCGACGATCCTGTCGAACTACGTGGCGGTGCTGCTCACGTCCTACTTCACCATCTTCCTGTTCAAGCGGCCGGGTGGCTGGTCGGAGACGCCGCCGATCCTGGCGACATCCTATCTGCCGGAGATCTTCACCTTTTCGCGGTTGAACTGGGGCCTGGTCATTGGCCTGGTGCTGGCGGTCGGCGCAGCCCTTGTTTTCCGCTACACCAAATGGGGTTACGGCGTCACGATGGTCGGGTCGGCGCCGAAATTCGCCGAATATGGCGGCGTCAACGTGAAACGGCAGGGTTTCCTGGTCCTGCTGCTTTCGGGGGCCGTCGGCGGGCTGGCCGGCGGCGTCGAGACGCTCGGCGTCCATCACCGCTTCATGGAAGGATTTGCTCCCGGCTTCGGCTTCGATGGGCTGATCGCCGCCCTGCTTGCCAATGGCTCGCCTGTCGCCACCATCTTCACCGCACTGTTCTTCGGCGCCCTGCGCAACGGATCGCTGCTGCTCGAGGTCGATACCAGCGCGTCGCGCGAAATCATCACCGTGATCCAGGCGCTGATCATCCTCAGCGTGTCGGCCCAGGTGCTTGTGAGAAAGCGTGGCGACAGCCAGGCAGGGGAGCGGCGATGGAAATTCTAGACAAGCTCATCAACGTCGCGCTGATCGCAGCCACCCTTCGCACCACGGCGCCCATCCTTCTGGTCGCGCTTGGCGGCTCGTTCACCACCAAGGCCGGCATCTTCAACATCGGCCTCGAGGGGCAGATGCTGGTCGGCGCCTTCTTCGCCGTCCTTGGTTCGATCTGGACCGGTTCCGCTCTGGCGGGCGTCGCCTGCGGCGTTGCGGCGGCGCTCGTCTTCGCCCTGGTTTTTGCCGTCCTGGTGGTGAGCTTCAAGGCCAATGAAGTGGTCGTCGGGCTGGCGCTCAACATCCTGGCCGGCGGCATGACGATCTCGCTGATGAAAGCCATCTTCGGCACGCGCGGCTCGATCGTCGGTCACGGCATCGTCGGCCTGCCGAAAGTCCAGCTGCCCGGTGCCCGCGACCTTCTCGGCTCATGGGCGCCGCTGATCTCCGGCTTCACGCCACTCGTCTATGTCGCCTTCATCGCCGTGCCGCTGCTGGTCGTCTGCTACAACCGGACACGGCTCGGCCTCTATATCCGCGTCGTCGGCGAAAAGCCGGAAGCCGCCGAGGCGCTTGGCATCTCGATCACCCGCGTCCGCTACATCGCGTCCCTGCTGTGCGGATTGCTGGCGGGCCTCGCCGGCGCTCATCTGTCGCTCGGCTACATCACCATGTTCACCGAAAACATGTCGTCGGGCCGCGGTTTCATGGCGGTGGCGATCCTGATCTTCTCCAACGGCGATCCGCTGAAAGTGCTGGCCGGCTGCCTGCTGTTCGGCTTCGCCGATGCTTTTTCGTTGCGCCTGCAGACGTTCGGCTATCCCTCCTACCTGGTTCTCACCGTGCCCTATGTCGTCGCGCTGATCGCATTGTTCGCGCTGTCCTACCGGGCGCGTCCGAGGATCATCGCGGAGACGCTGGAATCGATGCGTAAGCTGCTGTCGGTGGACAAGAACGCCGAACCCGGCGGCAAAAATCCCCAGTGAAGGAAGCCTTTATGGAACGCATAATCCTCGACGTGGATTCGGCCGGCGACGATATTCTCGCCGTGCTGTTTGCAGCGGTCAATCCGAAGCTGCGGCTCGAGGGCGTGACCACCGTGACCGGTGCCGCCGGCCCGATCGAGCAGGTCACCGACGTCGTCCTCAACACGCTGACGCTCGCCGGGCGTGACGATATCCCGGTTCACGCCGGTGCATGGCGGCCGATCGTCGGCAACGCCAAGGCCGACATGGAGGCGCCGGTGCATTTCGAAAAACGGCTCGTTGCCCGTTTCGGCGATCGCCTGAAGAAGTTCAACCCGTCGGCGCCGACGCCGGTGCGGCAGGCCACGTCGGGACATGCGGTCGATTTCATCATCGGCACGGTCATGGCCAATCCGGGCGAGATCACGCTGGTGACGACCGGTCCGCTGACCAACGCGGCGATGGCGCTGTTGCAGGAGCCGCGATTGACTGGTGCACTCAAGCGGCTGATCGTGCTCGGCGGCAATTTCCAGACGCCTGGCAACATCACACCCCTGTCGGAATACAACATCTGGGCCGATCCGGAGGCCTCGCGCATCGTGCTGAACGCCGATGTCGAGAAGATCCTCGTGCCGCTCGACATCTGCGAGGACAACCGCGTCGCCGATTCGATGCTGACGCGCGACGACATCGCCGACATGCAGGCCGTGGCGAGGGACAATCCCGTCCTTGAGATGATCGCCGACAGCTTCCCGATCTACATCGACATCTGGCGCGAGTTCTTCGACCTCGTCGGGTTCCCTATGGACGACGTGATCACCGTGGCGCTGGCTTTCGATCCCGGCCTGGCGACGATGACCGAGCCGCTGTTCGCCGACGTCGTGCTCGACGGCAGGCTGGCGCGCGGCCAGACCGTCGCTTATCGCGGCCGGCAATTGCTGCCCGGCGGCGGGCCCAAGACCACCCGCATCTGCACCGGCCTGGACGGCCGGCGTTTCCTCGACGGCTTCAAGAAAACCATAGCGCGCTACGAGCGGGCGGCGTGAAAGACGACATGATGACCAAGCCAACTCCTATCCTGTTCGACTGCGACCCCGGCCACGACGACGCCATCGCGCTGGTCATGGCGCATCGCTCGCCGGCCATCGAACTACTCGGCGTCACCACGACCTGCGGCAATGCGGAAGTCGAGAAGACGACGGCCAATGCCTTGCGCATCCTGGAATATATCGGCGCCGGCGACGTGCCTGTCGCGCAGGGCTGCCACCGCCCGCTGGCGCGCCCGCTGGTGCTAGGCACCGCCGACGGCCCGAGCGGCCTCGAGGGCTCGCCCTACCTGCCGCAGGCGACGATCAAGCCGGTTGACCAGCACGCCGTCGATTTCCTGGCCGACAGACTGCGCGCCGCGCCCGAACCGATCCTGGTCGTTGCCACCGGCCCGCTCAGCAATATCGGCCTGATGATCCTCAAGCATCGCGACGTGCTGCCCAAGATCAAGGAACTGATCTGGATGGGCGGCGTGTTCTACCGCAAGAGCGAGATCATCACGCCGACCGAGTTCAATGCGTTCTGCGACCCAGAAGCGCTGAAGATCGTTCTGGACAGCGGCGTGCCGATCCTGATGGTCGGCCTCGACGTCACCATGCAGGTGCTGATCGAGGCGCCGCAATATGCCGAACTCGCCACCATCGACACGCCGCTCGGCCGGCTCGTCAACGACTGGCTGCTGTTCTACGAGAAGCTGCACCGCAACTCGATGGGCGTCGGCGGCGCCATGCACGATCCCTTGGCGCTGGCGCTGGCCATCGACC
This sequence comes from Mesorhizobium sp. WSM4822, assembly GCF_055811155.1. NCBI lineage: Bacteria > Pseudomonadati > Pseudomonadota > Alphaproteobacteria > Hyphomicrobiales > Phyllobacteriaceae > Mesorhizobium > Mesorhizobium sp. WSM4822. The sequence goes on along the minus strand of NZ_JBVVQM010000001.1, from coordinate 283,971 downwards.
CGACCTTGGTGCGCACGCGCCCTGCCCATATCGGCGTCGACCTGTCCGGCACCTACGCCTTCGGCGCGACCATCGCCGATTACTGGGGCGAGCGCGGTGAAAAGGACAATGCCCGCATCGCCCATGAGGTCGACGCGGACCGCTTCTTCAAGCTGATGTTCGACCTGCTGCGGGATTGAACGGAGCGCAGCGGCGCAGGCAGCGTTAGACGATAGGAATTTTTTCTTGACTCGCTGCAGTCAGCTATGGTACATTTTTGCCTATGGTGCAGATTTGCGCCGTGACCCGCCGCACAGGCGGGTTTTTCGTTTGATGCTCCGTCAAATCTCCCGCGCGACAATTCGGCCGCGTGAGATGTCAGGGTCAGTTGAGCTGGTTGAGGATTCCAGAGCTGCTCGCGACCATCAAGCTCCGGTAGATCAGGAACGCCAGCGTACAGATCGCGGCGAGCGAGATCGGCACGCCGAACGGCACCACGCCCTTGCGGTCCAGATGCTGCACGACAAGCCGAAAAGCGCCCGCCGGCAGCATGAACGGGTTTTTCACGATGACCGCGGTGGCCAAAGCGAAAACCAGAAGCAGCACTGAAAACACCGCGAGAGCGCCGCCGCTGATCAGGAATGGCACGACTGCCAGCAGCTTGACGTCGCCGGCGCCGATCTTGCGCAAGACCCAGAAGGGCAAGAGCGCGACGAACAGCAGAAGTCCGGCGAGAGCGCTCAGCCCCATGTCCCACCACGACCCGGATTGGAGCGACAGCAGCAGCAGGCCCCCGGCGCCCAGGCAGAGCAGCAGCAGCACGTCGCGGTTGGAAATCTTCTGCGTCTTGAAGTCGAGCCAGCCAATCCTTGCCAGCAGAGGGATGGCGAGCACCTTCAGCAGCAGCGCTTCGACGAGCAGCATGCTAGCGCTCGACGTTCTGCACGCTTGACGACAAAAGCTTCAGATTGTTGGTGACGGTCGGGTCGTTGGGCGCCAGTTCGTAAGCCTTGAGGAAGTTCGAGCGTGCATCCTGCAGCTTGCCGCGCAGCAGGTAGGAATAGCCGACATTGTTGTAATATTCGGGCGTCGCGCCGACCAGCTTGAAGGCCTTGGCATAGGCCTTGTCGGACAGGTCGAAGCGGTGGATCCGGTCGGTGCAGGCGGCCAGCCCCATCCAGGCGTTACCGTCATTGGGCGCCAGTTGCGTCGCCTTGAAGAACAGCGCGCCGGCATTGCCGTAATTCTCGGCACGGAACTGGTTCTTGGCCTCCGCGACGGCCTGGTCCGAGGCATAATATTCGACGTCGCTGACCGTTTTCAGCCCATCGAAGGCATCGCCAAAAGACGTCACGTCGCCTTTCGACGGCTCGTTGGTGCGCACGATGCCGTCGGTTGTATCCGCCGTCTGGCAGCCGGCAAGCACCGCCATGAGCAGACAGGCCGCGGCGGCGATAGACCTATTCATAAATGTGTCCCCTTGAGGTCCCCGACTCACATTAGGACCGAATGATATACCAAACTAGAAGAAAACGCCTCTCATGCGAATGATCACCGGCAACATGATCACCATCATAACCACAGGGAAGATACACAGGCCCAGTGGTATCATCATCTTTACCGGGAGAGAATTGGCGCGCTCCTCGGCACTCAGAATTCTCTGACTGCGCATTTCGGCGCTATAGACACGCAAGGCATCGGTGAGGCTGGTGCCGAGTTCTTCCGATTGACGGAACAACACGGCCAGTGCCCGCGCCTCCTCAAGCCCGATGCGATCCGAGAGTTCGCGTAGTGCCTCCCGCAACGGCTTGCCGGCGCGCAGTTGCAAATTCATGATCGACAGCTGTATTCCCAGCCATTTGTGGGTGGCAGCCATTTCGTGGCTGACACGTTCGACCGCTGCCTCCAGGCTCATGCCGGCATCGGCGCAGGTGATCATCATATCCATGAAGTCAGGAAAGGCCCGGCGATAGATCCGCTTCTGACCATTCTCGAAGCGATCGAGCATGATGCTCGGAATCACCATGCAAGCAAGGCCAAACAAAGCAGAGCCAGCAAAGGTTATGAAACCGGGCAGTTGTGGCGGTAGGACCCGCGACAGCAGGGCATAGATGGCCAAAAATCCGACGCAGACTGCAACCAGACGGGACAGGGTATAAACCAGCGGTGCGCTTGATTTATAAAAGCCGGCACGAAACAGCTTCGCCTCCAAAGCATTCGGCTCATCACGCTCCTTTTCGATCGACTTGAAGTATGCGTCTACTGGCCGTTGTGCCGCAACCTTGGCAAGCACGTCCTGTCCAAGCATGGACCGGCGATCGGCAATTCCTTCACCCATCAGGCTCTGCGCGACAAGTTTTCGTGTTTGCAGAGCCGGCAAGAAGACAAGTGCACCGAACAGGAAAAAAGATGTCGCCGCCGCAAACACGACGATCGACACCAATAAACCCAGATCTTGAATATTCGAAACCAAGTTTATTCGCCGCTCCTGTTAGAAATCGAAGTTAACCATTCGATACATGATGACGTCTCCGAATAAAGCCCAAACCCCGAATACAGTGAATACTGGGAATATGAGCTTGTCATTCCATACGCCTCCATAGTAAGAGGGTGCAAGAAGTTGAAGGATCAAGAACATAACGAGCGGAAACAGCGATATGATCCAGGCCGACACGCGCCCTTCAGCGGAAAGCGCCCGGATTTTCATTCGAAGCTTCTGCCTTTCTCGGAGCACCGAGGATAGGTTAGACAAGATTTCGGTCAAATTGCCGCCCGTCTTCGCCTGGATTGACAGGGACACCGACAGCAGCTGAAGACCTTCGAAGCCGACACGCTGCGAAAGCTTTCGCACCGCCTGCTCGATGCTGAGACCGAAGGTGATCTCATCGGAGACGATGCCGAACTCGGTGCCGAGCGGATCCGGCATTTCGCGCCCTACCAGACCGATGGCGACCGAAGCGGGATGCCCGGCGCGCAGCGAACGAACGATCATGTCGAGCGCATCCGGCAGTTGCTTGGCAAACTTCTGGATCCGTTTGTTGCGGGCACGCCGGAGGACCAGAAGCGGCAAGACCAGCCCGACGACCAGAAAGACAATGAGCGATGCCAAGGTGGAGACATTGAAAAAGATCGCCAGCAGCAATGCCATCGCCAGCCCCGCAAACAGGAACGTCGCGGCGAAGGTCAGGGGATTTCCGGTAATGCCGGATTGGGTATAGAGCCTGTTCAGCCAGACCATGCCGAAAAGAAAATCGCCGGAGTCCGTGAGGCCGCGCTCTCGGAGCAAACCTTGTAACGTTTGTTCGGCCGGGACATCGCCGGCGAGCCGCTTCACCCGTCGATTGACCGCCATGGACCGGGAGCGGCGGCCGGCAAAGGAAAGATAAAGGGCTTCGCCGGCAAGAATGAGTGAAGCCGCCGCCAGCATGTAGATGAAGTAGAGCAGAGCTTGACCCGTCGGCATCAGAGGGCAACCTGCGGGTTGAAGGCGTCCTTGGCGAAATGGTGGCCAAGCGTCGCCGCCTCCGGAGCGAAGCGCGGACGGACACCCGTTGCACGAAAGTCTCCGATGACCTTGCCCTCGGCTGTGACCTCACGGCGGACGAAATGATAGATTTCCTGAAGCTGCACGACATTGCCTTCCATGCCGGTCAGTTCCGATATGGAGGTGACACGACGGCCGCCGTCCGAAAGCCGCTGTGTCTGGACGATGATGTCGATGGCGGAGGCGATCTGCGCGCGGATTGACTCATGCGTCATCGGCATGCCGGCCATGCCGACCATTTGTTCGAGCCGCGAGATCGCATCGCGCGGCGTGTTGGCATGGATTGTCGTCATCGAGCCTTCATGGCCGGTGTTCATCGCTTGCAGCATGTCGAACGCTTCCTCGCCGCGAACTTCGCCGACGATGATGCGGTCCGGCCGCATGCGCAGCGCGTTCTTCAGCAATTCGCGCTGGCGCACCTCGCCCCTGCCCTCGACATTGGGCGGGCGCGTTTCCAGACGGCCGACATGCGGCTGCTGCAATTGCAGTTCGGCCGCATCCTCGATGGTTATCAGCCGCTCCTTGGAGGGGATGTAGCTCGACAATGCATTGAGCAAAGTGGTCTTGCCGCTGCCGGTCCCGCCGGAAACCAGGATCGATTTGCGTGCCTGCACGGCGATTCGCAGCAGTTCGATCATCGGCGGGCGGATCGAGTTGAATGCCATCAAGCGCTCGAGCGAATAGGGATTTTTCGAGAATTTGCGGATCGACACCAGCGGGCCGTCGACCGAGACCGGCCGCACCGCGATGTTGACGCGCGAGCCGTCCTCCAGTCGCGCATCGACCATGGGCGACGATTCATCGACACGTCTGCCGATGGCCGAAACGATCTTGTTGATGACGCGCAGCAGATGCGCCTCGTCCCGAAACCGGATCGGCGTTTCTTCGACGATGCCCCGCCGCTCGATGAAGACGCGCTTGTGGGTGTTGATCAATATGTCAGTAATGGAATCGTCCTTGAGCAGCGGCTCTATCGGCCCGAGGCCCAGCATCTCGTCGGCAGTGTCGCTGGTCAGTTGATCGAGTTCGCGCGCGTTCAGCGGCACCGCACGAGCGCGAACGAATTCGCGCACGATCGGACGGATCTCATTCAGGATCTCATCCTTGGAAGCATTTTCAAGTGCGGTCAGGTTGAACCGGTCGATCAAATGGCGATGCAACTCAACCTTGATCGTCAGGAAATCGTCACCATGCGCTTCGATCTCAGTTGACGGAGATAGTGCGGGAACAACAGCCAGCGCTGCGAACGGCTCGGCTTTTGCCTCGACCTTCGGCTCATTTGGCCCCTTGATGAACCGCCCCAGCATAATCGCTTATACTCCCCTAGCTCCTTATTTAGCGGAAACTAACTGTTAACCACGGGAGGCACAAGCGCCAGGTGGTAGGCGTGCCCTCAATACTTTCTACATAGTTAAGATCAGAAGCCTGTAATAACGCGCTTATTTGATAGGGTTGCCGGTTCGTGGTCAGGGCGTCGGCCCTGCTCTCCAGGATCTTCCGATTTTTGGGGGCAAACCGCCAGGAAGACGCTGCTAAACCATTAGATATAAAGGAATATGCGTTTGTGCTAATGCTTTCGCAATCTTGCCTCATCCGGGGCCAAATTGTGAACGAATGGTTAAAATCCTTGAAAAACGAAAAGAATCAAGCTGTTGTGAAAATTCAGAACTGTGATCTTCTTGCCGAATCATGTACAGGAAAGTTAAGGAACCCTTAATCTCGTTTGACTCTGCGTTTTCTCGGGACCTAGGATCGAGATGACGGGGGATGCTTGGGTATGGATTTCATCCTTTGCTCTGTCTCGTCGGGTTCCAACCTCCAAAGGGAGAAATTGACATGAACAAGCTCATGACGATGACCCGGCAGTTCCGCGACGATGAAAACGGCGCTGCCATGGTCGAATATTCCATCCTCATTGGTATCATTGCAGCGGCGTCGATTGTGACGATCATCGCTATCGGAACATGGGTCAACGGCTCGTTCACCAACCTCTGCGACAGCCTGACGGGCGTGACGGGCGTGACGGACTGCACCGTTCCGGCTGCTGGAGGCTAATAACCTTCCTATTCCAGGGCTCGGATTTGATCCGAGCCCTGTCGCCCGAAATGTCGCCTTCTTGGGGTTCAGGTTCATGCGCGCGAACACACTCATCATGATCGTTCTCGCCGGCGTGTTCGGTGTCCTGGCCGTGGTTTTGGTCAATATCTGGCTGGCCGGTCAGCGGAGCGCCATGGCGCAAACGGGCATCGTTCAAGGCAGCACTGTCGTCGTTGCGGCAATGCCGCTGAAATTCGGCGATACGCTGAGCGCAGACAAATTGCGCGAAGTCGCATGGCCGGCGGGGGCCGTCCCTACTGGCGCCTTCAAGACAACGAAAGAGGCCTTGGCCGGTGAAGGCACCAGGCAAGCGCTTCAAACTATTAGCGCCAACGAACCAGTCCTCGCCAGCAAGATCACTGGGCCAGGCCAGCGCGCCACGCTTTCGGCGGTGCTTGGCGAAGGCATGAAAGCTGTTTCTATCAGGGTGAACGATGTCCTCGGTGTCGCCGGCTTCGTCTTCCCCGGCGATCGGGTCGATGTGCTGCTGACACGAACGGTGCGCGGCGACGATGGCGCGGACAAGAGTTTTGTCGACGTGCTGCTGCAGAGCATGAAGGTGCTCGCGATCGACCAGGTGGCCGATGTGAGCAAAGAAAGCCCGACGGTCGTAAAGTCGGTCACGCTAGAGGCCAGCACTAAGGACGCGCAGAAGCTGACACTGGCGGCAGGGGCCGGCCAATTGTCGCTGGCGCTGCGCCAGGCAGCCGCCAACAAAGGCGAGACGACCGAACGGGTAACACTTTCCGACCTGATCGGCGAAACGCCGGCCGATGTCGCCGCCAGGCAGGCCGAGCTCGACAAGAAGGCAGCGGCGGAAGCGGCAGCAGCAGCCGAGCGCAAGCGCGCCGAGGACAAGATTGCCGGATTGACCCAGGCCGTGGAGCGGGTGGGAAGCCGCATCGACGAACTGGGCAAGGTAAAGCCCGCTCCGGTCGTGGTGCCCGCACCGCAGCCGGTCGCCAAGGAAGAGGTCAAATACGTGCCCCCCGCGCCACCGGCGCGGGCAACGGTCGGCGTTTTTAGAGGTGTGAAGCTCGAGACATATGACGTGCCGCGACAGCAATAGCTAAGCGCGGCGAAACGGATGCTGCCATCAGCAGCGAGTGGGGAGACGGGGATGCGGGGTTCTTGGTTTGGGATAGCGACGGCCGCGTTGTCGTGTCTGGCGGCGCTGTTGCTGTCGAGCCTGGCGGCCGGTGCGGCCGACCGCTTCATCGACGTGTCGACCCCTGCCGTCCATCGTGTTTTCCTGCCGATGTCGCAATCGGTAACGATCCAGGTGAGTGCAAATCTGGGCGATATCGTCGTCGGCGACGAGAAGATCGCCGATGCCCAGCCGATGACGGACCGGACGCTCTATGTCATCGGCAAGGGCGCTGGCACCACCACGGTCAATCTGTTTTCCACCGACAAGCGCTCGCTAGGCGCCCTGCAGATCGAGGTCGGCGTCGATGTCAGCGACATGGCGCAGGCGATCCGCCAGGTGGCGCCGAAGTCGCGCATCGAAATCGGCTCGGTCAATGGCAGGGTGAGACTGGGCGGCCATGTCAAGGACGGCGCCACACTGGCGGCGATTATGGAAGTCGCGCAGCAATATGGCTCCGACGCTATCATCAATTCAGTCACTGTCGACGACAGTCAGCAGGTCAATCTGGAGGTGCGTGTGCTGGAAGCCAAGCGCAATGCCGGCCGCGATCTCGGCGTGTCGATCAGAAGCACCAACGGCAATGGCACAACCCGTACCGGTACCGGCGTTGCTGCCGTTGACGAGGACAATATCGTGCTCGGACCGGGCGGTCTGCTCAGTGGCCTGCTGTCGAACACCAATCCTTTCGCAGCGCTGATCACCCGCGTCATCGACAGCAACATCAAGGTCGACCTGATCATCGAAGCGCTGGAAGCCAAGGGCGTGGTGCGCACTCTGGCCGAGCCCAACCTGACCACACTTTCCGGCGAACCGGCCAGCTTCAATGCCGGCGGCGAGGTCCCGATCCGTAGTCTCAACAAGGATGGTGAGATCCAGATCGAGTACAAGCAATTCGGCGTCAATCTTCGGTTCACGCCAGTCGTGCTCGCCGACGACAAGATCCATATGAAACTGGCGCCGGAGGTCAGCGACCTGACCGGCTTTACCACCGCCGGCGACCCGATCTTCACCAACCGCAAATTGGATACCGTCGTCGAGTTGCGCGACGGCCAAAGCTTTGCTGTCGGCGGGCTTCTGTCCAGCAAAACCACCAAGCAGCAGGAGCAGGTGCCTTGGCTCGGCCAGGTGCCTGTCATCGGCACGCTGTTCAAGAATTCGAGCAGCCAGAAGGAAGAGACCGAACTGGTCGTCATCGTCACACCGCATATCGTGCGGCCGGTGAAGCCCGGCGAGCAGTTGGCGACACCATTCGACAAGACGCGGCCTGCCAACGATCCGGAATTCTTCGTGCTCGGCCAGCTTGAAGTGACCAAGGACATGGTCCGCAAATATGAACTGGGCGAAGGCGTCAGCGGCCCCTATGGCCACATGCTCGACTTCAAATCGAAGGACAAGATGCTCTATGTCAAGAAATAGCGCCTTGATCCTCATCCTGTGCGCCGGCGCACTGTCGGGCTGCGCCGCGGACTATCTGAACCACTACGATTCGGTGACCCTGGCTGCCGGCGACACGCAGAAATACAATTCGCTGCTGCAGACGGTCGACCCGCTCAATCCGAACTCAAGGAATACGAAGATCGAAGGCGACGGCGCCCGCGCCGCCGCCGTGGCCCAAGGCTACAAATATCCACCGCCACCGCCACCGCCGCCGGCCATCACGGTCAACGTGGGTGGGTCGGGCGTGACGACGCAGTGAACTGAACGGAAGGATGCGGAGGGCGCCGGGGCATGCGAGGGGCTCTGGCGCAGGAAAGCAGAGAGTAGGGTCATGTTGGGGACCATTCGAGCCTTCTGGAAAGATCAACGCGGCGTCGCGATGATCCTAGTGGCTATCATGCTGCCGGTTCTTATCGGCTTTGCTCTGCTGGCAATCGATATGAGCCGGGCCAACGGACTGCATAACGATCTGCAGAAGGGTGTCGATGCGCTTGCGCTTGCGACGGCTGCGGAACTCGATGGCAGAGCAGATTCGATCACGCGGGCCAACCTGGCAGCGACGACCCTGCTCACCAACAAGACCAAGTTTTCGACGGCGGGTGACCACACACTGGCACCGGCTGACATCACCATCAGGTATTTGACAGGAATCCCTGCCAGTGACAGCACGGGGTTGACGGCGACAGGCGTCGATGCCGATGGCGTGAACTGGGCTAGCACCGACCCCAAAGCCGTGTCGTTCTCCTTGGTAACCGTGAATCCATCCGTATTGGCGGCGGATGGCGCCGGTGCCTTCGAAGCGATCTTTCCGGCAAGCGTTGTCAGCGGCAACAATACCTTCGACATCAGACCGCAGGCTGTGGCCGGATTTGTCCAGTCGATCTGCGAAACGGTGCCAATCTTCATGTGTAATCCGTTCGAGACGAACGACCCGCTGACCAGCAAGACCATCCAGCAGGCGTTCGCGTCGGGGGACACCTACAGCCGCGAATTTCGCATTCTGAAAGTCGATAGCAACCCCGGCCCGGGCAACTTCGGCCTGATCGACAACAATCTGTCCTCGCTGCGGGACGCCATAGCGATGGGCACGTCAGGCACTTGTTACAACCGGTCCGCCCTCACCACCAAAACCGGCGTAACATTGGGACAGGTCAATGCGGGCCTGAACACGAGGTTCGATCTCTACAGCGGCTCGCTGAATAAAAACAACAAGGACTGGGCGTATCGGCCCGCCAGCAATGTTCGCAAGGGTCAGAAGACCGGCTGCAGTAAGTATGACCCTGTCACGGACAACTCGGCCCTTCCACTCCCGCCAGGTGACAGCTACGGCGTTGCTAAACCGGGAATGTCGCTTTCTATAGGCTCGCAGGGCTTTTGGACCAACTATTGGCTCATCAATCACGGCGGGGCATATCCCAACGTCCCCAGCTCCACCAACCCGACCGGCACGAAAACAGCGCCGGCTTCCAGATATGACGTCTATAAGTACGAGATCGCGAACGGGCTCGTCGGGGACAAATCCTTGGCGCCGACAAAGGAAAGCGGAACGCCGTCCTGCTACAAGGGCGACGCGCCGACGGCGGATCCTGACCGCCGACTACTCAATATGGCGATCGTCAACTGCATCGCGAACCAGGACAAAATCAACGGCCACGTCCAGCTCAGGCCAGACGGCTATGCGAGCGTATTCGTCAACACGCCGGTCCAGAAGCAGGACAACACCAAGGACGATGAGGACTCCACGGCGGCCGAGAAGCCTATCAGCCTTGAGATCGTCGACGTCGATGGAGGATTTGCTAACAATACCCTTGTAGACAAGGCATTTCGCAACGAAGCCCAGTTGTATCGGTAGAGTCGACATGACCAGCTTCGGCAAAATCATTGGGCGGTTCCAGGGCGACGAGAATGGCGCCGCTTTGGTGGAAGCTGCGATAACCATACCACTCGTCTTGCTGTTATCGGCCGGTGTGTTCGAGTTCTCCAACATCCTGAACACGCGCCTGCTTCTCGAAGCCGGCGTTGAGGATGCGGGTCGCTACATGGCACGATGCAGCAGTGACTGGGAGACCTGCAAGGGACGGGCTCAAAACCTTGCTGCCTATGGGACGATCACCAGCGGTACCGCCAGGGTGAGGGGATGGCTTCCAGCCACGGTTTTGATCACCAAGGCTTTGTCCACACCAGCGGTCGATGTGGCCACGGGCACACAGCTTTATCTTAGCAGCACGGCCAATGTCGATGTCGTGGACGTCAGCACGTCCTATTCTTATCCGGACGTTGGGTTCTGGTCGTATCTTGGTTTTGGAGCCCTAACCCTTAGCGTATCCCATCAGGAACGAGTCATTGGATGGTGACGGAGCGCACCAAGTTTTGGGCTAACCAGTCTGGAGCGGCAATGGTCGAAATGGCCATAGTGATGCCGCTGCTGCTGACGCTTCTGCTTGGCTTCGTCGATTTCGGCTATGCCTTTTACCAATGGAATGCAGGGAATAAAGCGGTGCAAGCCGGCGCAAGACTGGCGCAGATATCCACCCCTGTCGCCAGCGGGCTTCCACTTGAGACAATAACGCAGAGCGATGTCACCAAAATCGGTACCGCGGTGCCAGCGGGCACCTATAAATATATCTGCACGGCAAGCGCAACAGGTACCGCTTGCTGCAAGATCGGAACCAGCACTACTTGCGACCCCTCGATCGCGAGCCAGACCTCGTTCGATGCGATCTATGACGGCACTGCCAACCGTGCTGGAATGCATGACTTCCTGCCGATGCTGGCAAAATCCCAAGTTCAGATCGAATATGCCGCGTCCGGCTTGGGTTACTGGACCCGCCCTGGTGGACCTGTGCCGACCATCACTGTCAGCATCACCAACCATCCCTTCCAGTTCTTCTTCCTGGGCGGACTGCTCGGATTCGGAAACATCACCATGCCCTCCATGCTGAGCACGGTCACGGGCGAAGATTTGAAGAGCACCTTCCCATGAATGCCATCAACACCAAGGTTACGCCGACCAAGCGCAAGCAGGTGGCGCTGTTTTCGTCGGATCCGAGTTTCAAGCGCGATGTGGCGACGCGGCTCGATGCGCTGGCGATCTATGACGTCAGGGTTTCCGAGACGAGCGATTTCCTCAAGGGGCCGCCGGCCGACACACGGCCCGGCATCGTCATCCTCGATCTCGGCAATGGCGAATTGCTCGGCAGGCCCGGCATCGTCGAAGCGCGCGCGCTCTGGGCGAGCGTGCCGCTGATCGCGGTTTCCGACGAGCTGACCTCGGAGCAGACGCGCGTGCTGGTGCGCATGAACGCCTCGGACTGGCTGCACAAGCCGCTCGACGGCAAGGAGCTGCTCAATGCGGTAACCTTCCACGACACCGGCAACCAGGGAACGAAGAGCCGGATCATCACCTTCATCGGCGCCAGCGGCGGCGCCGGCGCCACGACGCTGGCGCTGTCGGCGGCCGAACATCTCGCCTCGAAATCGGCCGAGCGCGCGGCATCCACCTGTCTCGTCGACCTCGATTTCCAGAGCGCCAATTGCGGCGCCTATCTCAATTTGTTCAACCAGTTCGACCTCGCCGGCATCATCGGCCAGCCGGAGCGGCTCGATGTCGAGCTGATGGACGTCATCAAGCTGTCGCGCCCGTCCGGCCTCACCCTCTACGCATTCGAACGGCCGCAACTGCCCTTCGAGCCGCATGGCAGCGATTTCGTCTTCCGGCTGCTCGACCTCGTCGCCTACCGCTTCGACGACATCGTCATCGACCTGCCCAATCTGGAAACGCCCTGGCACAATTCCGTGCTGTCGACGAGCGACGAGATCTTCATCGTCTTCGAACTCAATGTCGCGTCGCTGCGGCAAGGCAAGCGGCTCTACAAGAAAATCCGCGAGCTGCGCGGCAATGCGGTCAGCATCACGCTGGTCGCCAACAAGCACAAGCGCAAATGGTTCGGGAACCATTTTTCGCGCAGCGAGCTCGAAAAGATCTTCAAGGCGCCGCACATCAAATCGGTCGCGCTTGACAACGCGCTTCTGACCGATGCGCTGAACAGGGCCATCCCGCCTTCCGAAGTGGATGGGCGGGCGCGCTTCAACAAGGATCTGAAGCGGATGTTCAAAGAGCGGCTCGATGACGCTGCCCGATAGATATCGGATCGCCCCGAAGCTCGCCGGCGCCTGCGCGCTCGGCGTGGCGCTGACGCTGTCCGTCCACGACTTGGCCCAGGCGCGATCGGCGCTTTCGGAGCGGCCGCCGCTGCCGGCGATGGGTCCCAGCCTGCGCAAGGCCGTTGCCTTCGCAACCGCCGAGCAGCCGGGCACGATCGTCATCCGCAAGGACGAGAAGGCGCTTTACCTGGTGACCCGCCAGGGCCAGGCGCTGCGCTACCAGATCAGCGTCGGGCGCGACGGGTTCGGCTGGACGGGCATCGTCAAGGTCGGGGCGAAGACCGAATGGCCGGAGTGGCGCCCGCCGCAGGAAATGCGCGCCCGCCAGCCGGAGCTGCCGAAAATGGTGCCCGCCGGCCCCTACAATCCGCTCGGCGCAAGGGCGCTCTACCTGTCGCGGGACGGGCGCGACACGCTCTACCGCATACACGGCACCAACGACCCGTCGGGTGTCGGCTTCGATGGGACGTCGGGCTGTTTTCGTCTCACCAACACGGATGTGATCGATCTTTTCGAACGCGTCGCGGTCGGCGCAAAGGTGGTGGTCCAATGACGATGATCAGCGAACCGGACATGCCGGCGATCGATATCGGAAACCAGGAACAGCGCGAACCGGTTGCCACCGAGAAATTCAGCAAGGCAAAGACGATCGGCGTCATCGTCGCCGGTGGCGCGCTTCTGATCACCGCGGTCAACATGGCGGCCGCGGTCTATCTCTATCGGGGCATGAGCGACCTGCGTTTCGTCGAGGCGCGGCTGGAGCAGCTCGGCGCGTTCGAGCAGCGGATCGCGGCCCGGCTCGACACGGTCAACAACGGTTTTCAGAGCCGGTTCGAGAAACTGGACAGCCAGTTGCAAGGCAGCTTCAACGAGATCGATGCCGGCATTGCCCGGCTGGGGCAGACTATGCCGGTCGCCGGCGGCGAGGGCATGCCAGGTGCGGAAGAACCGTCCGAATTCGCCACCAGCACGCTGGCGCAAGCACCCGAAGCGCTCGACGGCGAGAGCGAACCCGGCGTCATCGAAGCGCCCGCACCCAGGAGGAGAATCGCGTCGGCGTCGCCCCCTGCCCCAAGCTCCAACTACCAGCGCATCCAGCAGCCCGACGGCAAGGTCTATTACCGCCGGATCAACTAGACGCCATTGCTCTAGAGATCGCGCTGCAGCGCCAGGATGCGGATGGCCCGGACGGACCGCTCCCGCGCCTCAGTGAGGAAGGCGATGTGGCAGTAGGCACAGGCCACGATGCCAAAAAGCAGCACCAGGCTGTTCTTCAAGGTGAAATCGACGGCCAGCGAATACGGAAGACCCTTGGGCGACGTGAATTCGGCAATCGTGCTCGCCGTTTCCGAATGGCTGCCGACGGCGATCATCAGGCCAGCGAAAATCAAGGCAACATGGTTGGCGAGGAACGAGGATGCCGACCTTTTGGCGTGGCACGCCACCCAGCAGACGATCGCTGCCGCGGCAAGAATGACGGCGTCGATAACCATGGAGCCGCCCAGCCAGACATCGACCTGCTGCCAAAGCACCGTCGACAGTGGGCGCAGTTCAAGCCATAGCCACCATGCGGTGGGGCTGGCTGGATAGGTGCCCAGCAACAAGGTCGCCATGCGCTCCCCTGCCAGGACCGCCAGAATGAGAAACGGAAAGGCGAAAAGCAGAAGCGGCTTGCGTTTCATGTTCCCTCGACAATCTGCAAGCCAGGATAGGCCGTATAGATTGCTCAAGGCTTAACGGCCCTACTTCCGGCCCTCTCCCGATTGCGAGCGTTCGAGGACGGCAAAGAAGATCACGGTGAGCAGAAGGACGATCAGCAGCAGCACGAACGCGGCTGCCGCGCCTTCGTTGAGCGAAAGGCCGAGAAAGGCACGGCGATAGGCAAAGAAGCTCAGCACTTCGGTCGCGTTGCCCGGCCCGCCCTTGGTCAGGACATAGGGCAGATCGTAGGTCCGGAACTCGTTGATCAGCTGGATGATGATGGTGATCGCCGCGACCGGCCGCAGCATCGGCAGGGTGATGTAGAAGAATTGCTGCCAGCCGCGCGCGCCATCCACTTCAGCCGCCTCATAGGGATCTCGCGGCAAAGCGGCGAGCCCCGCGGCGAGGATCAGCACGACGAAGGACATTTGCTGCCAGATGTCGATCGCCGCCATCGTCCAGAGCGCCATGCCTGGCGTGCCTAGCCAGTCGAGGCGCGGCAGGCCGAACGTTTCCATCAGATGATTGGCGATGCCGAGATTGGGCTGGAGCAGCATGCGCCAGATCAGGGCGACGCTGATCGGCGACATCGCCATGGGAATGGTCAGAACCGCGAAATAGACCGGCTTCATCCGGACCGTCCGGTTGAGCATCAGGGCGATGCCGAGCCCGATCACGAATTCGCCGACAACCGTCACCGCCGAATAGCGCACGGTGAGCCAGAGCGCGTTCCAGAACAGATCATCGCCGATCATCGAGGCGAAATTCTTGAACCCGACAAGCGGCAGAAGCTGCGGCTTGATCAAGGTCATCGAGGAGATCGAGAGGATGCAGGCATAGGCCAGGGGAAAGCCCATCACGATCGCCAGCAGCAACAGGCCGGGCAAGGCAAAGGCCCAGCCGGTCCGCCACTCGCGGCCACGGGCAGCCAATCCTTTTTTGATCGCATTGTGCATCGTAGCCGAGCCTTGGTCGGTTGCTGATCTCGTCAAGATCCGGGGTCTGGACAAGATCCGGCGCGGCTGAGACCGCCGCGCCGGATCTCCTTGCCGAGCCGGACCGCTATTTGTCGAGGAGCCCCTGCAAGCCGTCGGAAGCCGCCTTCAGCGCCGCGTCCGATGTCGCCTGGCCGCCAGCCGCCAGCGAGAGCTGGGTACCGAGCAGATCCTCGTATTGCGCCGAATAGGTGAAGATCGGAAACGACTTGCCGGTCGCCACCACATCCTCGGCGGTCTTGTAGAAGGGATATTTCGCCAGCACCGCCGCATCGGCATAGACATCGCTGCGCACCGGCGCGTGGCCCTCGAGCGCGCGCTTCACCGAAACATCCTTGCTCTGCACCCACTGTATGAAGGTCCAGGCGGCTTCCTGCTCTTCCGGCGACGTGTTCTTGGGAATGCCCCAGCCCCAACCGCCGCTTTCGCCATGGCCACCCGGCATCACCGACAGGCCGACCTTGCCGGCGACCGTCGGACACTTCACGGCATCGTCCATCTGCGGCAGCATCCACCAATAGGTGACCATGCTGAAGGCCGAACCGCTGCACATCAGGCGCATGGTGTCATCGAGTGTCGCCGATATGGCACCCTGCTGGGCGCCATGCTGGATGTTGTCGACATACAGATCGAGCGCCTTCTTGGCCTCTGCCGTGTCGAGGCTCGCCTTGCCGTCGGCATTGAGATAGCTGCCGCCGGCGGAGAACAGGTAGTTGGAGAATTCCATGCTGTTGGGATCGCCGCGCTGGCCCTGCATCGCGGCTCCGGCGACGCCGGCATTGGCCTTCATGAATTTGGAAATCGCCACATAGTCTTCGAGCGTCGTCGGCAAAGCGAGTTCCTTGCCGGTTGCCGTCTTGTAGGCGGCCTTGAGCTTCTCGTCGCCGATCAGGTCCGTGCGGTAGAGGAGGCCCATCGAGTAGTTGTACATGGGCACCAGGAACAGCTGGTCCTTGGTCCGGCCGAGCAGGTCAAGCGTCGAGGGAATGAAGGGGCCTAGATCGTATTTGGATTTCTCGACGAAGGGTTTCAGATCGGCGAGCCAGCCGGCGGCCGGAAATTCGCCGGCCCACAGGAAGTCGACCTCGAGCACATTGTAGTAGCTCTGCGGCGCGGTCAGCTGGGACACCAGCTTGTCGTGCATGTCGGGATAGCCGATCTTCTCGAACTCGACCTTGATGCCGGTCTGCTTCTCGAATTCGGGCAACAGCGCTTCGATGATCTTGGTTTCCGGCACGTCCTCCATCAAGGCGTGCAAGGTGATGGGCTCAGCCGCCCTGGCCGGAAGCGATGCGCTGACAACCGCTGCCCCGCTCACGGCCGTCATCAGCATTTTGATCAAGGTCTGCTTGTTCCAAGTCATAACTCTCTACTCCTCTTTCCCTCTGGACGCGGCGGTGATCCCGCCACGATTTCATAACCGGCTAGCGAGCCATGTCGGCTCTCGGAGCGGCCGGCCTATTTCACGCTGCCGAACGTCAAGCCCTGGACGATGAAACGCTGGATGAAGCGGGAAGCCACGACCAGCGGCAGGATGGCAAGGACGACGCCGGCAGAGACCTTGGCGATCTGGACGCCGTTCGAGGTCTGCAACGCGGCGAGCGCAACCGGTATGGTCGCCGTCTTCGGCCCGCTCAAAACCAGGGCAAACAAAAACTCATTCCACGCCAGGATGAAGCCGAGGACGCCGGCGGCCGCGATACCGGGCATCGACACCGGCAGCACAATGCGCCAGAAGGCGCCCCAGGCGGTCGCGCCGTCGGTCATCGCCGCCCACTCCAGATCGACTGGAATGCCTTCGAAGAAGCCCATCAGGATCCAGGTCAGGAAAGGCAGGTTGAGCGCGGCATAGACGATGATCAGCCCGGTCAGCGAATTGCTGAGCTCCAGGCTTCGGAACAGCGTGAAGGTCGGCAGCACCAGCGCCACGGGCGGCAGCATTTGCGTCGCCAGAACGGCAAAACGCGCCCACCGACCGCCCGTACGGAAGCGGGCGAAGGCATAACCGGTGGTGGCGGCAAAAGGCAATGCGAGCAGAACCGAACCGAGCGCGACGATCAGGCTGTTGAGGTAGGACTGACCGAAGCGGCTCGACAGGAGCGCCGAATAATTGTCCGTCGTAAAGGCCGGCATCAGCTCGTTGCTGTAGGATAGCTGCTCGGGCACGAAGCTCGTCCGCAGCACCCAGAGCGGCGGCAGCAGCACGATGGCGCAAACGACAATCAGCCCGAAATGCAGGCCGAAGCGGCGACGAAAGGCCGGCCGCTCGTTTCTGTCCATGCTGGTCATCGAGTGGCCGCCATGAGGCTCGGCCGCGCGATCACCAGTTCGGTTTCGGGATCAAACAGGTGCATCGGCAGCGGGTCGATGTAGAGTTCGACGATCGAGCCGACGGGCGCCGTGAAATAACGGCTCAGGCGGGCGGCGATCTCCAACGGCTTGTCGCCTCCGGCGGGGTGGGCATCGTCCGTGCCGGTGGCCTGACCGGCAATCTGGCCGATCAGGACGTTCTCGGCGCCGAGAGCCTCGACGGCCACGACCCGTACGGCAATCTTCTGCCAGTCCGGCTTGTCTGGGCTTTCATGGAAATCCTCAGCCCGCACGCCCAGAATGACGCGGCGCCCGACACGCTCGCCATAAGCGTTGCGGTGGCGGGCGGGGACGGCAAGCACGGCACCACTATCGGTCAGGACGGAGAGCCCTTCGCCAGGTGCGGCCTGAAGCGTGGCCGGAATGAGGTTCATCGGCGGCGTCGCCAGGAAGCGCGCGACGAAGGTGTTGACCGGGTCGGCATAGACTTCAAGCGGCCGGCCGGCCTGGACCAGGCGACCATCGCGCATGATGCATATGCGATCGCCCATGGTCATGGCCTCGACCTGGTCGTGCGTGACATGGACGATGGTGCGACCGAGGCGTCGGTGCAGCTTGACGAGTTCGAGCCGCATCTCGGCACGCAGCTGCGCATCGAGGTTGGACAGCGGTTCGTCAAGCAGGAAGGCCTCCGGTTCGCGAACGATCGCCCGGCCGAGCGCGACACGCTGACGCTGGCCGCCCGAAAGCGCTGCCGGCTTGCGGCCGAGAAGATTCTGCAAACCGAGCAGGTTCGCGGCGTCGGCAATCTTGGCATCGATCACTGCGGCGTCGGTGCCGCGCATCTTCAGCCCGAAGGCCATGTTCTGCCGCACCGACATATGCGGATAGAGCGCGTAGCTCTGGAACACCACCGCGACGTTGCGGTCGCGCGGCGCGACATTGGCGACGCTCTTGCCACCGATGCGAAGATCGCCGGAGGAAATGCTCTCCAGGCCGGCAATCATCCGCAGCGTCGTCGACTTGCCGCATCCCGACGGGCCGAGAAAGATCACGAATTCACCATCGGGAATGGTGAGATCGACCTCATGCACCCCGTAATTGCCATTGCCGTAGAGCTTGGAAACGCGATCGAGCTCGATAGACGCCATAGACTTTCCTCATGAACCCGTCTGACCCGGCTGAACGCCGAAGGCCGAAGTCGAGCGAACGGTCATCTTAGAGAACAAAATGTAACATTGAAAGCCTACCTTCTGATCATATGTGTTCACTTTTTTGGTTGGCGCGTGCCAGCATCAGGATCCGGTTACAGCCGCCAAAAGCCGTCAGGTCATGTAGACGCCGCCGGTCACGTTGACGCCCTGGCCAGTCATGAAGCGGGCTTGATCCGAGCAGAGGAACACGACGACGTCGGCGACATCCTCCGGCAGTTCGAGCCGGCCGAGCGGCGTCTGCGCGATATAGTCGGCGACCACCCGTTCGGGCGTGACCTGCCGCAGATGCGCCTCCCATTCGACTTCGCGCGATTGCATGCCGGTCTTGACGAACCCCGGGCAGACGGCATTGACGCGGATTCCCTTGGGCGCGAGCTCGCGGGCAAAGGCCTGCGTCCAGCCGAGCACGGCGAACTTGGATGCCGAATAATGCGCCAGGAGCGGCGCACCGACCTTCGCGGCAAGCGAGGCGGTGTTGACGATGCAGCCCGTGCCTTGCTTGACAAAATGCCGTCCAGCGATCTGATTTGCGAGGAATACCCCGCGCGCATTGACCGAGAAGTTGAAGTCCCACTCCTCGTCGGTCAGATCGAGCGCGTGCTGCATGGTGGACACGCCGGCATTGGCAATCAGGATATCGCAGCCGCCTAGCGCTTCCAGCACAATGGCAAAGGCCGCCTCGACGGAATCGCGACGGCGAACATCGACCGTGACGGCGGCGGCACCGCCGCCAATCTCCTCGGCCGCCTTGCGCGCCGCGTCGGGATCCAGATCGCCGATCGCCACGGCGACACCCTGCCGCGTCAGGGCGGTCGCGATCGCGCGACCGATCCCCGCGCCGCCACCCGTCACAAAGGCACGCTTGCCCGCGAGTTCGGCAAGCACTGGAGGAATGACGGAGGCAGCCGGCATGATCGTAATCTCTCTGCTTGGTGGCGGAATGCGTTCTGTTGATATGGAGATGCATACCAATAAATTCGAACACTGCAAACATATTTTTGTTTGAAAATGTTTGATCATACGGTAGAGTTGAAGTAGCAGACCGCTTCGTCAGCGGCTTACCCACCGGATACATCGATGGCCGACGACACCGCCTCTCCTCTATCGTCCACGCATGGCGCACCGCGCGATGCCGACCGTCAGCGCCTTCTTGCGCACGATCGGCAGGCACGCATCCTGGCTTTGCTGCGCCGGACGGGGTCGCTCACCGTCGCTACGGCCGCGGCCGAACTTGCCGTTTCCGACATGACGATCCGCCGCGATCTCGTCGAACTGGAACGCGAGGGCAGGCTGGTGCGAATCCATGGCGGCGCGATCGAGGCGGACAACCCGCCGCTGGTCGCCATGGACAGTGAGGAGCCGAGTTTCGATTCGCGCTTGCGCCAGCGCCGTGACCCGAAGGCCGCGATTGCCGCCGCCGCGGCCGCCTTGGTTTCGGGATACCGCACGATCGCATTGGATGTCGGCACCACCACCTATCTGATGGCCGAGCACCTCAAGGACCTTCCGCACGCCAAGGTGTTCACCAACAGCCTCAGGATCGCGGCGGCGCTGAACGGCGGTGTGCCCGAAGTCTATGTTGCCGGCGGCCGCGTACGAGCCGACGAGATGTCGACCGGCGGACCCGCGGCCATCGCCCAGTTCGAGGCGCTGTGGTTCGACGTCGCCGTGATCGGCGTCTCCGGCATCACGGCGGACGGCCTCTTCGACTATTCCTTCGATGATACCGACATGAAGCGCGCCTATCTGAGACGCTCAGGCACCAAGATCGTGCTCTGCGATTCCGCCAAATTCCTGCGCATGTCGCTGGTGCGGATAGCGCCACTGTCGGACATCGACATCCTCATCACCGATGCCGAGCCGCCGGCCAAGATCGCCGCAGCGCTCGCCGCGGCCAAGGTCGACCTGCGCATCGCGCCGCCGCTGACGCGCGACTGAGGCGCAACATTTTCACTTTATCCCCAAGGAGACGACTCGATGGTATTTGAATTTTTCGGCGACAAGAAGAAGGCTGTCATCTCGATGGCACATATCGGTGCCCTGCCGGGAACGCCCCTCTATGATGCCGATGGCGGCCTCGACAAGCTGATCGATGGCGTGCTCTCCGACATCCGCAAGCTGCAGAGCGGCGGCGTCGATGCCATCATGTTCGGCAACGAGAACGACCGCCCCTATGTCTTCAAGGCGCCGCCCGAAGGCATTGCCGCCATGACCGCGATCGTCCAGGCGGTGAAACCCGAGCTGAAGGTGCCGTTTGGCGTCAATTATCTCTGGGACCCGACTGCCAGCGTCGCGATCGGGGCGGCCACCGGAGCCCGTTTCGTGCGCGAGATCTTCACCGGCCTGTTTGCTTCCGACATGGGCCTGTGGGAGCCCGATTGCGCCGCCGCCTCGCGCCTGCGGCACAATCTTGGCCGCGACGACATGAAGCTTCTCTTCAACATCAATGCAGAGTTCGCACACTCGCTCGACCAGCGTCCTATTGAATTGCGCGCCAAGAGCGCGGTGTTCTCGTCGATGGCCGACGCCATCCTCGTTTCCGGTCCGATCACTGGCCAGCCGGCCGACCAGTCCCACCTGCGCAGCGTCTGCGAGACGATCAAGGACGTGCCGGTCTTCGCCAACACCGGCGTGAACATCGACAATGTCCGCGATGTCCTTTCGCTGGCGAGCGGCGTCGTGATCGGGACCCATTTCAAGATCGATGGCAATACCTGGAACGCCGTCGACGGCGATCGGGTCAAGCGCTTCATGGACGTTGTCGCCACTTTGCGCTGAGGACGGCTTCCACGGCGATGCCGGCCATCGCGCCGGCTCGCGGTGATCATATCGATCGTTGCGGGCCGGCGTCCGGAATGATCGACTGGTATCGAGCAGCGGGACACGACGAGGCAGACAGGTTCGCCCGCCTGCCCTTCCCGGCATTTCAATGGATTCGACATGGCGTTCGTTCTCGGTCTCGATATCGGCACCACCTCGACGATGGGCATTCTGATCCGGCTTCCCGATCAGGTGCTGGGCCTCGCCTCGCGCCCCGTCACGCTGCATTCCGAGCATGCGGGCTGGGCCGAGGAAGATCCCGCGCAATGGTGGACCAATGTCCGCGACATCGTGCAGGAGTTGCTGAGGACCAGCGGCATCAAGGCCGAAGAGATCGTGGCGATCGGCACCACCGGCATGCTGCCGGCGGTCGTTCTTCTGGACGAGCAGGGCGAGGTGCTGCGACCGAGCATCCAGCAGAGCGACGGCCGCTGTGGCGCCGAAGTTGCCGAACTGCGGACCGAATGCGATGAGGCGGCTTTCATCGCCAAGGCCGGCAACGGCATCAACCAACAGCTGGTCACCGCAAAGCTGCGCTGGATAGAGCGTCACGAGCCGCAGGTGTTCAGCCGCATCGCCACCGTTTTCGGCTCCTATGACTATATCAACTGGCGCCTCACCGGTGAACGTGCGGTTGAGCAGAACTGGGCGCTGGAGGCCGGCTTCGTCGATGTTTCGACGCACCGGATCGACGACGACCTGGTGGCGCTCGCCCACATACCGCGCTCGGCCGTGCCACGAAAGATCGCCTCGCATGAGATCCTCGGTTCCGTCTCGGCGAAGACCGCGGATGAGACCGGCCTGATGGCGGGAACACCTGTCGTCGGGGGTGCGGCCGACATGATCGCTTCCGCGCTCGGCGCCGGAGTTGCCAAAGCAGGCGATGTCCTCCTGAAATTCGGCGGCTCGGTCGATATCCTGATCGCCACCGATCAGATCAAGCCAGATCCCCGCATGTATCTTGATTACCACCTGGTGCCGGGCCTGTTCATGCCCAATGGCTGTATGTCGACCGGCGGCTCGGGCCTCAACTGGTTCGTACGCAATTTCGCCGGCGGCGAGATGGCCACGGCACAGGCCGATGGTATTTCGGTACACCAGCGGCTCGATGCGCTGGCGGCAGAGCGTCCCGCCGGTGCCGACGGCCTCACCGTCCTGCCTTACTTCCTCGGCGAGAAGACGCCGATCCATGATCCAGCGGCTCGTGGCGTGATCGATGGGCTGACGCTGTCGCACGATATCGGCCATGTCTGGCGCGCTTTGCTCGAGGCCTATGCCTTCGCCATCGCGCATCATATCGAGGTGCTCAACGACATGGGCCACCGGACCGAGCGCTATCTCGCCTCCGACGGCGGCTCAAGCAGCAAGGTCTGGATGCAGATTGTCGCGGATGTCCTGCAAAAGCCGGTCCAACGCCTGACCGGGCACCCCGGCTCTTGTATCGGCGCTGCCTGGACGGCGGCGATCGGCGTCGGCCTGACCGACGACTGGTCGGGCGTTTCCGGTTTCGTCAGCTTCGCCGACCGGCTCGATCCCGACCCGCGCAAGGCTGACATCTACCGCGACGGCTATCGCCGCTATCGCGATCTTTATGCGCGCCTGTCGGCTCCTGGCGCGACCAGAGCGGGATCGTCATCGTGATGTATCGCGCCGTCGCCTGGGACATCGACGGAACGCTGATCGACAGCGAGCCGTTGCATCATCAATCCCTCCTCGCCGGCTGCCGCAACTGGAACGTCGATCTTGACGACCTGCCCGACCAAGCCTTTCGCGGCATCCATATGGGCGACGTCTGGACAATGCTGCGTCCGCGTCTCCCGGTCGGGCTCGACCAGGCGGAGTGGCTCGCCGCTATCAATGCCCACTACGTCGCGAACCGGGCGAACGCCGTCCCGATCCCCGAGGCGGTCGAGACGATCCGGGCCCTGGCTGACCGCGGCGTCCCGCAGGTCTGCGTCTCGAATTCCGGCCGGCAAGTCGTCAATGCCAATCTCGATGCGCTCGGCGTGCTCGACCATATGAGCCTCACAATCAGCCTCGACGACGTGTCGGCCGGCAAGCCCGACCCAACGCCCTATCGCGAGGCCTGCCGGCAGCTCGCCGTAGCTCCAGGGTCGGTGGTGGCCGTGGAAGACAGCCGCACCGGTACCAGGGCCGCACGGGCCGCCGGTCTGTTCGTGGTTGGCTATCTCCCCAGCGGCGTCCTGCTCGACGACGTCGATCTCAGTACCAACCGTCTGTCGTCGATCCTGGACCTGTTTCCCGGCTGAGGGTTTGCGCGTCGTTCCAAGTGTGCGCTTGACCATGCATGCAGGTTTGTAGCGTGATGGCAGCTGATCGATTCACATCGATCCGGTAGGAATCCTCTTGCGCCTCGGCGTCGTGAAACCGCGAACGACACCACACCCAGGATTGGACGCTTGATGAACGACCTCCCCCAAACACTTGCAGCGGACTCGCTCGGGCCAACCGTGACGATTGGAGAAATCCTGGTAGAGATCGTCGCGAGGCAGACGGGCACCGGCTTCCGGGAACCTATCGACCTCATTGGTCCCTTTCCGAGCGGCGCGCCCGCCATCTTCATCGATCAATGCGCACGTATGGGCGGAGCGGCCGCAATGGTGGGCGTGGTCGGCGACGACGATTTCGGCGTCGTCAACATGGAGCGCCTGAAGCGGGACGGCGTAGACACTTCAGCCATCGCTGTTTCCCCGGATTATCCGACGGGCAGCGCCTTTGTTCGCTACCGCACGGACGGAAGCCGCGATTTCGTCTACAACATCGCCAAATCCGCCGCCGCCCGACTGGAATGGAGCCCGCAGGTCGAGGCGCTGATCGCGCGTTGCGGGCATATCCATGTCATGGGAACGGTGTTCGCAAGTCCCGCAGCCTGGGCGATCACCGAACGCGCGATCCCGCTGATCAAGGCACGCGGCGGCACGATGTCGCTCGATCCGAACCTGCGCAAGGAATTGCTGGCGCACGGCCAGACCGAGGAGAAATTCGCCGGTCTGGTGGACGAAGCGGACCTGCTGCTGCCGTCGGGCAATGAATTGTTCCTGGCCGCCGGCACGGACGGGGAGGAACGCGCGATCGAGGCGCTGTTCAGACGAGGGGTCAAGGAGATCGCCGTGAAGCGCGGCGAACATGGCGCGTCAGCCCGTCAAAGCACCGGAGCCCGCGCCGATTGCCCCGGCCTCATCGTCGAGGAAACGGACCCCACCGGCGCCGGCGACTGTTTCGGGGGAGCCTATGTCGCATGCCGGCGGCTGGGGATGGCGCTGCAGACGGCGCTCGAATTCGCCAACGCGGCAGGGGCGCGCAACGTCACACGCCTCGGTCCCATGGAGGGAGCCGGCACGCCGGCCGAGCTGGAAGATTTCATGGCAAGAACGGCGAGAAGAAATTGATGCGTGTGGCGATCGAAGATTTGCCGGCCCTGCACAGGGACGGGAAGAAAATCGGGGTGACCTCGGTGTGCTCGGCGCACCCGCTGGTGCTGAAAGCCGCACTGCGCCACGGGCGGGAAACCGGCACCACCGTCCTGATCGAGGCGACGTGTAATCAGGTCAATCATCTGGGTGGTTATACGGGCATGACGCCGGCCGATTTCGCGGCGATGGTGGAAGCGCTCGCGGCAGCCGAGCAGTGCCCGCAAGAGCTGATCGTGCTTGGCGGGGATCATCTCGGCCCCAATCCCTGGAGAGACCGGCCCGCCGAGGAGGCGATGGCGCAGGCCGGGACGATGATCGATGCCTATGTCCGCGCCGGCTTCCGCAAGATCCACCTCGATGCCTCGATGGGCTGCGCGGGTGAACCGGCGGCGCTAGACGACCACACAGTGGCCGGGCGCGCGGCTAGGCTAGCAGGCGTCGCGGAGCAGGCGGCAGCGCAGAGCGGCGGGGCAAGCCCGGTTTACATCATCGGCACGGAAGTGCCGCCGCCCGGCGGCGCCGATCACACATTGGATGCGATCACCCCGACCAGTCCGGAGGCCGCTCGCCAGACACATGCCATTCATGCCCAGGCATTCCACACCGCCGGGCTTGAAAGCGCATTTTCCCGCGTCATCGGGCTTGTGGTGCAGCCGGGCGTGGAGTTCGGCAACCAGAATGTGATTTTCTACGATCGGGCAAAGGCCCGCGGCCTGGCGGCAACCCTCGACAGATTGCCGTCGCTCATTTTCGAAGCCCATTCGACGGACTATCAGGGTGAGAGGCCGCTGCGTGAACTCGTCGAGGACGGCTTCGCCGTCCTCAAGGTCGGACCCGAGCTGACCTTCAAGCTGCGCGAGGCGCTGTACGCGCTCGACCTGATCGCTTCCGACCTGGCGCCTGGCTATGGCGAGCGGCCGCTTTACCGCGCAATGGAAGAGCTGATGCAAGGCACCCCCAAGAATTGGGCAAGCCACTATCATGGAAGCGATGCCGACAAGCGGACGCTGCGCCACTACTCCTATTCCGATCGCATCCGATATTATTGGGCGATCCCGCAAGCCCGTGCCGCCTGCAACCGTCTTTTCGATACGTTGAAAGGCCGGAGGGTACCGGTGACGCTGTTTCTCCAGCACCTGCCTTCTGCAGTCACATGGGCTGGCCGCGCCTGCGACGGCGAGGAGATCGCGATCGGTCACGTCCGGCGGAGCATCGAGGCCTACGCCCGGGCATGCGGCACCTGAGATCCTCGTCCGGCACTTCAAGGCCAGAGCGGATGGCCTGGCGGGCGGCAGGAACGCTTACAGCGATGGCCCCAATCGGATCGGACTGCCGTCGCTGAAACGGGATTGACGGAACCTGTAGAGATTGTGCCCGGTCTCGTTGCCTTGGACGAGGTCGGACAGCACACGGCCAATGCCGGGTCCGATGCCGAAGCCGTGACCACTCATCCCGGTCGCTATGACGAGACCCGGGATCGCAGCGGCGCGATCGACGATGGGCACGACATCAGGCATCGCATCGATCATGCCCGCCCAGCTCGCCTTGATCGGCACAGTCGTGAACTGAGGGAAAAGCTCCCTGAACCCGCGGTCGATGGCGCGAAGCGCCGACGTCTCGGGAGCCGGATTGAGGACGCGCATCCGTTCGAAAGGGCTTTCTTCATCCGCGTTCCATCTGCGCGGCGTCGACCAGCCATCCGGGTATCCTCGCGGCGCGGCCGGCAGGTAGCGCGTGCCGAAGGGATTGGCCATCAGGGCGCTGAAATATTTGCCCGCATGGCGAAATGCGTCCGGCCCTATGTAGAGTTGGCTACTGCCTCCCGATGCGAGCGTATACCCGCCATCCTGCCTGCGCCGGAAAGCGATGCATTCATCCGCGGCGGCACCGGTGTGGATTTCCGGCATAGGTGCTGTCGCGGCGACGGTCGCCCTGACGCTGAGCTGCGGAATCGAGATGCCGTGGGCGCGCAGAAAGAGCGACGTCCACGCGCCGCTGGCGACGACGACGCTCGAGGTCGCGATGTGCCCTTTCTCGGTCCAGACGCCACTGATGCGTCCCGCGGAGATGTCGAGCATACGTGCCGCGCAATTCTCGATGATCGTCACACCTTCGCGGGCCGCCAGGCGAGCAAGCGCGGGCACCGCGACCCAAGGTTCCGCCCGCATGTCCGATGGGGTGATCATTGCCCCTTTGAACGGTCGCGACATGGCAGGGATCAGGCTTGCCAACTCACCTTGGTCGAGGAGACGCGTCTCGACGCCATGAGCCTGGGCAACCTCGAGAAACTTCGCGAAACCGGCCATCTCCTTGTCTGTCCGCGCAAGATAGGTAACGCCCGTCTGCTTCAGTCCTATGTCCTCGCCACATTCCTGCGCCAGTTGCCGCCAGAGGCGCTGCGCTTCGATGACGATCGGCAGTTCGTCGGCATCGCGGCCCTGCTGTCGGATCCAGCCCCAATTGCGCGAGGATTGCTCGGCGGCGATGCGGCCCTTTTCCAGCAGCGTCACCGAGACGTTCCGTCGCGCCAGGAACAGTGCCGTGCTCACGCCAATGACCCCGCCGCCGATGATCACGACGTCCGAAGTCTTCGGCAGGGGATGCTGGAACTGGATCGGGGTGGCTTCGGTGAAGGGGAAGATTGTCAAAGAGCACCGTCCTTCTTGGTATGCTGCGGCGACATCCGGTCCACGCTGGCAGCGAGATCTGGGCAGCGATATCTGGCCGCCGTGAAATGTCGATACCACGCGAGGAGATTGATCGTCAGCTAGTGCTTGCAGACAAGAACGGCGACAGATCGCGGGTCTGGAAGAGCCCTGGCCAATGAGTCCTGAAACCGCCGACAGGCCGGCCCAACTAGTCTGAACCTTGAGCGCGAAGGCCAGAATGCAATAGGTATCACAAAACCGCCAAAATGGCTTAAGGGCCAGAGCAATTCCGCAAAATCGTCCAACCAATCAATTACTTACAGGAAAAATCCGATGGTACCGTTGGCTGGGATCGAACCAGCGACCTCCGGATCCACAATCCGGCGCTCTAACCATCTGAGCTACAACGGCACGTTGCCTGAGCGGATCGAAACAGAAACTCATCCGCCCGCTCTGTCGTTCGGCGATGCGTCCTTACGGGCTTATGGATTCTAATTCAAGGCTTTTGGAAAGCAAAGGTCACTTCCCCACATCGACGCGGCATTTGCCTGGCAAGAAGGACCAGGCAAGGACCGGGCGCTGGACAAAGAAAAAGGCCGGCGGGAGGAGGTGCCGGCCTTTTCCTGTTACGAGCCAGCGGGAGGAGGTGCTGGCTGGTCACCCCGGGGAGCAGAGGGAGGAGGTTCCACTCACCGGGTATTCCTTGATGGCTGCTATCATACACCTGATCGTTTTTAAGAAAATGCGACCTTTTGTTGCATCTTCAGATCATGCGCAAATGTTAGGCAACCTTGATTTCCTTCATCGCCTTCTCGAAGGCGGTCTTGATCGGCTTGGAGACGTCCTCGGCCGCCTTGGAGGCAACGGCCTGGAAGTCCTTGGCCTGCTCGACGGTCGATTCGACGCGCTTGCGCAGGAAGGCGGTCTGCAGCTCGACGACTTCCGACAGCGACTTGGCGCCGATCAGGGCTTCGAGGTGGGAAAAGCCGGCCTCGGCATTGGCACGCAAAGCGGAGATGGTCTTGAGCGACAGGTCGTTGGAAACGGTCTTGGCGGTCTCGTAGGTCGACTCCAGAGCCTTCTGGGTCTCCTCGGCGCCGGTCTTCAGCTTGGCATAGGCCTCTTTCGACTGCTCAACGCCCTTTTCGGCGAAGGCGCGCATCTGGTCGGTGGCCTTGGAAGCGTCGAAGCTCGGGAATTCAACGTTTTCGATCGTCTCGGCGGTCTTGGTCCTGGACATTTTCCATCCTTTTCAGCGGCAGCGGCTTTGACAGAAAGCCGTCTCGTTCCTGTATGATGGCAATATAAAGGCAAATTTTGTGCATTGCAATATCTTTGTTGCAGTGCACCATAAATTTCTTTTGGGCCGTTAACCAAGAGCCCAGATTCCAGCCTTTGCACGTTCTGGCTTGTGGACCTTCGCGCCTCCGGCTTTTATTAACAAAGCGTTAACTGCAAAATCGCCGCTCCGTGAGGTCCGCCAAGCGCATGCCGTCCGAATATTCCTTCCTCGATGTCGCCGTGCTCGACGCGGTCCGCCAGCGCTTTGCGGCAGGCGACGCGATCGCGATCCTGTCGGCGGATCTGGAGCAGGTGATCTGGGCCAACGGGCCAGGAGCCGCGATGTTCGGTTATCCCGACATCGAGGCGATCATCGGCGCGTCGACGCAGTTGCCTGTGATCGCCAGGCGCCAGATCATGGCGACCAGCGGATTTCCCGAGATTGGCAGTGACCGCGCCATCATGGTGCGGCTGGCGACCGGCATGACCAGCCGCGCCGTCGGCTTCCTGGCCAGTGCGGTGACCATGCCGGACGCCGAAAAGGCGATCATGCTGGCAGTGCCAGCGGCTCAGACCGGGTCACGCAGTGCCAGCGAAATCGCCGCGCGCGCCATTAGCGGCCTCACAGAGGATGGTCATTTCATCGCCTTTGTCGATGCCGGGGGCAACGTCGAGGCGGCCTCGGAAGGATTTTCGGCACTGGGCATCCTGCCGGAGACGCTGGCGGCACTGGTCGCCGACGTCGCAGCCGAGAGCGACCGCATCGTCAAGCGCCTTGTCCCCGGCGGCACGGCCTCCTACCCGGCAGGGCTGGCAAGATTGACCGAGGAGCGGCATCTGCTGGTGGTGATCGACGAGGACCAGCTCGACGACACAGCCCCTGCGGGCGAACATCCTACGCAAACCATTGCCGAGACGGCACCTGCTGGCGACGCGGCTTCCCAGCCGGAACAGGGTCGCGAGGCACCGACCGACGAACCGAGCGCCTCGCAGCCGGCCGGCGACATCGCCGCATCGCAGCATGAGATCGCCGATGCGATCGGGCAGGCGCCGACGGCGGCCAACAGCGATCAGCCGGCAGCAGAGCGCATGCCCGCGCAGCACGACCATTGGTACTTCAACGCCGGCGAGGACGGAGGGGAACAGGCGCCGCGACCTGCCGCGTCCGGACCTGAAGCGCCTCAAGAGCCGGCCGCCTTGGAAGTCCAGTCCACGGCCACGCCGACGACCGTCTCGGCGATAGACCGCGCCGCAGCGCCGGTGCGCTTCGTCTGGCGCACCGATGCCGAAGGCAAGTTCAGCGCGCTGTCGCCGGAATTCGCCGACATCGTCGGCAAGCCGGCGGCCGACGTGATCGGCCGCCGCTTCAGGGATGTCGCCGCTACATTCGGCCTCGACCCCTCCGGCGAGATATCAGGGCTCCTCGAACGGCGCGATACCTGGTCCGGGCGCTCCGTGCTGTGGCCGGTCGTCGGCACCGATCTGAAGATACCGGTCGACCTGGCGGCGCTGCCTGTCTATGGCCGCAGCCGCGCCTTCGAGGGTTTCCGCGGCTTCGGCGTCGCCCGCGCCAGCGACGCGGTCGTCGATCCGGAGGCCATCGGCATGGCGCTGGTGCCCAATAGCCAGGCGCCGGCAACGCCGGAACCGCAAGTCATCCAACCCGCGCCCGAACAGCCGAACGCCGAAGAGCCCAAGACCGAGGACACGCAGGCATCGGATCCGTTCAAGGGCGAGGTGCCGGCGCTGACCATCGTGCCGAAACAGGAGCGGCGCTTTGCCGATAAGGTGATCCGGCTCGCCGAACATCGCCAGCCTGCCAACGACAAGGGCCTGTCGACCCTGGAACGCAGCGCGTTCCGCGAAATCGGCGAGCGGCTGAAGAAGGATAGCGCTCCGGTCGGGCCGCCAGAGACCGAGACTGTGGAGGCATCGGCAGCGGAGACCGAGGCTCCGGTCAATGCGTCCGACGACCCGATGCGCACCGACGGCATCCCTGCGTCAGGGCCAGAGAACGAACCGGTCGAGGCATCCGATGTCGATGCCGAAGACGAGCGGGATCTGGCACGGCTTGACGGTCACGCGGACGAAGCCCCTCGTGACGCCCGCTCGGGGGTGAATGTGACGGGCTCGTTGCTCGACTATGCCGGCCAAGATGACGAACGTGGCCCCGTGGCGGCGGAACCAGAGAACACAGCTGCCGTTTCGCCCGGCGAAGAGCCTGAAGCCACTGACGCGACACATGATGGCCTCGATGACGACAGCATGACGTCGGCGGATTTTCGCGATGCCGAAGACAATGAGGATTGGGCGCAGCCCGACGAGGAAGCCGCGTCGCCCGACGAGCAGACGGTTGGCGAGGAAACCGCAGGCGACTCTGCGGAAATACCCCTCGAGCGCCCTCGCCTGCAGGTTCCGCCGCTCAAGGCCGAAGGGTTCGTGCCGTCGGCGTTTTCCGCCGGAGATGAACACAAGGCTCCGGACACGTCGCTGCTCGGCAAGCTGCCCGTGCCGCTGCTCATCCATTCCGGGGACCGGTTGCACTATGCGAATGAGGAATTCCTCAGCCTGACGGGTTACGAGGCGCTTGACGATCTGGCGGATGCCGGCGGCCTCGGCGCGTTGTTTGCCGACCCCTATGCCGACGACGGCGTTTCCGACGGCACCGATCGCGCGCTGCGGCTGAAAACGCGTGACGGACAGGAATTCCCGATCGAGGCCATTTTGCGCTCGGTCCCCTGGCGCGACGGCAAGGCGCTGATGCTGGTCGTGCGACGCTCCGGCGAGGATGATGCGCCGGCGAGCCTGCATGTGGTTGGCGACGAGCAGACGCAGCCGGATATCTCCGAACTCAAGGCGCGCATCGCCGAGATGCGCACCATTATCGACACCGCCACCGACGGCGTCGTGTTGATCGGCCGTGACGGCACCATCCGATCGATTAGCCGGCCTGCGGAAGCGCTGTTCGGCTTCGACAGCGACGATGTGACCGGCAAGCCGTTCGCCTCGCTGTTTGCGATCGAAAGCCAGCGCGCGGCGCGCGACTATCTCAACGGACTGTCCGAGCCCGGCGTGGCGAGTGTCATGAACGACGGCCGCGAGGTGATCGGGCGCGAGTCGCAAGGCCGCTTCATTCCGCTGTTCATGACCATCGGTCGGCTGCCCAACGACAGCGGCTTCTGCGCCGTCGTTCGCGACATCACGCAGTGGAAGCGGGCCGAAGAGGACTTGACGCAGGCACGTGCGGTGGCCGAGCGCGCGTCCTCGCAGAAGACCGATTTCCTGGCCCGCATCAGCCACGAGATCCGCACCCCGCTCAATGCCATCATCGGTTTTTCGGAATTGATGGTCGACGAGAAGTTCGGACCTGTCGCCAACGACCGCTACCGCGACTATCTGCGCGATATCAACCGCTCGGGCAATCATGTGCTCGATCTGGTCAACGACCTGCTCGACATCTCCAAGATCGAGGCCGGCCAGCAGGAGATGGCCTATGAAGCGGTGTCGCTCAACGACACGCTGGCCGAGACGGTGGCGATGATGCAGCCGCAGGCCAACCGCGAACGGGTCATCATCCGCTCCAGCTTCGCTTCGCGGCTGCCGGAAGTGGTGGCCGACCTGCGCAGCGTGCGCCAGATCGCGCTCAACATCCTGTCGAATGCCATCCGTTACACCCAGGCCGGCGGCCAGGTGATCGTCTCGACCGCTTATGAGACGTCGGGCGACGTCGTCATGCGGGTGCGAGACACCGGCATCGGCATGAGCCATGCCGAGATCGAGCAGGCGCTGAAGCCGTTCAAGCAGATTAACGCGCTGAAGCGCGGACGCGGTGACGGTACCGGGCTTGGACTGCCGTTGACCAAAGCGATGGTGGAAGCCAACCGTGCCCGGTTCACCATCAATTCGACACCGGGCGAAGGCACTCTGGTCGAGGTCGCTTTTCCGTCGACCCGTGTGCTCGCGGAATAGATCAGCCCTCTCCGCGGTTCGGTCCCGATAAAAAGAAAAGGCGCCCAAAGGGCGCCTTAAGAGATGGGATTGCTGTCACAACGGGGGCTTGAGCGAATTCGGATCCTCGGGGCTGAGGAACGGGATTTCTCCCTCAAGTTACCTGCGACTATCGACGCCGGACCTTAACAACTCCTTACCGGAGTGCCGGAAAATTTACGAATGTGTACCACTCATGAAATCTAGGTAAATTCTAGCGAGATATTTCGTTAACCATGCCGGAAAGGCCTTTTTCATGCATGTCGTTGTCTCAAAACCGGACCACTTTTGAGCGACATGCAGTAGCAGCTACTCGGCCAGCTGCGGCAGGTTCTTGAACAGGTCGAGCGCTTCCGGGTTGGCGAGCGCTTCCTTGTTCTTGATGGCGCGGCCGTGCACCACGTCGCGCACCGCGAGTTCGGTGATCTTACCCGACTTGGTGCGGGGAATATCCGACACGGCAACGATCCTGGCCGGGACATGGCGGGGACTGGCGCCACTGCGGATCTTGGCGCGGATGCGTTTTTCCAGATTTTCGTCGAGCTGCGCGCCGGCGGCCAGGCGCACGAACAGTA
Source organism: Mesorhizobium sp. WSM4822 (assembly GCF_055811155.1). NCBI lineage: Bacteria > Pseudomonadati > Pseudomonadota > Alphaproteobacteria > Hyphomicrobiales > Phyllobacteriaceae > Mesorhizobium > Mesorhizobium sp. WSM4822. The sequence goes on along the minus strand of NZ_JBVVQM010000001.1, from coordinate 250,635 downwards.
CGACGCGCACGTCGTTGTCGAAGTCCTGGCCGATGCACAGCGCTTCCAGAATCTCCGGCATCTGTTCGACCTGGTTGTAGATCTCCGCCGTGCCGATGCGCACGCCGCCCGGGTTGAGCGTGGCGTCGGAGCGGCCATGGATGATCAGGCCGCCATGCGCGGTCCATTCGGCGAAATCGCCGTGACACCAGACATTGTCGAAGCGCTCGAAATAGGCCGCCCGGTACTTCTTGCCCTCGGGGTCGTTCCAGAAGCCGATCGGCATCGCCGGAAAAGCCTTGGTGCAGACCAACTCGCCCTTCTCCTGCCGGACCGGCCTACCGTCATCGTCCCAGACATCGACCGCAAGGCCAAGGCCGGGTCCCTGGATCTCGCCGGTCCAGACAGGCTGCGTCGGCACGCCGAGCACGAAGCAGGAGACGATGTCGGTGCCGCCGGAGACCGAAGCCAGATGCACGTCCTTCTTGATGCCGTCATAAACGAAGCGGAAATCTTCCGGCGATAGCGGCGAGCCGGTGGAGGAGATTGCCCGCACAGTGGCCAGATCATGCGTGCGGATCGGCTTGAGGCCAGCCTTGCGCACGGAATCGATGAACTTGGCCGAGGTGCCGAGGAACGTCATCTTCTCGGCATCGGCGAAATCGAACAGCACACTGCCGTCGGGGTAGAAGGGCGAACCGTCATAGAGCAGCAACGTGGCCCCCGAAGCGAGCCCCGACACCAGCCAGTTCCACATCATCCAGCCGCAGGTGGTGAAGTAGAAGAAGCGGTCGCCATCGGTGAGACCGGCATGCAGCCGGTGTTCCTTGACATGCTGGATCAGCGTGCCGCCGGCCGAATGGGCGATGCATTTGGGAATGCCGGTCGTTCCCGACGAAAACAGGATGTAGAGCGGATGCGAAAACGGCAGCGGCTCGAAGGCAACGGGCTTGCCGACGAAGGGCGACAGCGCCTCTTCCAGCGCTACCGCCTTGTCGATGGTCCCGGCGACATCACTCGATGTGCCGAGATAATCGACGACCAGAATCTTGCGGACAGTGCCGAGCTTGGCCGCGACCGCGGCGATCTTGTCGGCGACTTCGATCGCCTTGCCATTGTACCAATAGCCATCCGGCGCGATGAAGACGACGGGCTCGATCTGGCCGAACCTGTCGAGCACGCCCTGCTCGCCGAAATCGGGAGAGCAGGACGACCAGACCGCGCCGATCGAGGCGGCGGCCAGCATGGCGGCGACGGTCTCCGGCATGTTGGGCATCATGGCGGCGATGCGGTCGCCCTTCTTCACCTTGAGCGACAGGAAAAGCTGCTGCAGCCGCGAGGTCAGCGCGTGCAACGCGTTCCAGGACAGCCGGCGCTCGACCTTGTCTTCGCCGCGAAACACGATTGCGTCGCCTGAGCCGGTCTTCTTCAGCAGATTCTCGGCGAAATTCAGTGTCGCATCGGGAAAGAAAGAAGCGCCGGGCATCTTGTCGCCGTCGACGAGCAGGTTATCGCCCTTGTCGCCGACGATGCCGCAGAAATCCCAGATCAGGCTCCAGAACCCCTCACGGTCCTCGACCGACCAGGCATGAAGCTGCGAATACGAGGAAAACGCTACGCCGGCTTTCACTCCGGCGGCCTTGGTGAAGGCGGTCAAGGGTGCTGCGTCAATCTGGTCTTGCGTCGGGGTCCAGAGCGGTTGTCCGGCAGCCATGATCGTTCCTCCACGGTCGCCATCGCTTATGCATATCGCAGCGCAGCAGAGCAAGATTTTGTTCGGCTGATGCGACCAGATGTGCGCAAATGCCATCGCCGGGCCATAAAGACTTGAAATGCCTCAGCCCTAAGTCGTAGTGACAACTTGAAGTCGTGGTGACGACTGGGGGTCGTGGTGACGACTGGGGTCGTGGTGACGACCGGGGTTACACCCGCCGGGCGATTTGTCGGAATGGAAGCATACGGGGCCATATGCCATCATCTATGATCCGGCGCGGAATATGGGCGATCGGCGCTGCCGTGATCGTCGTCGCGCTGGTCGTTGCCGCCCTGCCGCTGATTGCCTCCACCCGTATCGTGCGCGACCGCATCGCCTGGGAAATGAGCGCGTGGAGCGGCTTCCGGGTCGCCATCGACGGTTCGCCGCGCATCGAGGTCTGGCCGACATTCCGGGCAATCCTGACCGATGTGACGCTTTCACAATGGACCGACACCGAGGCGCCGCCTGTGGTCGAGGCAGAACGGGTCGAGGTCGACCTTTCCGCCATGGCGGCGCTGCGCGGCGACGTGGTGTTTTCGACGGCGCGGCTGGTGCGGCCGACGATCCGGGTCCAGCGCACGCCTGCCGGCCTTTTCCTGCCCGCTGTCCCCACCGGCGGGCGCATCACGCGTTCCATCGACACGGCGCGCGGCGTGGTCAATGCCGACCCCGCCAAGCCGGACCTCGACAAGCTGCCTACCGACACCTTCGGCACGGTCGAGTTTCGCGACGGCCGAATGGTAGCGTCCATCGGCGGCAAGGACGTCGAGATCCTGAGCAGTTTAAACGGTCAGGCGAATTGGGCGGCGATGAACAGCAATGCGACGCTGTCGGCAACAGGGATCTGGCGGGGCGAAAGCGTCGCGCTGGACGTCGCCTCGGCCAGACCACTTGTGCTGTTTGCCGGCGGCACGGCGCCGCTGACGCTGTCCTTCAAGGCGGCGCCCGCCACCTTCTCGTTCGACGGCACGGCCAGCATGTCTGAAAATACCTATTTCGACGGTCAGGCGAAGTTCTCGGCACCCTCGCTGCGGCGTGTCCTGGAATGGTCGCAGGCCGGCATCGCTCCGGGTGCGGCGATCGGCTCGGTCAGCATTTCGAGCAAGATCACCGCGACGGGCGGGCGCGTCAAGTTCGACAACACGGCAATTGCACTCGACAACAATCCGGGGATGGGTGCACTGGACCTCTCGCTTGGCGCACAACCTGTGATCTCCGGTACGCTCGCCTTCGACACGCTCGACCTCAGATCGTTTCTTTCGGCCTTCACCCCGCTGGTGCCGACCGGAGGGGCGGGACCCGGCGAAATCGACACAAGTTTCGCCGACAAGATCAATCTCGATCTGAGGCTGTCGGCAGCCCACGCCACGGCGGGACCTATCCAGCTCGCCGATGTCGCCGCCACCGCCCAGGTCAAGGATGGTCTGTCGGTATTCGACATCTCCGATGCCTCGGCCTTCGGCGGCAACATCCAGACCAGCCTTCGCTTCGATCGCAAGCCGGAGGGCTCGCAGGTCGAAATCCGCCTTCTGGCGTCCGACATCGACGGCGGTGCGTTCGGCACGGCGGCAGGGATGACGCGGCTGGTGCCGGTCGGCACGGGCACCGTCTCGGTGATCCTCAAGGGGCCGGGCAGAACCTGGGATTCCATCTTCGACAATGCCGACGGCTCGGTCTCGGCGACCTTCGGGCCGGGTGCGTTGAGCAAGCTCAACCTGCCGGCCTTCCTCAAACATACCGAACAGGGCGGCTTCTTCGCGCTCGACGACGTCTCCGACGGAACATTGCCGATCGACGGCGCCGAGATCAAGGCCACCATTTCGAAGGGCGTGGCGCGGATCGACAAGGCCGAGGCCAATTCAGCGAAGTACAAGATCTGGCTGTCCGGCATCGCGTCCTACGCCGGGCGCGGACTGGCCTTGTCCGGCGGCGTCATTCAGCCTGACCAGGCGGCAACGCAGGCCAACGGCCAGCAAGGTCCCAACCAGTCATCGTTCTTCGTCGGCGGAACCTGGAGCACGCCGTTCATTTCCCCGATCAGCCGCGGCGTTTCGGGGGAATAGGCCGCCACTGCGCCTCCTGTCTTTCACCCGCGCTGCGCCGCCTGCTCGTCGAGCTGGCGCTGCACCTCACGCCGCTTGTTGGCAAGCGAGGCGATGATGACGCCAATCGCCACGACAGCGATCAGGATGGTGCAGGCAGCGTTGATTTCCGGCGTCACGCCGAGGCGAACCTGGCTGTAGATCTTCATCGGCAGCGTCGTCGCGCCCGGCCCGGAGGTGAAGCTTGCGATGACCAGATCGTCGAGCGAAAGCGTGAAAGCCAGCATCCAGCCGGAGACGATCGCCGGCATGATGACCGGCAATGTGATCTGGAAGAAGGTCTTCACCGGCGTTGCGCCAAGATCCATCGCGGCTTCTTCCAGCGAGCGGTCGAAAGTCATGAGCCGCGACTGCACGACCACGGCGACGAAGCACATGGTCAGCGTGATGTGGGCGAGCGTCACGGTGAGGAAGCCGCGGTCGAGCCCGACGGCGACAAAGAGCAGCAGCAGCGACAGGCCGGTGATGACTTCCGGCATGACCAGCGGCGCAAAGACCATGCCGGAGAACAGCACCCTGCCCTTGAAGCGCGTGTAGCGGGTCAAGGTGAGTGCCGCCAGCGTGCCGAGAACGGTCGCTACCGTGGCCGAGATCAGGCCAACGCGCGCCGTCACCCAGGTCGCGTCCATGAGGCCCTGATTGTGGAACAGCGAGACGTACCATTTGGTCGAGAAACCGCCCCAGACCGTAACCAGTTTCGACTCGTTGAACGAGAAGACGATGAGCAGCACGATCGGCAGATAGAGAAAGGCAAAGCCAAGCACGATCGAAGTGATGTTGAAGCGGCTCCAGGTGGCGTTCATGAGGTCACCTGTCCATTTCCTGAGCGCGCGCCTGGGCCCGCTGGAAGAGCATGATCGGCACGATCAGCAGCAACAGCAGGATGACGGCAACGGCCGACGATACCGGCCAGTCGCGATTGGCGAAGAACTCGTTCCACAACGTCTTGCCGATCATCAGCGTCTGCGAGCCGCCGAGCAGATCGGGAATGACGAACTCGCCGACGGCCGGAATGAACACCAGCAGACAGCCGGCGATGACGCCGGGCAGCGACAGCGGGAAGGTGATCTTCCAGAACGCACTTGTCGGCGGACAGCCGAGATCCTTGGCTGCCTCGATCAGCGAATAGTCCATCTTCTCAAGCGCGGAATAGAGCGGCAACACCATGAACGGCAGGTAGGAATAGACGATGCCGATGAAGATCGCCGTATAGGTGTTGAGGATGATCAGCGGCTGGTGGATGACGCCGGTGGCGAGCAGCAGCTGATTGAGCAGCCCTTCGGGCTTGAGAATGCCGATCCAGGCGTAGACCCGGATCAGGAACGAGGTCCAGAACGGCAGGATCACCAGCATCAGCAAGGTCGGGCGGATCGTCGCCGGCGCGCGCGCCATGCCATAGGCGATGGGGTAGCCGACGAGCAATGTCAGGACCGTCGAGACCGCGGCGATGATGACGCTGGTTACATAGGCGTTGAAGTAGAGGGCGTCCTGCGTCAGCCAGGCGTAATTGTCGAGGCTGAGTTGCTTCAGCTGAGCCAGGAACCCGGAAATGCCGCCGCTGAAATCGAGCGCCGGCGTATAGGGCGGAATGGCGATTGCCGTCTGCGACAGCGAGATCTTGAAGACGATGACGAACGGAATGAGGAAGAAAAACAGCAGCCAGACATACGGGATGATGATGACCAGTCGGCCAACGAAGGCAGCACCCAGCCTGGCAAGGATGGATTTGCCGGCATTGGATGCCGGAGAGGCTGATGAGGTGGTGACGGCGGCGCTCGACATGGTCGCCCCTACCGCGTCAGCACGACGCCGGCATCGGGCCGGAAGGAAACCCAGGCGCGGTCGTTCCAGCTCAACGGATCCTCGGTGATGCGGGCCGCGTTCATGGTGCTCGCGCGCACCACCTGGCCGTCGTCCAGCCTGACATGGTAGACGGTCATGTCGCCGAGATAGGCGATGTCGTAGACCTCGCCCTCGATGGCGTTGACCGCCTCGGCCGGCTTCTTCGACGACACCTTGATCTTTTCGGGCCTGATGGCGAAGGTGACGGCCGTCCCGGCGCCGGCGGTGCCGGCATTGTCGGTGCGGATGGTGAGTCCGTTGCCGGCATCGATGCTGGCGCTGCCGGCCTCGCCACGCGCGATCTTGCCCTCGAACATGTTCACATTGCCGACGAAGCCGGCGACGAAGCGCGATCCCGGCGCCTCGTAGACTTCGGCCGGCGTTGCCACCTGCATCACCTCGCCCTTGTCGATGATGGCGATGCGATCGGCCATGGTCATCGCCTCTTCCTGGTCGTGGGTGACCACGACGAAGGTCAGGCCGAGGTTCTGCTGCAAATCCATCAGTTCGAACTGCGTCTCTTCGCGCAGCTTCTTGTCCAACGCGCCGAGCGGCTCGTCGAGCAGCAGCACCTTCGGCCGCTTGGCGACCGAGCGGGCGAGCGCGACGCGCTGGCGCTGGCCGCCGGACAGTTGGTGCGGCTTGCGCTTGGCGAACTGCTCGAGTTTGACCAGCTTCAGCATCTCGGCAACGCGCGATGCGATTTCGGGCTTCGGCATGCCGTCCTGCTTAAGGCCGAAGGCGATGTTGTTCTCGACCGTCATATGCGGGAACAGCGCATAGGACTGGAACATCATGTTGACAGGCCGCCGGTAGGGCGGGATGCCGCGCAGATCCTGGCCGTCAAGCAGAATGCGGCCGGCTGTCGGCTCCTCGAAGCCGGCGAGCATCCTGAGCAGCGTCGACTTTCCGCAACCGGAGGCGCCCAGCAGCGCGAAGAACTCGCGCTCGAAGATGGTCAGAGACAGATTGTTGACGGCGGTGAAGTCACCGAACTTCTTGGTGACGTTGTCGAACTGGATGTACGGCTTGGCATTCGGGTCGTTCCACGGTGCAAAATCCCTGCGGATACTGCCAAGCGATTTCATATCCCACTCCGTCCTGATTTTCTTGCTTCTTGCCCCAGGTAGAAACGGTCCCGGCAGGTGGCTGCCGGGACCGTGTCGGATTGCTTACTGGCCAGTGACGATCTTGGTCCAGGTGCGCGTGATGACGCGCTGGGTCTTGGGATCGTATGGCGAGACGGTGTAGAGCTTCTTTATGGTCTCGGCATCGGGATAAACCGAAGGATCCTCCAACAATGCCTTGTCGACGAATTGCTGCGAAGCCTTGTTGCCGTTTGCGTAGAGCACGTAGTTCGACGACTTGGCGATAACTTCCGGCTTCATCATGTAGTTGATGAACTCGAGCGCCTCCGCCACATGCGGCGCGTCGGCGGGGATTGCCATCTGGTCGAACCACATCTGCGCGCCCTCCTTCGGCACGGAATAGCCGATTTCGACGCCCTGCTTGGCCTCGACCGCGCGGTTGCGGGCCTGGAACACGTCACCCGACCAGCCGACCGCCAGGCAGATATCACCGTTGGCGAGCGCGTTGATGTATTCGGAGGAATGGAACTTCCTGATGTAAGGCCGCACCTTGAGCAAGGTCTCCTCGGCCTTGGCGATATCATCGGGTGACGTGCTGTTCGGGTCGAGGTTGAGATATTTCAACGCCGCCGGGATGATATCTGCCGGCGAGTCCAGCACGTAGACGCCGCAGTCCTTCAATTTGGCCAGGCTATCGGGATTGAAGAAGACGTCCCAGCTGTCGATCTTGTCAGTGCCAAGCGCCGCCTGCACCTTCTTGATGTTGTAGCCGATGCCAACCGTGCCCCACATGTAGTTGACCGAGTATTCGTTGCCGGGGTCATATTTGGCGGTTCGCTCGGTAACCGTGTCCCACATGTTGGAAATGTTGGGCAGTTTCGACTTGTCGAGCTTCTGGAACACGCCGGCCTGGATCTGGCGCGCAAGGAAATTGCCGCTGGGCACGACGACGTCATAGCCGCTGCCACCGGCAAGCAGCTTGGTCTCAAGGATTTCGTTGGAATCGAAGGTGTCATAGACGACCTTGATGCCGGTTTCCTTGGTGAAATCGTCGATGATCGAACTGTCGATATAGTCCGACCAGTTGAAGACGTTGACGACACGATCCGCGGCGTGACCGCCGACGGTGAACAATGTCAGGAATGCCGAGGTTGCCGAAAGCCAGAGCGCTTTGCGGATCATGCTATTCTCCTTTGATGAGTGTTCCTTCACCGGCTCGTCGCGATATCAGCGCGACCGGCATTTTCTTCAGACTATTGAGCTTTCCAGGGGGCGACAAGCGCGAACTGCCGAGACCATGCAGGCGGTTCGACGAGATGGCTGGTTGCCCCTGAGGCGGCCTGGGAGGCGTGCCAATACCGTCATAGGCTTTCGCCGTGGCGCGGGCAGAGATACGACGATATGGTCCGGTCCCGATCGGACCGGCTGGGAGACTTGGCAAGATACGCCTGTCTTGTTGTTGCCGTATCCCCAGCCTGCCCGTGCTGCAGCGACGTTGTCAATGGCAAAGCTGCAGGCCGCCTCAATTAGGCGACGGCACCCCGGTGACCCCTGCGCGTTCGGGCCGTGCCTGGCGCTTGAATTCGAGCCCGATATGGACGAGCAGCGCCGTGACCACCACCGCGCCACCGATGATGGTGCGCCCCGACGGCACCTCGGAATGGATGAGCCAGACCCATATCGGGCCGAGGATTGGCTCGAACGTGCCGAGCAGAGCCGCGATGGCCGCCGGGATCAACCGTGCGCCGGTGGCGAAGAAGGCGAGACCGAGGCCGAGATTGACCACACCGAAGGCAAACAGAAAGCCCATGTCGCTGACTGACACGGTGAAGGTCGATGCCTGCGAGACGGCAAAGCCGGCCGCGAGCATGGTGCCGAGGCACGTCGCCGGCGTCATGCGCACGCCGGAAAACCGCCGGGTGATGACGGTGGCGACCGAGAACATGACCGCGATCAACAGCGCCAGCCCATCGCCTATGGGCGAGACGGCGCCATCCAGCGATTCCGACACCATGATGGCGACGCCGGTGATGACGGCGGCGATTGCCACCCAGGTGGCGACACCGACCCTTTCGCGAAACAACGCCCAGGCAAACAGCGCCGCCAGCAACGGCACGCCTGCCTGCATCAAAAGGATGTTGGCGACGGTGGTGTAGGCCAGCGCCACGACGAAGGCGGTCGATGCGGTGGCAAAGCAGATCCCGACGGCAAGGCCGGGCAGACCCATGTCGTGGAACAGCTTCAACGTGCCACGCCAGCCGTCACGCCAGACCATGAAGCAGACCAGGAAGGCGGCTGCCCAGAGGGATCGCCAGAAAATGACCGTCCAGCTGTCACCGACAGTGATGAAGCGGGCGATGGTGCCGCCGAAGCTCCACATCAGCGCCGACAGGAAGACCAAAAGCATGCCGACGCGCTCCTCGCGCGGCGAGACGGCTGGCGATGCGGTATCGATCATGAGCGCGACTGTCGGGCTTTTGTGGACGGGACGATGCGCAAGGGACGACAAAAAGATGCTCTGTTCGCGTAACGCAAAGGCGCAGGCCGGAACTGAGCCAGCGGCCGGCGACAATTATGGCACCTTGCCCCCATTTCAGAGGACACGGCGTTACTGGAAATCGAAGGCACTCAGGCCCGTCACCATCTCATCAAGGCCGAGCGGGCGCGTCACCGGCGGCTCGGCGCGCGCCAGGCAGCCGACGCGTTCGCAAAGCCGGCAGGCAGGCCCGACCGGCGTCGCCGCAATACTGCCGGCCTTTGCGGTGATTGCCGCACTGGGCAATGCCGCGCCATAGACGATCTCGTCCCGAAAGCCGATGTCGCAACCGAGCAGCAGCGCGGTGCGGCGCGGACGTTCCGAGAATGCGCCTTGCGGCCCTTCCAGCGTGCGGGCGATGCACAGGAACTCGGCGCCGTCGGGCATTTCCACTGCCTCGACGAAGACCTGGCCGGGTTGGGTGAAGGCAACATGCACGGGCAGCTTGGGACAGCCGCCGCCAAAGCGGCTTTGTGGAAAGCCCTGGCTGCCGGCCTTGCGGAAGCGGTTGCCTGCATTGTCGACCTCCAGCATGAAGAACGGCACCCCCGAGGCACCCTGCCGCTGCAGCATGGTCAGCCGGTTGGCCGCCTGTTCGAAGGAGACGCCGAAGCGCGAACGCAGGACATCGATGTCATAGCGGGCGCGCACGGCAGCCGCGTGAAAGGCCTGATAGGGCATCATCAGCGCATGCGCCGCATAACGGCCAAGTTCGAAGCGGGCCAGGCGGCGCGCCTCGTCGGTGCTCAGCTTGAGCGCCTGGATCTCGCCGGCGACCGCGACCGTCATGCGGATCAGGCAGGCCTCCATCGCGACTTCGCGCAACTGGTCGAACGGCGACAGGCGTTCGGACAGGAACAGGCGCTGCGAATGACGATCATAACGGCGGCGCCAGTTCGGCATGGTGGCGACCGGCAGCACCTTGACCACGATGCCATATTCGCGCTTCAGCCAGGCCTTCAGCGCGCCGAACAGATCGTCGCCGGGATCGAGCACCGAGGTGAACGCCGCGGCCTCCCCCTCGAGGGCAGCGAAATGGTTCGGCCGGCGCTCGAAAATCTCGTGCACCTCGTCGATCGGCAGGCGGGCGCCGGAAAGCGCCGTCGCCCGACCTTCGCGCGCCAAAAGCTCGTTTAGGTCGGACAGGCGCTCGGCCTGCTCGCGATAGGCGCGGAACAGTTTTATCACCGCCGCGGACGCGTTGGGCGCGGCCTCGGCAAGCTCGATCAGTTCCTGATCTCCCGGCAACTCGCCGACCAGCAGGGGATCGGTGAACACTTCCTTCAAGGCAGCGACGGATCCCCTCGCCTCGCCCTGCAACTCGTGTGGATCGACCTTGTAGACGGAGGCCAGTCTGAGGATCAGCTGCACCGTCAGCGGCCGCTGGTTGCGCTCGATCAGATTGAGATAGGACGGTGAAATGCCGAGGCCCTCGGCCATCGCCGTCTGGGTCAGGCCCTTGGCATTGCGGATGCGGCGGATGCGCGGCCCGGCGAAGATCTTCTGGTCAGCCACGGACTGTCCTTTACAGCAATTTACACGAACTTTCTGGGCTCTGGCCTTTTACAATAATGACAAATTTACAACGCACCTCTGTCAAACGCAACACAGGTTTTCTCTTATATTCCGTCGGCTCCCCGGATTTTTGTGGCTGATTTCGCGCAGAAATGTAAATCCAGTCATACCCAACGACCCCAAATTCTCGACGCCTTGAGACAGTTCAGCAATTCCTCGGAGTGACCAATGACTGATTTTTACAACCTCGTCCCATCGGCCCCGGAAGGTCGTTTCGACGGTATCGAACGGCCCTACTCCGCGGCGGATGTGAAGCGTCTGCGCGGTTCGGTGCAGATCCGTCAGAGCCTCGCCGAAATGGGTGCCAACCGGCTGTGGAAGCTCATCCATGAGGAGGACTTCGTCAACGCGCTCGGTGCCATGTCCGGCAATCAGGCGATGCAGCAGGTGCGCGCCGGGCTGAAAGCGATCTACCTGTCGGGCTGGCAGGTTGCCGCCGACGCCAACACGGCTGGCGCGATGTATCCGGACCAGTCGCTCTATCCGGCCAATGCAGCGCCCGAACTGGTCAAGCGCATCAACCGGACGCTGCAGCGCGCCGACCAGATCGAAACGTCCGAAGGCAACGGGCTTTCGGTCGAGACATGGTTCGCGCCGATCGTCGCCGACGCGGAAGCCGGTTTCGGCGGACCGCTCAACGCCTTCGAAATCATGAAGGCCTTCATCGAGGCGGGCGCCGCTGGCGTCCATTATGAGGACCAGTTGGCGTCGGAAAAGAAATGCGGCCATCTCGGCGGCAAGGTGCTGATCCCGACCGCGGCGCACATCCGCAACCTCAACGCCGCGCGCCTGGCGGCGGACGTGATGGGCACGCCGACCATGGTCGTCGCGCGCACCGATGCGGAAGCCGCCAAGCTGCTCACCTCCGACATCGACGAACGCGACCAGCCTTTCGTCGACTACGACGCCGGCCGCACGGTGGAAGGCTTCTACCATGTCAGGAACGGCATCGAGCCCTGCATCGCCCGCGCCATCGCCTATGCGCCTTACGCGGATCTGATCTGGTGCGAGACCTCGAAGCCGGACCTGACGCAGGCCAGGAAATTCGCCGAGGGCGTGCGCAAGCATCATCCCGACAAGCTGCTCGCCTACAATTGCTCGCCCTCGTTCAACTGGAAGAAGAACCTCGACGACGCGACGATCGCCAGGTTCCAGGAGGAGCTCGGCGCCATGGGCTACAAGTTCCAGTTCATCACGCTCGCCGGCTTCCACCAGCTCAACTACGGCATGTTCGAACTGGCGCGCGGCTACAAGGCGCGGCAGATGGCGGCCTATTCCGAGTTGCAGGAAGCGGAGTTCGCGGCCGAGGCCAATGGCTACACCGCAACCAAACATCAGCGCGAAGTCGGCACCGGCTATTTCGACGCCGTGTCGATGGCGATCACCGGCGGCCAGTCATCGACCACCGCCATGCATGAATCGACCGAGCACGCGCAGTTCAAACCGGCCGCGGAATAGCGAGCAGCAAAGTACAGAGGAAACGCCCAACAGGGCTTGGAAGGAGAAGACCAATGGCATCGATAAGCCGTGTCAAGGAACGCGCCGAGGAACAGTCGACGACGATGAACGTCGACCAGCAGGCGACGATCCGCATGCTGGCCAACGACCTGCACCGCCTCAACCAGTCGGTGATGAAGGCGGTCGAGGCGGGCGTCTCGGTGGAGCTCGTGCGCTCGGCACGACATCATGGCGGCGACGGCAACTGGGGCGATCTGCTGATCCCGGTGATCGTCACGCAGCAGCGCCACGGCTGACCGGAATCCATGCAACCGACCCTTCACCTGCGCAGCCCCTGCGCAGGTGAATTTTCTTTTTATGAAACGCACTTGTGGACAGTTGAGTACAGTAGCGTTGCTTGAAATTCACTGCTCCGGCGATGATTTCAGGCACTTTTATTTCAACTTGACACAGGCTACGATCTCACGCCAATTGCGCTCCGGATTCAACTCTGCATTGAAATAGGGGCGAGCTTCTTGGCCGACTTGTGTGCCCGGTGAATGGCGAAGGCGAGACTCCAAGACATCCGAATCCGGTGACCCGCGGTTCAACCACCGAGGCGGTCCGCGATCCGTCGCAGGTGCTTGTCGTCGGCAAATCGCCAATCAATCGCGTGGTGATTTCAAAGATCGTCGAGCGATCCGGGCTCAAGCCGATTTCCGAATCTCCCGACACGGCGGCAAGGATCTTGCGGTCGCTCATTCCCGGCGCGGTTGTCCTTGACGGCGGCGCCGATAACAAGGACTGCGACAATCTGATGTCCAGCATCGACGCGTTGCGCCGCGCCTCGGGCAAATCGCTGCCACCGGTAATCCTGCTGTCAACCAAGAACGGCACGACGGAAAGTCTGGGCCTGTCTGGTATCATCGACGTGGTGGTCGCCAAGCCGATCACGCCCGAACGGTTGCAACCGGTGATCGATCGCCTGATCGGCCGCTAAGGCAATTGCGGGAAAAGTACGCAGGCGGTTTTCCGTCCGGAATTGAGCAAACCAGGTAAGGCCCGGCGATCACGGATCGATGATGCTTTCGATCAGTCCGGGCAGTTGTCCGAGATCGGATATCTGGCGGAACCTCGATTCGGTTACCGGCGCCTCGACATGCTCCAGCACCCATGTCAGTTCATGCGGCACATGGACACCCCAGCCGCCGGCCTCTATGGCCGGCACCACATCCGACTTCAGCGAGTTGCCGACCATCATGCTTTTCGCCGGACCATCACCGTGGCGGTTGAAGAGCCTGCTATAGGTGGCTGCATTCTTGTCACTGACGATCTCGACCGCGTCGAACAGATCGCCAAGGCCTGAGCCAGCCAGCTTGCGCTCCTGATCGAAGAGGTCGCCCTTGGTGATCAGCACGAGGCGGAATGCGCCGGCAAGCTTTTCGACCGTCTCGCGGGCGTGCGGCAAGGCCTCGATCGGATGGCTCAGCATCTCGCGGCCGGCATCGAGAATCTCCGCTATGACCGAAGCCGGCACGCGGCCTTGCGTGACCTCGATCGCCGTCTCGATCATCGACAGGGTAAATCCCTTGATGCCGAAGCCATAGACGGCGAGGTTGCGCCTTTCGGCCTCCAGCAATCGTGCTGAGATATGCTCGGCTTCGCCATGGTCGACGAGCATGGCGGCAAAGCGCTTTTCCGTCAGCCGGAAGAACTGCTCGTTCTGCCACAGCGTGTCGTCGGCATCGAATCCGATCGTTGTCAGTTTGCCGTTGGGCCGCATTCAATTTCTCGATTAAGATTTGGGGGCCTCGATTGACATGGGACGGCCGAAACTAAGCCGATTGGCGTGATTTTCAACCGCGCCGGCCAATGCCCGACGCGGCTCCCCTTCCCTTCCATAGGAGGGCACGGCTATACTCCACAATCCGCAACCCAATCTGGTGAATGATGCCGCCTGCAAAAAAGGAAGTCCGTCCGTCGAGCCGCGGAGGACGCGCCCGCACGCCTGCCTTCGTGAAAAACCAACGAGGCGTCAAGAACTGGAAGGAAGTCAGCGCCTGGCTGGAGTGGCGCGGCATCGAGGACATCGAGTGCATCACGCCCGATCAGGCAGGCGTTGCGCGTGGCAAGATGATGCCATCGAAGAAATTCACCTCCAACACCTCGCTGGCGCTGCCGTCGGCAGTCTTCATGACGACGATTTCCGGCGGCTACCCCGAGGATGGCAACGGCTTCCATTACCCGGAAGATGACGGCGACCTCAAACTCATGCCCGACCTGTCGACGCTGACGGTGGTGCCTTGGGAAGAAGACCCGACGGCCGCGGTCATCTGCGACCTCGTCCACCAGGACGGACGCTCGGTCGAGTTCACGCCGCGCAATGTGTTGAAACGTGTGGTGGCCGCCTATGACAAGCTCGGCCTGAAGCCAGTGGTGGCGCCCGAGATCGAGTTCTACCTCGTGCGCAAGAATCCCGATCCGGACTATCCGCTGACCCCGCCGGTCGGCCGGTCGGGACGCGCGATCGGTGGCGGCGCCGGCTATTCGATCGCCGGCGTCAACGAATTCGACGAACTGATCGATGACATCTACCATTTCTCTGAAAGCCAGGGCCTGGAGATCGACACGCTGATCCACGAGGAAGGCGCTGGCCAGCTGGAGATCAATCTGCGCCACGGCGACCCGATCGAACTGGCCGACCAGGTGTTCATGTTCAAGCGCACCATTCGCGAGGCGGCGCTGAAGCACGAGATCTACGCCACCTTCATGGCCAAGCCCATCCAGGGACAACCCGGCTCCGCCATGCACATCCATCAGTCGATCATCGACAAGAAGACCGGACAGAACATCTTTTCGGCCGCCGACGGATCGGAAACCGACGACTTTTTCCACTTCATCGGCGGCATGCAGAAGCATGTGCCGAACGCGCTGGTGATGTTCGCCCCCTATGTCAATTCCTACCGCCGGCTGACACAGGCGGCGTCGGCGCCGGTCAACAACAAATGGGGCTATGACAACCGCACCACGGCGTTTCGCGTGCCACGTTCGGATCCGGCGGCACGGCGCGTCGAAAACCGCATCCCGTCCTCCGATGCCAACCCCTATCTGGCGCTGGCGGCATCGCTTGCCTGCGGGCTGATCGGCATCACCAACAAGATCAAGGCCGAGCCTCCCGTGCTGACCACAGCCAACGCCGACGAAATCGACCTGCCGCGTGGCCTGCTCGAAGCCGTCGACCTGTTCGAGGGCGACGAGGAACTCTGCGCGCATCTGGGCAAGTCGTTCGCCGCGACCTATGCGGCGATCAAGCGGGCGGAATTCGAGACCTTCATGGAAGTGATCAGCCCGTGGGAGCGGGAGTATTTGTTGCTGAATGTGTAGGGGAATGGCGAATAGCGAATAGCGAATAGCGAATAGCGAATAGAAGCGATATCGGCCGCCTTCCTACTCGCTATTCGCTTTCTCATCCCCTTACAAATCTCCGAGTCTTCGCCACATCATGCCCTACCAATCCCCGATCTCCCCCGGCCGTTCCTGGTATGAGGACACGGCCGGCCCGCGGCCGGACTACCCGGTGCTGGACGGCGACCGGACATGCGATGTCGTCATCATCGGCGGCGGCTTTACCGGTCTGTCGGCGGCGGCGCATCTGGCCAAGGCAGGCACCAATGTCGTGCTGATCGACGCGTATCGCTTCGGCGATGGCGCCTCGGGACGCAATGGCGGGCAGCTCGGCACCGGCCAGCGCGCCTGGGCCGAGGACCTGGAAGCCGAGTATGGCTTGTCCCGCGCCAAGGCGCTGTTTGATCTTGCCGAAGAGGCCAAGGCGCATCTCCTCGAATTCACTGCCGCCAACCAGATCGATATCGACTATATGCCGGGCCAGCTCTCGGTGGCGCACAAGCAGCGCTATGTCGACGACTACAAGGCGCATGCCGAGATCATGGCGAGCCGTTTTTCCTACCCGCATATCGCGTTCATGGATGCCAGGGAGACGGCGGAGCGGCTGGGCTCGACCGCCTATTTCGGCGGCACGCGCGATACCGGCACCGGCCACATCCATCCGATGAAGCTGGTGATCGGCACGGCGCGGGTGGCAGCGCTTGCAGGCGCCCAGCTGTTCGAGGGGACTCAATCGACCGGCATCATTTCCAGTGGCGGCAAGGTCAAGGTTTCGACACCGAGAGGCACGGTGACGGCGCAGAAATGCTTGATCGCGGTCAATGCCTATGGCGGCACGCTTGAGCCGGTGAGTGCCGCGCACATCATGCCGATCGGTTCGTTCATAGGCGCCACGGTACCTCTGGGGGCAGACTCCGATGTGCTGCCGGGCGGCGAAGCGGTCGACGATTCCCGCTTCGTCGTACGCTATTTCCGCAAATCCAGGGATGGGCGGCTGCTGTTTGGCGGACGTGAAGTTTATGGCGTCAACGACCCGAAGGACATCCACATTCATATCCGCCGCCAGATCGCGGAACTCTATCCAGCGCTCGGGGATGTCGAGATCACGCATGGCTGGGGCGGCTATGTCGGCATTACGGTGCCGAGAAAGCCTTTCGTGCGCGAAGTGATGCCCAATGTCATGTCGGCCGGCGGCTATTCCGGCCACGGCGTCATGCTGTCGAATTACTTTGGTAAACTCTATGCCGAAACCGTTGCCGGCAACCGCGACCGGCTGAAGCTGATCGAGGATCTGAAAATCCCGCCTTTCCCCGGCGGCCGGCGTTTCCGCACGCCGCTGCTGTTCCTGGCGCTCAACTGGTTTGCGCTGCGCGACAGGATCTAGCCGACCGCCTGATGTAATATTGTAATATTTATTGTAACATTTGTTGCCCGTGCGACGCATTGCGCAATTTCCCGCAAAGGCGCAGAATCCCCTATAATGGCGTACTGATGCCACAATCGCAGGCGAAAGCTGCCGGTTCTGGGCGATTGTTCGGGGATTGTTGCGGGCCTGCCCGCGTTGTTTTTGGGACCGATGCGGATCAGACGCCGGACTTCCGGCACCGATCGAAAGAACGTCGGCCCGCTTATGGAGGTGGCAAGAGTGAGAGAGCCCTTCAGTTTCGGTACGCCGGAACGTCGGCGCTTTGCCATGCAGTTCGGATACGACATGCGGCCGTCCTTCTGGCAGGAAGTCCGTTCGAACTCGCATCTGGTGATCGCCGTGATCGGCACAGCCGCGCTGCTTGGCGTCGCCGCCGTGGCGCTGTGGCTGGCATTGCCGGCCAGCGACAGGCAGGCGGCAGCGAGCCCCGAACAGACCATTCCAACGGTTCCGGTGAAGACGACGAAAATAACCCCGGTTGGGGCCGCGGTCGCCGCGACAGCCGTGCCGCAGGCGCGCAAGTCCGACGCAATTGCAACAACCGTGGCGGCCGCGCAAGCCAACATCCCCGCACTCGCCGCCAATGACCCGCGCTGGACCGGTTCCCAGCCGAAGGCCGATTCGACTGCTCCCAGCCAACTGGCGGACAAGGCACCAGACAAGCAGGCGGCGGCATTCGCGCAGCCGGCAGCCGATACCGATGCCGCCGCCGAACTTGCCAAGGTAGCCGCGCCCAGCGCAGCCGCGGGCAACCACCCCGACGGCGCACAAACTGCCGCCATCCCCGCGGTGCAGCCGCAAGAGCCAGCGGCAGAGGGCGATGACAGCCAAGCCAAGGCGAAGCCAAGGAAAGCCGCAGCCGCCGGAACAGGGCGCATCCTGAGGGCCGTGACCATGCGAAGCGGCCCGAAGAAAAATGCCGCCGCCATCGGTACGGTGCCAGCCAAAACCTCGGTGCAGGTGATGAGCTGCAAGCAATGGTGCCAGATCACCTACAACGGTAAGACCGGCTGGATCTACAAGAGTTACATCAAGACCGGCGCGTGAGACAACGACAGCTGTCTGCGCTGACCGAGACGAAGCCGCCAGTTGCCTAAAGCGTGTCGCGCAGAGCGGACTCAGGCGACCCGCTTTAGGTCTTTATGCATGTCGTTCTCCCAAAACCGAGCTCACTTTTGGGCGACATGCATTGGTCACCGGCCGAGCAACCACCCGAAACGATGTCTTCTGCGGGCAAGTTTGCGCTTCGCGAGAAAATCCCGGTGTTCCTCGAAGGGCACTCCATAGAGGCCGCAAGCCAGGCAGTCGTCCCGCTTGCCGCAGTCCGCGATCCAGCATTTGATGTCATGCGTCCAGGAGAGTGCGACACGTTCCAGATGAAGATTGGAAGAGCTCTTCACCAGGATCAACTCGCCAGGCACCGCTGTCCGCCGGATGTAGTCCGAGACCTCTTTCGGTGTGCGCAGCTCAACGAATCGGCCGGTGTCGCGGTCGGTCTGGCTGGCCTTCGAGCGATGCGCATGCTCGCCGACATAGATCACCTGGTTCGCGATCTCGCGCGCGCTTTTGTAGGCGCGGGCATATTTTGCGGTCGAATCGGCAAAGTCCGACAACTGACCAAGAACGATCCGCTTTTCGCCAACGGTTGATTTTGCAATCATGTCCAAGGCAAGTGGCAGCGAATGCCACGGCGCCTTGACAGAGTCTAGAATGAAGTGCGGGCCGCCCTCGGGGCTGATCACCTGGCATCGGTTCACGAGAGGCTGAAATGTCTCAATCCTGTCCTTGACGGTCTGCGCAGGAACTCCAAGTTCGAGAGCCGCGGCCGCTGCCGCGACCACAGGCAGCGAGAAATGCTCCCCTGGAAATGCCGTCTGGAGGTCCAGCACACCGCCGCGCCAATGCAACTTCAAGCCAAGCGTGCGCGGATATGCTGCACTGATGTCGGTGATACGGTAATCGGCCGCGTCCGACTCGCCAAATGTGACAAAGCGTTGCGCGGATGCCATGGCGAGCACATGGGGATCATCGGCGTTGAGCACGGCGAGGCCGCTTGGTTCCAGGGCCTCGACCAGTGCGCGCTTTTCACGAGCGACATTCTCCAAGGTTTTGAAGCTGGAGACGTGCTCGAGCCGGACCATTGTGACGACAGCGACGTGCGGCCGCAGCAACTCGGCCATCGGCTTGATTGAATTGATCGCCGACGCCGACACCTCAACGACGGCATAGTCCACGCCACTGATGCGACGCGAAAGCATCCTCGACAGCATCTGCAGCGAATGGAAAAGGAGCTGGACATGGACGGAGCCGTGGCCGGCCAATATATGCCCAAGCAGCGCCGTTGTGGTCGACTTGCCGGAGCTGCCGGTTACGCCGATGAAGATCGACTTGCTTTTGGAGCGGGCATATCTTGCCTTGTAGATCCTGACCCGCTGCCACAGGTTCTCGCGAATTTTCCGTAGTCTGGCATTCATCGCAAAGCTGGTCCCAAGCCCTGATGACTTTGGGGAAGCCCGATGGTCAAGTCAACCGGACCAAGCACGAAGAACTATCCAAAGCGCGTCACGCTTGACGGATTCAGGCGATGTGCTTCAGGCCCTGTTCTGTTCATACGTCAAATGCAGCGGCCGCCATCGACCTCCAGCGCCACGCCGGTGATGAAGGCGGCTTCGTCCGAGGCCAGCCAGAGTGCGGCGTTGGCGATGTCGAGCGGCGTCGAAAGCCGGCCGAGCGGGATCGATGCGCGGAATTTTTCCCTGATCTCGGGCGTGTCGGCGCCCATGAATTTCTCCAGCATGCCGGTCTCGCCGGCAACCGGGCAGAGACAGTTGACGCGGATGTTCTTCGGCGCCAGTTCCACCGCCATCGATTTTGTGGCGGTGATCGCCCAGCCTTTCGACGCATTGTACCAGGTGAGGCCGGGGCGCGGCCGCAGACCCGCGGTGGAGGCCGTGTTCAGGATGACGCCGCCGCCCTGCCGCTCCATGATCGGCACCACGGCAAGTGCCGCGTGATAGATCGCCTTCATGTTGACTGATGTTATCAGGTCGAAGGTCTCCTCGTCGACATTGAGCATGTCGCCGTTGCGATGGGTGTAGCCGGCATTGTTGACCATGATGTCGATGCGGCCGAAGGCGCTTTTCGCGGCATAGATCATCTCGTCGAATTCGGAGCGCAGCGAGACATCGGTCTGGGTCCAGATCGCCGCTTCGCCGATCTCGCCGGCGACGCGCTCCGCACCCCTGGCGTTGAGATCGGCGACAACGACCCTGGCGCCCTCCTGCGCAAAGCGCCTGGCGATGCCCTCGCCAAAGCCGGACGCAGCACCGGTGATGACGGCAACCTTGTTTTCCAGACGCACGCTTTTCCCGCTCATGATTGGCGCCTATCGACCGGTATGCCAACGGCGCACATCCGCGCGAGACCACCGCTTCTGACCGGATTGGTCGAAAGATGTGAGGCCATCGCCGATTTCTCCTTTGGCTTTCGCGTCGATCCCGCTCTATGCTGCAACTGCGAAGGCTTCCGGAGCCGCGCCTGCCGACAAGCCTCCGGGTCACCGGACTGTCAAGGGGCAGGCGCATACACCCAGATGTGACACCATGGCACTGGAAAATTTAAATCGATTAGATTATATCAGCCGCGTCACAGCGACCGGCGTCAAAGCGGACAGACCATGACCAGCCAGATCATCCCCGTCGAGCCTTTCGACTTCATCATTTTCGGCGGCACCGGCGATCTGTCGGAGCGCAAGCTTCTGCCGTCGCTCTATTATCGCCAGCGCGACCATCAGTTTTCGGAGCCGACACGCATCATCGGCACATCGCGCTCGAAAATGAGCGACGAAGAATTCCAGGCCTTCGCCAAACAGGCGATCTCCGAGCACGTCAAACCGGCCGACATCGACGCCAAGGAACTGAAGACTTTCCTGGCGCGGCTGTCCTACGTCTCCGCCGATGCGACGAGCGGCGCCGGCTTCGACAAGCTCAAGAAGGCGATCGGCGACAGCGACCGCATCCGCGCCTTCTACCTGGCGGTGGCGCCGGCGCTGTTCGGCGACATCTCGCACAAGCTGAAAGAGCACAATCTGATCACGCCGAACTCGCGCATCGTGCTGGAAAAGCCGATCGGCCGCGATCTCGATTCGGCACGCAAGCTCAACGATCTGGTCGGCGACGACTTCCACGAAAGCCAGATCTTCCGCATCGACCATTATCTCGGCAAGGAGACGGTGCAGAACCTGATGGCGCTGCGCTTCGCCAACGCGCTCTACGAGCCGTTGTGGAACTCCGCCCACATCGACCATGTGCAAATCACCGTGGCCGAGACCGTGGGTCTGGAGGACCGCGTCACCTATTACGACAAGGCCGGCGCGCTGCGCGACATGGTGCAGAACCATATGCTGCAGCTGCTGTGCCTCGTCGCCATGGAAGCGCCATCGTCGATGGATGCCGACGCCGTGCGCGACGAAAAGCTGAAGGTGCTGCGGGCACTGAAGCGCGTCAACGGCAACGAGGCGCCGAAACACACCGTGCGCGGGCAGTATCGCGCCGGGGCTTCGGCCGGCGGAGCGGTGAAAGGCTATGTCGAGGAACTCGGCAAGGACAGCAACACCGAAACCTTCGTCGCCATCAAGGCCGAGATCGGCACCTGGCGCTGGGCGGGCGTTCCGTTCTATCTCCGCACCGGCAAGCGGCTGGCGACGCGGGTTTCGGAAATCGTCATCGAATTCAAGCCGATCCCGCATTCGATCTTCGGCGACAGCGCCGGACCGATCTTTGCCAACCAACTGGTCATCCGGCTGCAGCCGGACGAAGGCGTCAAGCAGTTCATCATGATCAAGGATCCGGGTCCGGGCGGCATGCGGCTGCGCCAGATCTCGCTCGACATGAGTTTCGCGCAGTCCTTCGACGGCCGCGCGCCGGACGCCTACGAACGGCTGATCATGGACGTCATCCGTGGCAACCAGACCCTGTTCATGCGCCGTGACGAAGTCGAGGCGGCGTGGAAATGGATCGACCCGATCCAGAATGCCTGGGAAAGTGCCAGGCAGGAGGCGCAGGGCTACACGGCGGGCACCTGGGGTCCATCGGCCTCGATAGCGCTGATCGAACGTGACGGGCGGACATGGCACGAGAGCAATTGAACAGCGCCGCCTATAGCTGGAACGGCTTCGCCGGGCGCCAGGAACTGGCGGCCGCCCTTGCCGGTCATGCTGCAGGCAGACTGACCAAGGCAATCGCCGAGCGCGGCACGGGGTTGCTCGCCGTCTCCGGCGGCACCACGCCGGCAAAATTCTTCGCCGCCCTTTCAGCGATACCCATCGCCTGGGACAGGGTGATCGTGACGCTGGTCGACGAGCGTTTCGTGCCGGCCTCCTCGCCACGCTCCAATGCCGGGCTGGTGGCCGCCAATCTGTTGCAGAACGCGGCCAAGGCGGCTCGTTTCGTGCCGCTCTATCACGAAGCCATCAGCATCGAGGATGCGGCCTCGTCCGACGATGCAGCGCTCCGGTCCTTGCCCTGGCCGCTCGATGTCGTCGTGCTCGGCATGGGGCCGGACGGCCACACCGCCTCGTTCTTTCCCGATGCCGACGATCTGGCAACGCTGCTCGACCCGTCTTCCGACAGGATCGTGCTGCCCGTTCATGCGGCAAGTGCGGGCGAGCCGCGGCTGACCCTGTCGCTGGCGCGCATCGTCGAAGCCGGCTTCATTGCGCTGCACATAGAGGGTGAGGACAAGCGTATCGCCTTCGACGGCGCGGTTGCGCCCGGACCGCGAAAGCCAATCCGCGCCGTGCTCGACGCAGCGCATAAGCCCGTAGAGGTTTTCTGGGCCCCCTGATTTGAACTTGCTGAGGGTCCCGGCGGACAGCCGGATCGTGTTCCGGGACCTCGCCTGAAAGGACCGACACCATGACCGCCAGACGCGACATCGAAGCCATCACCGAGCGCATCCGCCAGCGCTCAAAGCCAGGCCGCGAGCGTTATCTCGGCCGCATCGCCGAGGCGTCGAACCGCACCGCCAACCGGGCCGTTTTGTCGTGCGGCAACCTCGCCCATGGCTTTGCGGTGTGCAGCCCCTCGGAAAAGCTCGCGCTGGGCGCCGACAAGGTGCCGAACCTCGGCATCATCACCTCCTACAACGACATGCTGTCGGCGCATCAGCCGTTCGAGACCTTCCCCGCGCTGATCAAGGACGCGGCCCGCGAAGCCGGCGGCATAGCCCAGGTGGCAGGCGGCGTGCCGGCGATGTGCGACGGCGTCACCCAGGGCCAGCCCGGCATGGAACTGTCGCTGTTTTCGCGCGATGTCATCGCCATGGCCGCCGCGATCGGCCTGTCGCACAACATGTTCGACGCCGCGGTCTATCTCGGCGTCTGCGACAAGATCGTGCCGGGGCTGGTCATCGCAGCGCTCACCTTCGGCCATCTGCCGGCGGTGTTCATTCCGGCCGGACCGATGACATCAGGCCTGCCCAATGACGAAAAGGCCAAGATCCGCCAGCTCTACGCGGAGGGCAAGGCAGGACGTGCCGAACTGCTGGAGGCCGAGTCCAAATCCTATCATGGACCGGGCACTTGCACCTTCTACGGCACGGCGAATTCCAACCAGATGCTCATGGAGATCATGGGCCTGCACACGCCGGGCGCTTCCTTCGTCAACCCCGGCACGCCGCTGCGCGAGGCGTTGACCCGCGAGGCGACGAAGCGGGCGCTGGCGATCACCGCGCTCGGCAACGCCTATACGCCTGTCGGCCGGATGATCGACGAGCGCTCGATCGTCAACGGCGTCGTCGGCCTGCACGCCACCGGCGGCTCGACCAACCACACCATCCACCTGATCGCCATGGCGGCGGCGGCCGGCATAGCCATCACCTGGCAGGACATTTCCGACCTTTCGGAAGCGGTGCCGCTGCTGGCGCGGGTCTATCCAAACGGCCTCGCCGACGTGAACCATTTCCACGCCGCCGGCGGGCTTGGCTTCCTGATCCGCGAGTTGCTTGACGAAGGCATCCTGCACGAGGATGTGCAAACGGTCTGGGGCGAAGGCCTGCGGCCCTATGCGGTCGAAGCAAAGCTCGGTGCCGACGGAGGCGTGGCGCGCGAGGCTTCGCCGAAGGCAAGCGGCGACGAAAAGGTGCTGGCGCCGTTCAACAAGGCATTCCAGGCGACCGGCGGTCTGAAGGTGCTGTCAGGCAATCTCGGCCACGCCGTCATCAAGACTTCCGCGGTGAAGCCGGAGCGGCGTATCATCGAGGCGCCGGCCAGGGTCTTCGACAGCCAGCAAGGGCTGAACGATGCGTTCAAGGCAGGCACGCTGACCGGTGATTTCATCGCCGTCATCCGCTTCCAGGGGCCGAAGGCCAATGGCATGCCGGAACTGCACAAGCTGACCACCGTGCTCGGCATCCTGCAGGATCGCGGCCAGCGCGTCGCGCTGGTCACCGACGGGCGCATGTCGGGCGCCTCCGGCAAGGTGCCGGCGGCGATCCATGTGACGCCGGAAGCGGTCGAGGAGGGTCCTATCGCCAGGATCCACGAAGGCGACATCATCCGGCTCGACGCCGAAGCCGGCACACTCGAAGTCCTGGTGCCGGCCGGGGAGTTCGCCTTGCGCCGGACGGCGGATGCCGATCTTATCGGCAACGAGTTCGGCTTCGGCCGCGAACTGTTTGCCGGCTTCCGGCAATTGGTCGGCCGCGCCGACCATGGCGCCAGCGCCTTCGGCACCGCTTGACGGCAGTTCTGCGTCGTTCATGAAAAAGGGCGGCACATGGCCGCCCTCTTGCGGTTGTGCATACGATTCTATTGCACGGTTAGCTCGGCTCGCTCGCCGGCCTTGACCGTCACGTTGCCTTCTTTCGAACTGTTGTCGGATTTCTCCGAAACCACGGCGTAGTCGCCCGCCGGGATCGCTGCCTGATACTTCTGGTCGAATGCATAGCCAAGCGACTTGCGGTTGCCGTTGATGTCCTTCTTGGCCTCGAAAATCTCGATCTTCGAGGCTCCGGGCGCGGTGATCGCCAGCACGCCGGCATTCATTGCGACCTTCAGATCCTGAAATTCGCCCACCTTGACGGTGAACGGCTGCTCGACGACGGCGAGATCAACCGTCGCAATCAACACATAGTCATCGGGCGGCAGATCGAATTTGCTGTCGGGTCCGTAGGCGTAGGTCACCTCGTCCCTGGTTCCATCGATCTTCTTTTTTGCCTTGAGCACCTTGAAGCCGATGCCTGAACCGTCCGCCTTGTCGCCGCCCGCAGCATAGTAAGCATTGGCAACGACATGGCCAACACCGGCAACCATGTCCTTTTCCACGGTCTTGCCGGCAGCCAGCGGAATCGTCTCGGTAGCCACGCCCTGCCCGATCGTGACAGTCACCTTCTGGTCGCCGGCCGGCAACACGGCTTTCGTCGTCCCATAGAAGGTGGCGGGCATGTCAGCACCAGGATAGTCGATGACGACAGCCGCGCCATCGACGACATCCGCCCCCGCGCTCGGTCGCGGGTGGATGATGAGCGTGCCGGCATTCAAGTTGAAAAGCGGCTTGTAGACCTGGCCGGCCTCGATCTTGACCTTCTGCTCGGTCTTGGCCTGGCCGTCACTGGCCACGACGATATAGTCGCCCGGTTCCAGATTGGCCTTGTAGGCGCCGTATTCGGTGCTGACGTAGTCGCCGCGCGTACCGTCGGGTTTGGCCTTGTAGATTTCCCAGGCGTTGCCGTCAGTGACGGGATCGCCGCCCTCGGCAAGCACCGCTGTCGGCAGGAAATTGAATTCCGGTTTGGCCGGCTCCGGCGCGGGCGCTGGCGCAGGTGCCGGAGCCGGTTCAGGAGCAGGCGCCGCCACTGTCTCGGCAAGCGCCTCCTGCAACGCCTTCTCGTCGGAGGCCTGGATGTACTTGCCGCCGGTGTTGTCGGCGAGGCAGGCGATCTGCCGGCCCTCATCGGCGGTCAGGCCGAAACCGACGACATCGGCGGTGAAGTCGACGCCGGATGCCTCGAGCTCCTTGCCAAGCGCGCAAGGGTCGCCGCCGCATGTTTCGAGCCCGTCGGTGATGAGCACGACGGTCGCCTTGTCCTCGGTGTATTTCAGCGCCTCGGCCGCCTGTTTGACTGCCGCCGTCAGCGGCGTCTTGCCGAGGAATTTCAGGCTGTCGGCAGCGGCCGAAATGGCGCTGCCCGAACCTGCCTGCGGCGGCACGATCAGCTGGATGTCGTCGCAGCTGCCCTTTTCACGGTGGCCATAGGCCATAAAGCCGATGTCGTCGTCGGTGGGGACCGATTGAAGCACGGTTCGAAGCGACTCTCGGGCGATTTCGAGCTTGGGCTTGCCGTCGATCTGCGCCCACATCGAGCCGGACGCATCGAGAATGATGATGACCTTGTTTGCGGCGAAGCCGAACGTCGTCATCGACAAAAGGAGGATCGCCGCAGCGACGCCCCGTGCAAGTCCCGCCATCGAAATCTCCTAAATCCGCCCCTGATCCGGGCGGCAAGCTATTTGACGCGGCGCCGGGACACAAGTCCGGGCAGCCAGGTGCGTCGGGCTCCGAACTCAGCCTGACAAAGTCCTGACGACAGCCAGTTCGGCGACTTCGGCAGTTCCGGCAGCTTTCCATGATAGGAATTTTTTCTTGACTCGGTGACCTCAGCTATGGTACATTTTTGCCTATGGTGCTGATTTGCGCCGGTGACCCGCCGCTCAGGCGGGTTTTTCGTTTGATGCACCCGTCAGCCAACGGGGCGCGAAGGCTCCGAAAGAACCCGTTACCCGAATTCGCTACCCTGGCCCGATGCGCCGGGCCGAATGCCGAACTTTTCAGCGGAAGCGGAATTCAGTAAGTCGTGCGGCGCTCTTCCGAGGGCGGCCTGCCGAATTGCAGCCGGTAGCTTTGGGCGAAGTAGGAATGCGAGGTGAAGCCGGTCGCTATCGCCACATCGAGGATCGGCATGTTGGTCTGGCGCAGCAGTTCGCGCGCCCGCTCCAGCCGCAGCCGCATGTAATAACGGCCAGGCGTGACGCTGAGGTGGCGCAGGAACAGGCGCTCGACCTGGCGCACCGAAAGGCCGGCGGATTTGGCCAGCTGCACTGCCGACAGCGGCTCGTCGAGATGGTCGGCCATCAGTTCGACGATGCGTCTGAGCTTCTCCGACTTGCCGGTCAGGTCGCGTTCCGGTCCGACGCGCTGGCGGTCGCCGGCCGAGCGGATGCGTTCGTGCTGGAACTGGTTGGCGACGCCATTGGCGAGGTTCGAGCCGAAATCGCCGCGCACGATCTCCAGCATCAGGTCGATCGAAGTGGTGCCGCCGGCGCAGGTGTAGCGCTTGCGATCGATCTCGAAGACGTTGCCGGTGCAGTTGATGTCGGGGAAGCGTTCGACGAAGCCGGCGCGGTTTTCCCAATGGATGGTGCAGCGATAGCCTTCGAGCTGGCCGGCCTCGGCC
Organism: Mesorhizobium sp. WSM4822; assembly: GCF_055811155.1. Lineage (NCBI taxonomy): Bacteria > Pseudomonadati > Pseudomonadota > Alphaproteobacteria > Hyphomicrobiales > Phyllobacteriaceae > Mesorhizobium > Mesorhizobium sp. WSM4822. Next base: position 223,037 of record NZ_JBVVQM010000001.1, on the reverse strand, counting down.
AGCAGGTAGGAGCCGACCGACAGGGCACCCAGCGCATTGCCGCGCCGGCCCCAGCTGCGCAGTGCCGCCAGCACCTTGCTCTTGCCGGGAAATTCCGTCGTCAGCCCGACCGAGACGAAAAGGATATCGACCGGCGGCAGGTCGGCAACGGCGTAGTCGATCTTGAGCGGCAGGCCATTGGAAGCCATCACCGGATCGCCATCGGCCGACACCGTCGTCCAGCCGTAGAAGTCGCGGCCAAGCAACCGGTTCGCCGAGCGGAACGTATCGATCGCGGCAGCCAGCGAGAACATGGAGAACTTGTCTACCAGCAGGAATGCGAACTGCCGCCCGCCTTGAACGGGGTCCGTGATGACCGGCCGTTCTGAGGGAACACTGGGGTTCGGCAAAGCTGCGGCTTTCTGGCGGGTCAGAAGGACGGCCGTTTCAATCCGGCCGCTAGGTAGGCCGAGGCTAACGTATTGGCCATCAGCATGGCAATGGTCATCGGCCCGACACCGCCGGGAACCGGCGTGATGGCGCCGGCGGCCTTAGCCGCTTCGGCATAGGCGACATCGCCGACGAGGCGGGACTTGCCCTCGCCTTTTTCCGGCGCCGGAATGCGGTTGATGCCGACATCGATGACGGTGGCGCCGGGCTTCACCCAATCACCCCTGATCATCTCCGGCCTGCCGACGGCCGCGACGAGGATATCGGCGGTGCGGGCCAAGGCGGGCAGATCCCTGGTGCGGCTGTGGGCGATGGTGACGGTGCAGTTGGCGGCAAGCAGCAGGTTGGCCATCGGCTTGCCGACGATGTTGGAGCGGCCGACGACGACGGCGTTGAGGCCGGACAGATCCTTGCCGCGCACCCGCTCGATCAGAAGCATAGAGCCGGCCGGCGTGCAAGGCACGAAGGCTGTCTCGAGTTCACCGGTGCCGAGCTTGCCGACATTGATGAAATGGAAGCCGTCGACATCCTTTTCCGGCGCGATGGTCTGGATGATCTTGCCGGCGTCGATATGGGCCGGCAGCGGAAGCTGCACGAGGATGCCGTTGATGGCCGGATCGGCGTTGAGATCGCCGATGATCTTCAGCAACGCCGGTTCCGAGGTTTCGGCCGGCAGCGTGTGCTGGACGGAATGAAAGCCGCATTCCTTGGCGGTGCGCGACTTGGACGCGACATAGACCTGGCTGGCCGGGTCCTCGCCGACGATAACCACGGCAAGACCCGGCTTGGCCTGGCCCTTGGCGACAAGCTCAGCCGTCAGGGTCTTGACCGACCCCACAACGTCGCCGGCAACGCTCTTGCCATCAATCACTTCGGCCATGGACTACCCTCAACACCAGAATGCCCAAGCGCGTCGCTTGCGGAAGCGACGCGCTTTTCGATCTTTCACAGCGTGGCATTTTCACGAAAATTCCAGCATGCAATCCCGCCAAAGCGCCGTCCCATGCCGTTTACGCGAAACCGGCATGTTTTTGTACGGCACAGCGCAGATTTTTGTGGCTCAGAAGTAGCGACGCCGCACGCGGCTCTCGGTCAGTTCGCGAACCGCTTCGCGGAATTCGCGCAGGCTGGCGCGGATTTCCTCGATTGGCGCTTGCTGCTCGGCATCCTCCGCGGCCCGCGACGGCTCCGCCGATCGCTGATGAGGCTGAGGCGCCTGCTGCTGCGGGAGGGACGGCTGTGGATAGGACTCGGAAGCAGGCTGAGCCGGATCGGGCTGCAGCCCGGCATTGGCGGCCGGCATCGATTGCGGATAGGGATAGGCCGGCGGCTGTGCGTAGCCCAATGGCTGCGCGTAGGGATAGAGCTGCGGCCCGGAATATGGCCGCTGCTGCACCATGGGAGGCGGCAGTGGCGGCTGCGCCGTCTGCTGCGGATGGCCGCCGGGCTGGAAAGGCCGCGACGGGTATGCTGCCGCGGCCGCCTGCCGAGGCTCGAAGGCCGGCGCCGACTGGGGGTAAGCGGAGTATTGCGGATCCTGCATCGGCTTCGCGTTTTCGGCAGAGGCCCATTCAACGGTATCGAACGGCTCCTCCCGGGACGGCCTGCGTGAGACGGACTTGTGCAGCCTCGACAGCAAGGCACCGATCCGGCCGGAACCTTCGGCCGGCGAGACCTCGGCTTGCTGGACAGGCGATGGCGCGCCAGGCGGTGGTGATGCAGGCGGGGGTGTCGATGGCTGCGGCGCTGGTGGTTGTGGCGGCGCCGGCGGCGGCGCTGACCGATATGCCTTGTCTTCGTAAGGCGTCCGGTGTTCGTCCGTGCCATGGTCGCGCCGCGAGCGCGAATTGGCAGTGTCACGCAGGCTCTCATAGGCGCCACGCATGGCTCCGAGGCCAATGCCGGAGGCGAAACCCAGCAACAGGCCGGCGAGCGCGACCACGACCCGCGACGGCCCGTTCGGCTCGAGCGGCGCGAAGGCCTTCGAGATCACATTGATGTTGGCTGTGTTGATGTCCTTCTGCTCGCCGGTCTCCTTGGCGCGCAGCAGATACTGTTCGTAGACGGAACGCTTGGCGGTCGCCTCGCGCTCCAGTTCGCGCATCGACACCAGGTCGCTGTTGACGTCGCCGCTGCGGACCTTCAGCTGCGCCAGGCGAGAGGCAAGATCCTGTTCGAGCTGGACCGCGCGCTTGAGGTCGACCTGCAGCGACGAGCCGATGCGGCGCAGCTCCGAGGCGATGCGGTCGCGTGCGCCGGCAATCTGGGCATTGAGCGCCTGGAGTTCGGGATGACGCGGGCCGAACCGAATGGCGGCGCGGTCAGCCTCCTGCTTGAGCGATGCATATTGCGAACGCAGATCGCTCATCGAGTTGGAGTTGATCTCCTCCGGCAAGGTACCGGTGAGAACCGAATTGACGTCGACCGAACGCGCCGAAGCGGCCCGGGCATTCAGCTCCAGCGTGCGGGCGCGGGCAACCGACAGCTGCTCGTTGAGTTTCAGCATTTCGTCATCGCTGATGAGGTGGCCCTGCGCGTCGACAAGGTCGTGCGTGGCCCTGAAATCCTCGACCTTGCGCTCGGCCGCCTCGACCCCTTTGCGCAACTCGTCAAGCCTGGCCGTCAGTTCGTCGGTGGCGCGGCCTGCCGTGTCCGACTGTATCTGGCCGAAGGTCTGCAGGAAGACATCCGTCATCGTGTTGGCGATGAGGGCCGATTTCTCGCCATTCTGCGTGGTGGCGCTGACGGTGATGACGAAGGTCTTGCCGCCGCGCTCGACCGAAAGGCTCTCGGCCAGATTGCCGACAGCAAGCGCGCGGCGGCGGCTGTCGTCGACACCCCCCGGCCCGTCATTGCGCGACAGGACGGAGCGGATGAGCGACATGACGCTGAGGCCGCCGCCGCCTTGCCCATTGAATTCCGGGTCGTTGACCAGATTGAGCTTGTCGACGACCTTGTTGAGAACGGTGCCTGAGGTCAGCACCCGAACCTGGTTCTCGACGATGGCCAGCGTGGCGTCGGAAGCGACGACCGACTGGGTGAGATCGCGGTCGGTGAGCTTCAGGTCGCGCGGGTCGACGATCAGTTCGGTGGTGGCCTCATATTTCTTCGGCGTCGACAGCGCTATGGTGACGCCGAGCGCAGCGCCCAGTAGTGTCGTCGTCACGATCAGCAGCTTCGACTTGCCGACACCGCGCACGACCTGCATCGGATCGATCAGCGGCTTCCACTGCTGACTGTCCGTGCCGTCGTTTCGGGATACCGACGCGTCGCCTGCAGCGTAAGGTTCCGACGCACGATCGGCGCGACGGGCACCGGCGGTTTCGGCGGCACCAGGCTGTGTCCGTGGCGTGGTTTGCGCGCGGTAAGCTTGCTCACGATCCCCGTCGGTCGCGACCGGATCCGACAGTTTCGGGTTGCGCGCCTCGCGCTGCGAACGGGCGAGGCGATGACGGGTGGCGGCATCCTCGCGCCATGACGGGTCTGCGCGGTCGCCGATCGAGACCAGGGACGCGTCGGGTTCGTCGCCGCGCACAGCCTGGCCAAGCGCCAGCAATGAGCGCTCGCGCTTCCAGTCCTCGCGGTTTTCCCTGTCGACCATCGTCTGGAACTTTACCTTTGGCGACCTGCAAACGGCGCTTGGCCATTCGTTAAGCCACGCTAAACAGGCATGGAAAACAAAAGGTTAATTTTCCCGCACCGAAGCGTCGGTTTCTCGCTTCGGTTGTATCTATTTTCGACACAGGCTTAAGCCTCCAGAACGGCACGTTAAGTTTTCCCGCCTAGGCTCTCCTTGAGAAATGACGCAGGCCAGTGACATACCGCAAAGGCGGCCCCTCGCCCGGATCGGCAGCTTTTTGGCCGAACGACGGGGGCTGCTTCGCGACTATTTCTCGGCGATCAGCGGCGCCGGCGGGCGACTGGTGTTTTCGCTGGCCTATTTCATCGCGCTGGCCAACACGCTGTCCATTTCCGAATTCGGCATGTTCGCCACCGCTTCGGCGGCCGGTGTCATGCTGTCGCGCATCCTCGCCTTCGGGTTCATCTCGGCGCTCTACCGCACCGCCACCATCCGCCCCAATCTGATCGGCACCTTTTCCGCCGGCTTCCTGCTGCTCGGCGTGCTGTCGCTGCCGCTGCTGGCCGCGGCCTCGTTCGGCGTCTACCTGCTTTTCTTCGCCGACACCGTGCCGCTGTCGGTGTTTGCGGCAATCGTCTTTGCCGAAGCGCTGCTGTGGCGGCCGGTCGAGGTGGCGCTGATCGTCAACAATGGCCTGGGCAAATTCGGCCGCGCCGCGCTGCTGGCTATCCTGGCGACCGCGTTGCGGGCGCTTGGCGCGGTGCTGTTCATGTTCTCTGCGCATCACAGCGTCTGGATATGGTCGTGGTTCTATATCGGCGCCAATGCCGCCTCGCTGCTGATTGCCTTCGGCTTCTTCTACCCCCGCCAGCGGTTGCGGCTGCGCATCGAGCTCTATCTCAGGCGATTGGCCGATTCTGTCTACGTGGCCGGCGCCGAAGTGCTGTTCTACCTGCAGATGGAGTTCGACAAGCTGCTGGTGCTGGCGATCGGCGGCCCGCATCTGGCTGGCATCTACGCCATCATCATGCGCCTGGTAGACCTGACGGCGATTCCGATCCGCACCTTCTCGATGATGCTGGTGCAGCGCATGATGCGTGCGCCGGAACTGCTGTCACGGCTTGCGGTCAAGAGCGGCATCGAAGGCGGCGTTTTCGCGGTGTCGACGCTGGCGCTCTTGACGCTTGGCATCGTGCTGCATTTCTTCCCCAATGCACTCGGCAAGAATGTCGCCGAGGCCGCCCCGCTGGTGGTGCTGGCGATCTGCGTGCCGGGACTGCGCAATCTTGTCGAATACCAAGCCGAGCTTTTGTTCGCACGCGGCCAGACGCTGGTGCGGGCGCTCAATCTCGGACTGCTCGCCGCACTGAAGGCGCTGCTTTTGACCTATGTGCTGACGACCATCCTCGACACGCCGAACCTGGTGCTGTCGCTCAATGTCGTCTTCCTGCTTTTGTATCTCGCCTCGACGCTGCTCACCTATTCGGCGATGCGCAAGCCGGCCAAGCCCATCTAATCCAGCCCGATCAAACGGCGGATGCGGCCGATATCGGTGCCGATGAAGGATTGCATGCCGATCGCCACCTGCTCCGGCGCCATGGCGGCAACGAAGCGGCGGAACTCGTCGTCCGACAGCGCCTCGCCGGTCCAGTGCACCCGGCAGAACTCCTCCGAACCGTGGAAGTGGCCGGCACCCTGTAGCAAATCGTCGACATAGCGGCCGTAGATCATGCATTCGGAGAATTTGCGCGCCGAGCCGACGACCTCGACCCAGTCGCGGCCATGGACCTTCTCGATCTCGCCGCACATGGCCAGCACGGTGTCGCGCCGCCAGGCGATCAGCGTCGAGATATAGTCATGGATCGACGTCCGGGACGGGTCGATGCCGAGTGCCGAGCCCGCATTGCGCGACCAGATGCGATGCTCCTCATGACCTTCGTCCGCCAGCACGCCGTCGCGGCGGAACAGCCGCACCTTGCCGTCGCGCCAGAAGGCGCCGCAGTCGAAAGGTTTCAGGAAGGCAACATCGGAATCGCAGAAGATCAGCACATCTTGAGATGCATGCGCCGAGATGGCGATGCGACGCAATTGCTGCACGTGCCAGCCACGCAGCGGCTGGGTCTTCAGGCTGAGCCAGACGCGCCGGCCAAACAGGCTGAGCGGATCGTCAAATGCGTGCAGCCAGCGCGGCAGCAATTCACGCTCGTCGACGACCGTGCGGCGGCCGGTTTCCAATTGGCGAAACAGCCTGACGTCGCGATGTTCGACCAGGATGTAATGGTGCGCCGCGCCCGAAACGTGGCGATCAAGTGTCTCGCACAGCAGGCGGCAGCGCTCGAAGTCGGGCGCGTAGCTTGCCGTCACGATGGCCGCCGTCGGTGTCTGCCGCAGCGGGCCTGGCTCGACAGCGGTGCCTGGCACGAACCTGCTGTTCACTTGACATCCTCCGCGGCTTCGGGCGCAAGCGAGAATTTCTGCCTGACGACGCGCAGCAGGAACAGTGGGTTGCCGACCACATAACGGCGCCACAGGCGGCTCGGTTCGACAGCCAACCGGAACAGCCATTCGAGCCGCAGCCGGCGCATCCACAAGGGCGCGCGGGGCACCGCGCCGCTCAGGAAATCAAGCAACGCGCCGACGGCGATCGGCAGCGTGCAGTGGCGCGCGTCGATGTGGCGTTCGATCCACAATTCCTGGCGCGGCACGCCCATGGCGACGAGCAGCACGTCGGGCCGAAGCGCGGCGATCCGGTCGACGATTTCCTGCTCCTGCGAAGCAGGGAAATAGCCGTCATGGATCACCACGAATTTGTGCTGCACCGCCAAGGCGGCCAGCTTGACCGAAGCCGCTTCGGCATTGACACGCGTCGCGCCGAGCAGCCCAACGGTCAGCGGCGTCGTCGAGGCCTGCAGGAAGGCCGGGACGAAATCGGTGCCGTTGAGATTGTCGGGAAACGGCGCCCCGTAGAGGAGCCTCGCCGCCAGATCGATACCGATGCCGTCGGGCAGGATGAGGAAATCATCGAGTGCCCCGGCGAACACCGGGTCGGTATAGGCGATGTTGGCGTTGTGGGCGTTGAGGAAACTGACCTTGGTGAAGCGCCGCTCGGCAATCAACCGGTTCAGCAGGGCGATGGCATCGTTCCAGCGGACCGCAACCACCGGGATGCCAAGGATCGTCATCAGCTTGTCGAGCCCGAACGCAGCGCCGGCGGAATGCATGTTCACGCAAACGCCTCCTGCCTGACGGGTGCGAGCTTTTCGAGGCCGAGCCGGATGGCAGCGTCGAGCGCCTTGACCTGCGAGCCCCGGAACGCGCTGCCGTCAACGTCGCGGATGTCTGCCGCCGCAGCCTCGAGAGCCCTGGCGAAGACGACAGGATCGTCGGTGACGACGCAGTTGGCCGGACGGTGGTCGATGCCGCGCAGCGAACGGCTGGTGGCGACCGAAGGCAGGCCGAGTTCGAACGTTTCGATGGTCTTCAACTGGACGCCGCTGCCCGCGGTGCTGATCAGCGGAATGACGGCAGCACCGCGCACGAAAGCCTGCGCGTCGGGCACGCGGCCGACAAGTTCGACACCCGGATGCTTCGAGGCGACGCCCGAAGGCATGTGGCCTGCGATGCGGATGCGGAAATCGGGCCGCAGATGCGGCACGACGTTGCTCAGGAACCAGTCGAGGCCGATGCGGTTCGGCTGCCAGGTCCAGGTGCCGATCAGGGCGGCGTCGCAGTCGATGCGGCGAGGGCCTTTCAGGGTTGGCGCCTGGGCACCGGTCACCAGCGGCAGCACCGCCGAGCGGTTGTCGGAGGCGACACCGAGTGCGGCGCGGTCTTCCTCGGCCAGGGTGAAGACGAAGCGCGCCCGGCGGCAGAGACGCTCTTCGACGGCCTTGAGCAACCTCGCCTCGCGGCGGAACAGCAGGCGCTGGAAGAGGCTGTCGGCGGCAGCGGCATTCTCCCGCGCCGAAAGATGCTCGACATTATGGGCAACGAAGATCGAAGGCCGCTCGGTGAACAGCTTTTCGAAGGCGCCGGCGAACTGCACGGAATTCAGCACGTAGCCGTCAACCGGTCCAGCTTGCTCGATGGCAGCGAGAACATCGCTGTCGGACACGACGCGCAGCTTGACCGATGCGAAGGTGAGGCCCGAAAGCAGCGCCTTGCCGACCCAGGCCAGCTTCTGCCGCGCGGAGGCATTGTCCGTGCGCACGTCGATGGCACCCAGCACCACGGTGTTTTCGGGGTCGGCCGCGGGTTTCCCCGGCCAGGTGAAACCAATGACGGTTACGCGCACGCCAGCGCGCCGCAGGGCGGCGATGATCGCAGCGTTTGCGATCTCGTAGCCCGAGGCGAGAGCACCGTCGGGCACGATCGATGTGGCGAACAGTAGATGCATCTCACCTATCCAGTGGTGTAGCCGGTAGCAAAGCGCGGTGAACCCTTGATTAAGCGAGCACATTCGACGGCCGAAAGCCTCTGCTTGCAGGCGTTCTCCGTGCAAGGTGATTAACGAAACCTTATCAACCGTGGTGCTACCAGAGCCCAACTCACCATGTGGCTGGACACGGATGATCCCTTTGCCATCGGACGGTTCGGTATCGGTCGCGGGACGCACGCCGCGGCTTGACGTCGAGGCCGTCGAAGCCGTCGTCACCTTGCCGACCTTCAAGCGTCCCGAGCAGGTACTGGAAACGCTGGCGTCGCTGCGCGCGCAGCAAACCGGCAGGCGCTTTGCCGTGATCGTCATGGAGAACGAAGCCGGGGCGCGGGCCGGCGCCAAGGCAGCGCTGCCGCTGTTCGAGCGGGGCGAAATGTCGGGCCTGGTCATCATCGCGCATGAGCGCGGCAATTGCAGCGCCTACAATGCCGGCTGGCAGACGGCCATCCTGCAATTCCCGAACTTCAGGCATCTGCTGGTCATCGACGATGACGAGATCGCCGATCCGCAGTGGCTGGAACGGATGTGCCGGGCTGCCGAAACGCTCAGTGCCGATATTGTCGGCGGCCCGCAGGTGCCCGTGTTTGCCGACCCCGCCCATGCGCGATGGGCCGAGCATCCGGTGTTCGCGCCGCCTTATCGGGCAACCGGGCGGGTGCCGGCGCTCTATTCGTCCGGCAATCTTCTGGTCGGGCGCAACGTGCTGATCGCCATGGGTCCACCCTTTCTCGATCTCAGATTCAACTTCATGGGCGGCGGCGATTCCGACTTTCTCAGCCGGTCGGCGCAAAAGGGCTTTGTGCTGGGCTGGTGCGCCGAGGCCAAGGTGCATGAAACCGTCCCGGCCCGGCGTATCGAAGCCGACTGGATCCGGGCTCGCAGCCTGCGCAACGGTGTCATCTCGACACTGGTCGAAAAGAAGAAGCGCGCCGGCACGCCAATGGCCGGCGCCAAAGTGTTGCTGAAGAGCCTGGCACTGCTTGCCGCCTCGCCGTTTCGCGGCCTGATCCGGCTGGCGCGGACCGGATCGCCTGATATCGCCATCTACCCCATCCATGTGGCGCTGGGCCGCGTGCTGGCCGAATTCGGATATGCCAATGAGCAATACCGCCAGCCTGAGAAAAACTGAGCGCGCGCCGCTCAGCGCCGCGTTCACGCGCGAAGGCGTGGCGACCGCCATTGCCGCGCTGCTGTTCACCGTCATCATGGTGTCCTTCCGGCCGTTCCAGCCGGGCGGCGCAGAACTCGCCGGTCAAGGCGGCGACATCGTCAACCAGCTTGGCTTCGGTTCGCTCGGCGCCATGTCGATCTTCTCGCTGATGGCCTTTGCCGATCCGCGTGTGGTGCGCTCGCTGCTCAGCCCGTCCTGGATGCTGATGCTGGGCTTCTTTTTCCTCTCGGTGATCCTGTCGACCGATCCGCCTTCGGCCATGCGCGCCGCCTCCTTCACCCTGATCGGCATCCTGACGATGGCGACGATCCTGGTGCTGCCTCGCGACGCCGAAGCCTTCTCGAAGGTGATCATCTTCACCGCCGTCGTGGTCATGGGCCTTTCCTATCTCGGCCTCATCGTTTTTCCGCACGAGGCGATGCACACAGCCGACTCGCAGGAGCCTGAGCATGCCGGCCTGTGGCGCGGCGTGTTCACCCACAAGAACATCGCCGGGCCGATCATGGCCTGCCTCAGCTTCGCAGGCCTCTATCTCTACCGGCGCGGACAGCGCTATTGGGGCGCCGGGATCTTCTTCGCAGCGATGATCTTCATGCTGCACACCGGCTCCAAGACGACCGCCGGCCTGGTGCCGTTCTCGATCCTGATCGTGATGTTCCCGAGCCTGATCGGCATGCGGCTCGGCACGCCAATCCTGTTTGCGCTGGCGATCGTCGCGACAGCGGTCGGCACGCTGGGCATCGTATTCCTGCCGCCGATAAAACATCTCGCGGCGATCTATTTCCCGGACATGACCTATACGGGCCGCACGACGCTGTGGGAGTTCGCCGGCAGCATGCTCGCGAAGAAGCCATGGACCGGTTACGGCTATGAGAGCTTCTGGGGCACGCCCTTGCTGCTCAACCAGGACCAGCCCTTCGACCGGCCGTGGGACATCAGGACCATCGTGCACGGCCATGACGGCTATCTCGACATCGCCGTTTTGATGGGCATTCCGGCACTCTGCGTGGCGGTCTACACTTTCCTCATCGCGCCGCTGCGCGACTACATGCGCATTCCGTTGCGCAGGGAAAACATTTTTCTCGGTGACTTCTTCATGATGGTGGTGCTGTTCACGGCGCTGAACGCTTTTCTCGAAAGCTTCTTCTTCCATCGCGGCGACCCGGTCTGGCTGTTCTTCGTGCTCGGCGTATTTGGCCTCAGGCAAGTCTCGCTGCGGCCGATGGCAGTGCGCGATCCCGATCGCGGCTCGCGATCCTGACAGGGCTTCCCCAGGGAAGCGCTAGCGTCTATGTGAAAGCCTTCCTTCGGAGGGCTTTTGATGACGATCAGGCTTGTTCTCGCCGGCTGCGGCAATATGGGTTACGCCATGCTCTCAGGCTGGCTGAAATCCGGTAAGCTTGCGCCATCGGCGGTTTTCGTGGTCGAGCCCAATGCCGATCTGCGCAATCGCGCGGCCACGCTGGGCTGCGCGACATCAGCCGATGCCGGCAGCATCCCGGCCGATGCCGTGCCCGATCTCGTCGTCATCGCGGTGAAGCCGCAGGTGATCCGCGATGTCACCTCCGCCTACAAGCGTTTCGGCGATGGCCGCACCACCTTCGTCAGCATCGCCGCCGGCACGCCGGCCAGCACCTTCGAGGAAATCCTCGGCAACCGCGCGCCGATCGTGCGCTGCATGCCCAACACGCCGGCAGCAATCGGCAAGGGCATGATGGTGGTGTTCTCCAACAGGCTGGTTTCCGAAGACACCAAGCGTTTCGTCGCCGACCTTTTGTCGGCGAGCGGCGAAGTGACCACGATCGACGACGAGGGCCTGATGGATGCGGTGACCGCCGTCTCCGGATCTGGGCCGGCCTACATCTTCCATTTCATCGAAGCGCTGACCGTGGCCGCCGAGAAGGCCGGGCTGCCAACGGCGACCGCCAAGCTGCTCGCCATGCAGACAGTCTATGGCGCCGCCTCGCTCGCCGCCGAAAGCGGCGAGGAACCGGGCGTGCTGCGCCAGCAGGTCACCAGCCCCAACGGCACGACGGCCGCGGCGCTAGACGTGCTGATGGGCGAGGACCGGCTGACGCGCCTTCTCACAGAGGCGGTGGAGGCTGCGCGGCTGCGGTCGGTCGAACTGGGGAAGTAAGCAGCCAGCTCCTCCCCTGCCGAAGTTTTGATGGGTCGGACGTGCTTGCGTTGATGGCTTGGCGGAAATGCACATCGCTTCGTCATCCTGGGGCGAAGCAAGGAGCGCAGCGACGCGGCGCAGACCCCAGGATCCATGCCGCGACTTCAAAGCGCTGCTGCGGTGCAGAATTCTGCTCCGCTGCATTCCTCGACCAAGATCACGGCATGGATCCTCGGGTCTCCGCGACGTCGCTTCGCTCCTGCTCCGCCCGTGGATGACGAAGTTGGGAAGGCTCCGGTCAATCCCGAATGTCTACGATGATCCATCGAAACGAACGACGAAATCCGAGCTGCCAGCAGGCCTTCCAACGTGACAACCCCTGTGCACCTGTCAGGCGTCATTCTGGCCGCCACCCCACATGGCATCGATCTCATTCTTGCTCACGACCCGGCCAGCCTTGCCCGCTTTGGACCTCAAATCATCGGCGATTGCAGCCAGCCGTTCCGCCAGAGGCATACGGGCGTTTTCCCGCTTCAGTTCACTTTCAAGCGCTTCGATAACCGCTCTGGTCATGGAAACCTTGCGCTTGGCGGCAAGCTGGCGAGCCAGTTCGCGGGCAAGCGGATTCCTGATTCGAAGGTTCATGTGACCGACCTTGGCGACATTTGCCCCACAATCTATCATTTGTCGTAGCAGCGCCAGCGTGGTCCTTTCAGGCCCCGTAGAGCATCTCGTCCTGAAGCTGGCGCAAGGCGAACAGCCTTGTCGTCTGGTCGGGCGCCGCATTGTCTGACGTCAGCAACTCACCCTTCCTGACCGGTTTCAGCACCTTGCCGCCCTCGAGCAGGCCGACCGGCACGGCGCGCTGGGCACGGGCTTCGCCGACGGTCATCGTCCAGGAGCGGTAACAGGTCTCGCCGATCGCATCGAAGGTCTCGCCGGCGGCAAGGTCGCGCTTGGCGACGGCGCAGACTTCGGCAACGGGCCGCGGCAGCGGCACCATGTCGGGTTTGCCGAAAAGCATGATGCGGGCGGCGGTCAGCGGCACCTCCAGTGAGGTCAGATGATAGGGCCTAAACAGGCTGTAGTAGGGGCCGTGGCCGATATGCAGATCGTCCATGCGCTCGATGATGCGCGGATGCGTCGCCTCGACGATGACGAACACGCCAGGCGCGACGCCCTTGCCGACCGTGTAGTCGACGACGCCTTTCTTCAACAGCAGACCGCCGTCCTCGCGCGGGATCAGCACCTTGGCGAGGTCGTCGCGATCGGCCTTGGGGCCGTGCATGCCGGGCACATCGGGCACCAGCCCGGTGGCGTTGGCGATGGCGCACATCTCGACCATGGTCTTGGAACCGTCGACGAACTCGACGAGCATGCGCGGGTTCATGTTGCGGCGGATGGCTTCGGCGCGATAGTCGTCCGGTACGGCATCGTGGTTGAGCGGGTTGTTCTTGCCCTTGCCGGCCGAGACGATGGTCAGCCCGAGCGCCGACGCGAATTCGATCAGTTCCATGCAGCTCGACGGCTCATCGCCGGCACCCACCGAATAGACGACGCCAAGCCGGTCGGCCTGCTGTTTCAGATAGCAGCCGATGGTGACGTCGGCCTCGACATTCATCATCACAAGATGCTTGCCGTGCTCCATCGCCATGAGGTCGAAGTCGGCGGCGACACCCGGCTTGCCGGTGGCGTCGATGATGACGTCGATCAACGGATTGGTGACCAGCATCTCGTTCGAAGTGATGGCGATCTTGCCGCTCTCGATGGCTCCGGTGACTTTCGACGCGGTGTCGGCTTCGACGGCCATGGCTTCGTCGCCATAGGCGATACGGATGGCATCGCGCGCGGTGTGCGGGCGGCGCGTCGAGACGGCGCAGATCGAAATGCCTGGCATCAGCATGCCTTGGGTGACCAGATCGGTGCCCATTTCGCCCGAGCCGATGACGCCAATGCGCACCGGGCGGCCCTCGGCGGCACGCCTGGCGAGATCGCGGGCAAGGCCGGTCAGGGCGACGTTGGTCATGCAGGAATGTCCACAGCTTCGTGATTTGGGGTCGGATAGCAGGGAACGGGTTCTATTTGCCAACGAAACCCGGTCGCGACCGGAAATTTCCCACGAAATCGTCTCGGAATGGGCGTCCGCCGAGGCTCGATTGGCCGAAGCGCAACCAATTGACAATGCAGCGGACAACCCCAATAAAACATTCGTTTGTCAACAAAGGCAAATGTTCACCGACGCGACAGTCGGAAAGCATTCGCCTCTGGGGCAAATTGGGGAGTGTCTTTGCGCCAGAGCGTCAAAGGCTGGATGGAGCATCATTGCGAGGCGTCGAGCGAAGGCTCGCGGCTCCAGGGGAGGAAAAATGGATACTGTTCTCGCGGGCCTAAAAGGGGCCATCGATACGCTTGGCCCGACGATCCTGCTGCCAATTGTCATTTTCATCATCGCCGTGGTTCTGGGCGCCAAGGTCAGCAAGGCTTTTCGCGCCGCCGTCACCATCGGCGTCGCCTTCATCGGCATCAATCTGGTGCTTGGCCTCATGTTCACGTCGATTGGCGACGTCGCCAAGGCCATCGTCACCAACACCGGTATTCATCGCGACATCATCGATGTCGGCTGGCCCTCCGCGGCCGCGATCGCCTTCGGCTCGTCGGTCGGCCTTTGGGTCATTCCGGTCGGCATCCTCGTCAACATCGTGCTGTTGCTGACACGCATGACGCGCACGCTCAATGTCGATGTCTGGAATTTCTGGCACTTCGCCTTTGTCGGCTCGCTGGTGGTCGCCGCAACCGACAATCTGGCCTATGGCATCGCGGTCGCAGCACTTGTCGCAGCACTCTCGCTGCTGTTCGCCGACTGGTCGGCGCGCGCGGTACAGCAGTTCTACGGCGTGCCCGGCATTTCCGTGCCGCATCTCGCCTCGGCGCAGATCCTGCCGATCGCCATTGTGCTCAACTGGATCATGGACCGCATTCCCGGGATCAACCGCATCAACATCAACACGGACACCATCGAGCGCAGGTTCGGCGTGTTCGGCGAACCTGTCGTGATGGGCCTCATCATCGGCCTCGTGCTTGGTGCGATCGCGTTCTACAATGCGGGTGATCTCAGCGTGGTGCTGGCCAAGGTCCTGGGCACCGGCATGACGTTGGCCGCGGTGATGCTGCTGCTGCCGCGCATGGTCAAGATCCTGATGGAGGGGCTGATCCCCGTCTCCGATGCCGCACAGGCGTTCGTGCGCAAACGCACCGGTGACCGAGAGCTTCTCGTTGGTCTCGATTCGGCGATCCTGATCGGCCATCCGGCCGCGATCTCGTCGTCGCTGATCCTGGTGCCGATCGCGATCATTCTGTCCATCATCCTGCCGGGCAACCGCGTCATCCTGTTCGCCGACCTCGCGGTCATCCCCTTCATCGTCGCCATGACCGCGCCGCTGGTCAAAGGCAACGTGTTCCGCATGGTGGTGATCGGCACGGTGACGCTGGCCATCGGCTTCTACGTCGCCAACGCGCTGGCGCCGCTGTTCACCAGCGCAGCAGTCTCGTCGGGCTTCAAGCTGCCGGCGGATGCGCTGCAGATCACCTCGGTGGTCGACGGCTTCCTGTGGGTGCCTTACGTGGTCATCGAGGCTATCCAAGGGATGGGGCTTGTCGGCATCATCGTGATCGCGGTGGTCATCGCGGCATTGTTTGTCCTCTACCGCCGCAATCCGCTCGGCTGGGAGCGGGCCGCGGGCGCCGAGGACGAGCCGGCCGAAGAGACGGCCTGAACCTGATAGCGTCCACCCTTTAAACCGATCGTGCGCCCTTCCCGGGGCGCACGATTTCATAGACGGAGCAAAGAATGTCCGACGGACTCATGCAGCTTCTGGACCCTGACGCGATCGTGCTCGGATCCGATGCCTCGACCAATGAGGAGATCATCCGCATCCTGGCGGGCCGGCTGGAGAGACTTGGCTATGTCAAAAACAGCTATGCCGACGCGGTCGTGCGCCGCGAATTGACCATCCCGACCGGACTGCCGCTGGAACGCTCCGATAATGTCGCGGTGCCGCACACCGATCCGGAGCATGTGCTGAAGCCTGGCATCGCGATGGGCACATTGAAGCAACCAGTGACCTTCGCCAACATGGAGGATCCCGACGAGATGCTGCCGGTCGGCTTCGTCTTCCTGCTTGCCATCAACGACAAGGACAAGCAGATTGAGGCGCTGCAGGCCGTCATGGCCACCATCCAGAACCCGCAAGCCTTGGATGATTTGAGGTCGGCCAGAACCCTCGAAGACGTGCGAGCCGTACTCGGCTGAAACAAGGAGAAGCAGAGATGTCGAGACAGAAAACCATTCTCTTTGCCTGCGGCACGGGCATCGCCACCTCGACCGCGGTCAATGTCGCCGTCACCGAGGAAATGAAGAAACGCGGCCTCACCTTCAATGCCCAGCAGGCGAAGGCCACCGAAGTGCCCGGACTGGCCGACAATGTCGACTTCATCGTCGCAACCACCCCGATCTCCGCTTCGGTCACCAAGCCGGTGATCAAGGGCCTCGCCTTCCTCACCGGCATCGGCAAGGACAAGGTGCTCGACGAGATCGAGGCGCAGTTGCGCAAATGACGGCACAGACGCTACGCGCGGGCTGACGCGGCTTCACACCACCCTGACATAGCTCGTCATTCCCGATTTCTGGTGCTCGATGATGTGGCAGTGCAGCAGCCAATCGCCGGGATTGTCGGCGACGAAGCCGAGCTGAACCTTCTCGTTGGGCTGGATGAGATAGGTGTCGGAAATCACAGGCTGAACCTGGCGCGTCGAGGATGACAGCACTTTGAAGCTCATACCGTGCAGATGCATCGGATGGGATTGCGGCGTCAGGTTCTCCATGTCGATGACGTAGCTTTGGCCAAGCTTCAATTCGGCCAGCGGCGCGGTCGGATCCTTGGTGTCGCCAGGCCACGGCACTTTGTTGAGAGCCCAGAAACTATAGCCAAGCGAACCGCAGATGCCATCGCTCGGGACGTTTTCCGCCGTGGCGCTTAGTGCCAGGGAAATATGCCTGGCACTGGCGAGATCCACTTCCGCCACCGGATTGAGCTCCAGCGGAGCAACATCGCGAATGTCCCGTTTGAGGGATTTTCCTGTCGCGCGCAGGGTTGCCAGGATTTTTGGCTTGGTGCCCCTGACGTCCCTCAAGCTGACCATCGCGCCTTCCTCGTCGGGCATGCGTATGGCCAGTTCCATGCGCTGGCCGGGTCCAAGCAGCAAGGCGTCGGGCGAAAAACGCTCAGGCACCGGATTGCCGTCGAGCGCCATGACACTCGCCTCCGCACCGTCGACGCGAAGAGCGTAGATGCGCGTCACGTCGGTGATGGCGACGCGCAGCCGCGCAAGTCCGCCGGCCGGCGCATCATATTGCGGCTGATCGAGCCAATTGGCGGTGCGTACCGTGCCGTAAGTGCCGGTTCTCGCGGCATCGCGCGGCCGGAACTGGTCGATGAACTGGCCGTCGTCACCGAGGCGCCAGTCGCGCAAATTGAGGACGATTTCGGCATCGAATTTCGGATCGTTGGGATTCTCGACCACGATCACGCCGGTCAGGCCATGGCCCATCTGCTCCAGCGTGTTGCAATGCGGGTGGTACCAGAAGGTGCCGGCATCGGGCGGCGTGAAGGCGTAGTCGAAATGATCGCCGGTGTAGACGTAGGGCTGGACCAGAAACGGCACGCCGTCCATCTTGTTTGGAACGCGAATGCCGTGCCAGTGGATCGTCGTCGGATCGTCGATCGCGTTGACCAGGCGGGCAGCGAAGGGCTCGCCCTTTTTCATTCTGAGCACGGGCGGCATCCCGGCGTTGCCATAGGTCAGCACATCCCTGGTTTGGCTGACATCCATCAGCTTCGCCTGGATCTTTGCCGTCTGCAAAACCACCGGCTCAGGCGTCGCGGCGGCCCAGCCACCAAGCCGGCCCATCGCCGAAAGCCCGATCCCGCCCGCGCCGGCAACCGCAGCCGTCTTCAAAAGCCTGCGGCGTGTGAGTAAGGTCATTCGGCGCTCCAACTGTAAAGACGGCTGCCCGCGCAGGTGTAACCGCCGCACCACGGATCACAAGCCGGCAACCAGCGCAAATTCTGTTGAACGCATGGCGCCGCTATTCAGCCGCCTCGGCATAATGTGCCGGCACGTAGTTGAGGATGGGGCCGAGCCAGCGCTCGACCTCTGCCAACGGCATCGCCTTCCGGCGTGCATAATCCTCGACCTGGTCGCGTTCGACCTTGGCGACGCCGAAATAATAGCTTTCGGGATGCGCCAGATAGATGCCTGATACCGAGGAACCCGGCCACATCGCATAGCTTTCGGTCAGGCTCACGCCGGCATTGCCTTCGCCGTCGAGCAGCCGGAACAAAGTCGCCTTCTCGGTGTGATCGGGCTGCGCCGGATAGCCGGGCGCCGGACGGATGCCGCGATAGGGTTCGCCGATCAGCTCGTCCGGTGCCAGCGCTTCATCTGAAGCATAGCCCCAGAACTCCTTGCGCACCTTCTCATGCATCCGCTCGGCAAAGGCTTCGGCGAAGCGGTCTGCCAGCGCCTTGACCATGATCGACGAATAATCATCATTCGCCCGCTCGAACCGTTCGGCGATAGCCACCTCCTCGATGCCGGCGGTAACGATAAAGCCGCCGATGTAATCCGGCTTGCCGCACTCCGCTGGCGCGACGAAATCCGCCAGCGCGACATTGGCCCTGCCATCGCGCTTGGTCAGCTGTTGGCGCAAGGTGAAGAAGGCCGCCAGTTCCTGCGACCGCTTTTCGTTCGTGAACAGCCTGATGTCGTCGCCGACGGCATTGGCCGGCCAGAAACCGATGACGCCGCGAGGCGCGAACCATTTCTCGGCGATGATCCTCTTCAGCATCGCCTGCGCATCCTCGAACAGCTGGCGGGCGGCGGCGCCTTGCGCCTCGTCTTCGAGAATTTTGGGATAACGGCCCTTCAGCTCCCAAGTCTGGAAGAACGGCGTCCAATCGATGTAGCGCGCGAGTTCGGTGAGATCCCAGTTCTCGAATACCTTGACGCCGGTAAAGGACGGCTTCGGCGGCTCGTAGGCAGACCAGTCGATCCGGTGCGCATTGGCCCTCGCCTTGGCCAGCGGCAGCCGTTGCTTGTCGGCTTCGGAGCGGGCATGCGCATCGGCGACCTTCTTGTATTCGGTGCGCACCGTGTCGACATAGCCGCCCTTGGTCTCGTTCGACAGCAAGGACGACACGACGCCGACCGCCCGGCTGGCGTCGGTGACGTAGACCGTCTGGCCCTTGGAGTAGCGCGGGTGGATCTTCACCGCCGTGTGCACGCGGCTGGTCGTTGCGCCGCCGATCAGCAGCGGAATGTCGAAGCCTTCGCGCTCCATCTCGGCGGCCATATGCACCATTTCATCGAGGGATGGCGTGATCAGGCCGGACAGGCCGATGATGTCGACATTTTGGTCGCGCGCCGTCTGCAGGATTTTCGCTGCCGGCACCATGACGCCGAGATCGACGATCTCGTAGTTGTTGCAGGCGAGCACGACGCCGACGATGTTCTTGCCGATGTCATGGACATCGCCCTTGACCGTCGCCATCAGGATCTTGCCCGCTGTCTGGCGTTCGCCATTGTCGATGCCGTTGGCGGCGTTGGCCAGCTTCTCGGCCTCCATATGCGGCAGCAGTCCGGCGACGGCCTGCTTCATCACCCGCGCCGATTTCACCACTTGCGGCAGGAACATCTTGCCCGCGCCGAACAGGTCGCCGACGACGTTCATGCCGGCCATCAGCGGGCCTTCGATGACATGCAGCGGCCGCTCGGCGGCAAGCCGCGCTTCCTCGGTGTCGGCGTCGATGAATTCGGTGATGCCGTTGACCAGTGCATGGCTGATCCGCTGTTCGACAGTCCATTCGCGCCAGGCGAGATCGCGCTCCTGCGCTTCCTTCCCGGCCGTGCCTTTGAAGCGTTCGGCGATCTCCAGCATGCGTTCGGTGGCGGTGCCGCCGGCCCTGGGCGCGCGGTTGAGCACGACATCCTCGCAGGCCTCGCGCAGATCAGGCTCGATCGTATCGTAGACGGCAAGCTGACCGGCATTGACGATGCCCATGTCCATGCCGCGCTGGATGGCATGGTAGAGGAACACGGCATGCATGGCCTCGCGCACCGGCTCGTTGCCGCGGAACGAGAAGGACAGGTTCGACACGCCGCCGGAGATATGAGCATGCGGCAGCGTCGCGGTGATCTCGCCGGCCGCCTCGATGAAGTCGACACCGTAATTGTCGTGCTCCTCGATGCCGGTGGCAATGGCGAAGACATTGGGATCGAAGACGATGTCCTCGGGCGGGAAGCCGGCCTGCTCGGTCAGGAGCTTGTAGGCGCGGGTGCAGATCTCGACCTTGCGCGCCTTGGTGTCGGCTTGGCCGTCCTCGTCGAAGGCCATGACGACCACCGCCGCGCCATAGGCGCGGACCAGCCTGGCATGATGCAGGAAGGCCTCTTCGCCCTCCTTCATCGAGATGGAGTTGACCAGCGGCTTGCCCTGCACGCATTTCAAGCCGGCTTCGATGATCTCCCATTTCGAACTGTCGACCATGACAGGAACGCGGGCGATGTCCGGCTCGGCTGCGATCAGGTTGAGATATTCGACCATGGCCTTCTTCGAATCGATCAGACCCTCGTCCATGTTGATGTCGATGATCTGCGCGCCGTTGGCGACCTGGTCGCGGGCGACGTCGAGCGCGGCGACATAGTCTCCCGCCGTGATCAGTTTTCGGAACTTGGCCGACCCCGTGACATTGGTTCGCTCGCCGACATTGACGAAGGGGATCTCCTCGGTGAGCGTGAACGGCTCCAGCCCGGACAGGCGCATCTTCGGCGTGATGTCAGGAATGGCGCGCGGCGGATACTTCCGCACCGCCTCTGCGATGGCGCGGATGTGCTCCGGCGTCGAACCGCAGCAGCCACCGACAACGTTGACTAGTCCCTCGCGGGCAAAATCCTCGATCTGCGCGGCCATGAATTCCGGGCTCTCGTCATACCTACCGAATTCGTTGGGCAGGCCGGCATTCGGATAGGCGCAGGTGAAGGTGTTGGCGACGCCTGATATTTCGGCCAGATGCGCCCGCATCGCATTGGCGCCGAGCGCGCAATTGAGGCCGATGGTGAACGGGCTGGCGTGGCGCACCGAATGCCAGAAGGCCGTCGGCGTCTGGCCCGACAGCGTGCGGCCGGAGAGGTCCGTGATGGTGCCCGAAATCATCACCGGCAGGCGCACGCCCTTCTCGATGAAGATCTCTTCCGCTGCGAAGATCGCCGCCTTGGCGTTCAGCGTGTCGAAGATGGTCTCGATCAGGATGATGTCGGCGCTGCCATCGATCAACCCGCGCAGCTGCTCGCCATAGGCGAGGCGCAGATCGTCGAAGGTCACGGCGCGATAGCCGGGGTTGTTGACGTCGGGCGACATCGAAGCGGTGCGGTTGGTCGGCCCGAGCGCGCCGGCGACAAAACGGCGCTTGCCATCTTCCTGCTCGGCCCTCACCGCCGCGCGCCTGACCAGCCGCGCGCCATCGCGGTTCAGCGCGTAGACGGCATCTTCCATGCCGTAGTCGGCCTGTGCGATCGAGGTCGAGGAGAAAGTGTTGGTTTCGAGGATGTCGGCGCCCGCGATGGCGTATTGATAGTGGATCTCCTCGATCGCCCCGGGCTGCGTCAGGATCAGAAGATCGTTGTTGCCTTGCTGGTGGCAGGCGCAGCCGGCGAAGGCCTCGCCGCGAAACTGGTCCTCGTCAAAGCCGAGGCCCTGGATCTGTGTGCCCATGGCGCCATCGAGGATGAGAATGCGTTCGCGCGCCGCCGCCGTCAGCGCAGCAAGCACTTCCGAACCGTCGGGTTTTGCCGCGACGGGGCCGAACAATGCGTCCAGCGAGGCAGAATTCTGCGACATTTCTTATCCCTTTGGCGACAAGTCTGTTCATGTCACATAAGGATATGTTTATGTCAATATACGATAGATGCGCGTGATTGTCACGCGTCGTTGCAAGCGCCTGGCTCCAGAGCGGCAATCGTTCCGTCAGAGGTGTCGGTGGCCTGACCTGTTCATGATGAGGCATCTCCCTATATCTAGTAATGTTCTACCAATGTTCGACAGTTTCAACAATATATAGCTCGCATCTGGACTCCTCGCTCCACTTAGGATAGTCCCTTCTGCAAGGTTGAGTCATCGAAAGGGTGCGCACCCATGGCTGATTTGTTTGAAGAACTGACAACGCTGTTGATTTGGAGAAAAGCCATAACTGTCCTTGGCCTTGATCCGGTCGAATGGCGGCAAGACGAGTTCGGCAACTTGATCCGCTTCTCTGAATATGGCGATCGTACCTCCCCACATGGCTGGGAGAAGGATCCCATCAAGGCTGTGGCCTTGGGTGGCACCGACGATCTCGACAACGTAAGACCGCTCCATTTTCGAACCAACGCGAGTCTCGGCGGATTGCTGGGACTGGGTCTCGGCGGTGCGACCTCCCATAGTTCTTCCGGCCCCCGGTCTCGGTGCATTTAGGACCTTAAGACCTTAAATTGCACTGGAACTTCCTACCGAAAGCAGCAATCAGCTAGCGCCCGACCCCCTATGAGTGAAACCGAAGAGCCAATTTGCCCGTGCGGGTCCCGACGGCACTACAACGCGTGCCATGGTCACTATCTTGAATATATCGATCTATTGTCGCCGAGGCGACGGTCGCTTGAAAGAATCGTCAACAACAAGGATATTCAATCGGCAATTCTGAACGGACGGCGCAGGGAATATGGCTACGGAAAATGCATGGAAACTTGGACGAGGGACGGACTTCGCCATGTGCGAGTCGGGACTGAGGTATTCTCTTCTGAGAAATGGCGTAACTTCGCAGATTTTCTGCTGTTTTTCCTTCAACACTGCTTCGGTCGAGAATGGGGTGACAGGCAGAAAGCCCTACCAACTCAGGAAACACATCCGGTCTATAGGCAATTTATGGAACTTCGATCGGCCCAGGCCGGCGCCATCAACACGGATGGTATGTTTTCTACGCCAGCCACAGGGAGTTTAAACGCGTTCACCACGCTTGCTAACGATCTCTACCTTTGCGCCCATAACCAGACCATCCCAAAGGTCCTCCTTGAAAGGCTAAAATCTGCAGTCGAGTACGAGGGAGCACTTTACGAAATTCACGTAGCGGGACTCCTGTCCCGAGCTGGTTTCCGTTTGGATTTCGAAGACGAAAGCGATAAGCGTCGTACCCATTGCGAGTTTACGGCCACCAATATTGGAACTGGAGCAAAATTCTCAGTTGAAGCCAAGGCGGTTACCTCCCTCTCGGCGAGGTCCGGGGCATCTGCTTCTCCGCCGAACTTCAGAGGAAAGCTCTTCGACGCCTTATCTAAACAGGCCGACCATACACGAATGGTTTTCTTGGAGATCAATAGGCAGATATTACCCACGGATAAAGGGCCTGAGTGGGCGCCTTATTTCAGTAGTCAAATTCAGCAGGCCGAACGCGATATGTTCTTAAAGGATGGCACGCGCCCTGATCCCACGTATCTATTTGTCACCAATCGGCCATTTTTGACTCAACCAAACCCACCAACAAAAGGCTATGAGAGCGGAGCAATGGGTTTTCGTATGGCAGACTTTCCACCCGAGAGGATGGGGCACCTATACTACATGCAGCGCGCTCGCATGAAGCACATAGAGGCCTATCAATTGTTCTGCGCAATGCATCAAACGGTACCCGTTCAACAGTACTTCGATGACGACCCGATGGCTGCTTTATTTCGAGGCTTTGACGTCGACGGTCCCGATGAAATGATCCATCCTTTTGATGCGTTCGATTTTATGTTTTCTGTCTATCGCAAGTCCGATCCGAAAAAATTGCAGGAATGGCTCGCGGACGCCCATCCCGCCGAAAAACTACGACAGATGAACCAGATGCAACTTGCGGAACTCTACTGTGCTTGCGTCGGACAGTCGATTGCGGCCAACCGCGTGCGCTGACATAGGCTTGGTGAGAACTGCACGGGCGACCGAAGATCGTGCTTGGACGAGGAGCTTGATGTCTATCCCTAGTCGAAGCTTGCCAGGAAGCGGGCGAAGATCGGATCAAAACGATCCGGCGCATCCCAGAACGGCGCGTGGCCGGATTTGTCGAGCAGATGGGCCTTGCCTTCCCATAGATTGGAGAATTTCACAGCGGAGACGAAATCGGTGTTGACGAATGGCTCGTCGATGCCGTTCAGAACGGCGATCGGCGGCGTCTTGCCGGCCACGATCTCGCGCTGGTTCCGCCCGGTGCCGGCCGCGAACTTTTCGAACATCAGGCGCCGCGCCCTTCCATCGGTGCGCGCCACCGTGTCGATGAGAAACGGCTCGAACGGCTCGCCGCAGGTGCTGCGCGCATAGGCCTCGACATCCGCGTCAGTGAAAGTTTCCTGCCCAGCAAGGTGCATATGCGGGCTCGGCTTGAAGCCGTTGCCGACCTGCTCGGGCGAGACGGGCGGCGTGCCGGTGATCATCAGGCCAAGCAGGCCGGGAAAGCGGTCGATCATCTCAAGCCCGATATGGCCGCCGAGCGACCAGCCGAAGACGATGGCCTTGTCGACGCCGAGCAGCCCGAGCACTTCGGTCATGGCATCGGCATAGCCTTCCATGCTGTAGGAACGCTCCGGATCGATCGCATCGGCGGACGCTCCATGGCCGGGCAAGTCGGGAGCGATGAGGTGGTAGCGCTCGCCCAACGGGCTGTCCAACTGGTTGCGGAAAACGGCGCTGGAAGATGAATTGCCGTGGATCAGCATGACAGCGGCGCCTTCGCCACTGGTCTGGCGAACCGCGATCTTGCCGTGGCTGGTTTCAAGGGTCTTCTGCGAGATCGCCATTGTCAGCTCCGTCGGGGGAATTGCCCTGTTTTAATACGGTTGCGCAGCAAAGCGCCACGGCTTCCATACCTTTGCGGGAACCATCTTCCCGGCCAGGTTGCGTTGAAAAATCCTTTTCAAATAAGAACAATTATGCGTAGATTGTCAATTATCCAACTCCCGATGAACGGGAGGAAAACAGGGAACAGCACGATGAAGCCCAAATCCGCCGCAAGTCGAATCCGCCATATGCTGATGAGCACGACGCTGATCGGCATGTTTGCCGTATCAGCCGTCCCCGCCTTTGCCGACGTCGTCAAGATCGGCCTGCTTGCGCCGCTGACCGGCCCTGCCGCGGCGGACGGCCAGGAATTCCAGCGCGGCGTGCAGATGGCCATCGACGAGGCGAACGCAGCCGGCGGCGTTGCCGGGGATACGTTCGAACTGGTGGTCGGCGACGTCAAGGATCAGTCCGCCGGCAACGTCACCAGCGCGGTCGAGCGCCTGCTTGGCGATCCGGGCGTGCACTTCATGCTGACCGGCTACGCCAGCCTGACCAATTTCGAGATCGACAACATGGCCGAAGCGGAAATGCCCTACATGCTGGCGGCCACCTCGCAGCAGACCAGGGACATCATCGCGCCGAGCCCCGATAAATACATGTGCTGCTGGTCGCTGACGCCTTCCTTCGACGCCTACAACACCGACGTCACCCTGTTCGTCGAGAAGCTCGCGGCCGACGGCAAGATCACCTTGCCGACCAAGAAGGTCGCCATCATCTCGTCCGACAATGCCTATTCGAAGACCATCTCCGAAGGCATGAAGAAGACCTTCAAGGAGAAGGGCTGGACCATCACCGTCGACGAGATCGTGCCGTTCGGCGAAGTGACCGACTGGCGTTCGATCCTCGCCAAGGTGCGCGAGAACGTTCCCGATGTCGTCATCAACACCGACTATCTGCCGGGCAATTCGGCGTCGTTCCTGAACCAGTTCCTCGAGCAGCCGACCAAGAGCCTCGTCTTCCTGCAATACGCACCGAGCGTTCCGGAATTCGTCGAGCTGACCGGCAAGAAGTCGGATGGTGTCATCTACAACCTGCTCGGCGGCGCGCTGACGACGCCGAAGAACCCGCGCGCCGACGAGGTGGCGGCCAAGTTCAAGGCAAAATACGGCGTCGAGAGCGGCACCTACGGCGTCGGCCTCTACGAAATGACCAATGTCTATTTCGATGCGGTCAAGAAGGTCGGCGGCGCATCCGACCATGCGGCGATCATGAAGGCGCTGTCGGAGACCGACAAGCAGGTCGCGGAAGGGCGGCTGAAATTCGATCCCGCCACCCACCTTGCCACGCAGGGCGACGACTATATTCCGATCACCTTCTTCCAGATCTGGGATGGCCAGCGCACGCTGATCTCGCCGGAGAAATACGCCACCGGCGCCTTCAAGCTCCAGCCCTGGATGAAGTAGGGAATGGCCCTGCTTGAACTGGACGACGTGTCGAAGGCCTTCGGTTCGCTGAAGGCCGTCGACGGCGTGTCGTTCAAGGTCGAGGCCGGCGAGATCTTCGGCATCGCCGGCCCGAACGGCAGCGGCAAGAGCACGCTGTTCAACATCATCACCGGCATACCGTTCGGCCCCGACCGGGGCCAGATCCGCTTTGACGGCATTGCCATAAACGGCAAATCGGGACACGCCATCGCGCGCCTCGGCCTCGCCCGCACGTTTCAGCGCGAGACCAGCTTCGACGGGCTGACCGTGTTCGAGAACGCGCTGATCGGCGCCAGTTACGGCAAGCAGGAAAAGACAGCGGCCACGGCCCGCAATGCCGCCGCCGAGGCGCTCGAGTTCGTCGGCCTGGGATCTCGGTCGTTCGGCCGGCTTGCCGGCGAATTGTCCGTGTTCGAGCGCAAATGCCTGATGCTTGCCACCGCGATCGCCATGCAGCCGCGCATGCTCTTGCTCGACGAGCCGGCATCGAGCCTGACCAAGCCCGAGATCGAGACGTCGATCGGCCTGATCCGCCGCACCGCCGAACGCGGCATCACCATCCTTCTGATCGAGCACGTGCTGACCTTCCTGATGAGCCTTTCGCAACATCTGCTGGTGCTCAACAATGGCCGCGTCCTGGCCGCTGGCGACCCGGCCGGCGTGATCGCCGACCCGCGCGTCATCGAAGCCTATCTCGGCACGAGGAGATCGGCTGCGTGAACCCCATTCTCAGCGTCGAAGGCGTCACCGCCGGCTATGGCCGCGTCACCGTGCTGCACGATATCTCGCTGGAGGCCGGCCGTTTCGGCAATGTCGGCCTGTTCGGCCCCAACGGCCATGGCAAGACGACGCTGCTGCGCGCAGTCTCCGGGCTGCTGCAGCCGAAGAGCGGCCGCATCCTGTTCGACGGGCAAGACATTGCCGGCCGCAGCGCACGCGCCATCGTCGGCGCCGGCCTGATCCATGTGCCGCAAGGCAACCGGCTGTTTCCCGATCTCTCGATCGCCGACTGCATGGCGCTCGGCGCCTATTCGCCGCGGGCCCGGCCGCATGAGGCGGAGAACCGCGAGAAGGTGATCGAGCTGTTTCCGAAACTGGCGGAACGCTGGCGCCAGCGCGTGCGCACATTGTCGGGCGGCGAGCGCCAGATGGTGTCGATCGGCACCGCGCTGATGAGCCATCCGCGCCTGCTGATCCTGGACGAGCCGACGCTGGGGCTGGCGCCCAAAATCAAGGACGAACTCTGCGCCTCCGTCATGGACATTTCGCGCGGCGGCGTGCCGCTGATCGTCGTCGAACAGGATATCGAATTCCTGCTGGAGCTGACGCAGCAACTCTACCTCGTCAACCATGGCGCGGTGGCGACCGAGATCAAGCCGGGCGAAAGCCTCGACCACGGCGAGATCATGTCGATGTATTTTGGCCATT
The DNA here is from genome assembly GCF_055811155.1 of Mesorhizobium sp. WSM4822. Taxonomy (NCBI): domain Bacteria; kingdom Pseudomonadati; phylum Pseudomonadota; class Alphaproteobacteria; order Hyphomicrobiales; family Phyllobacteriaceae; genus Mesorhizobium; species Mesorhizobium sp. WSM4822. The sequence goes on along the minus strand of NZ_JBVVQM010000001.1, from coordinate 195,490 downwards.
AGGAAAATCCGAAGATGAGCGCATTGGCGGAAATCCTGTTCGGCGGCCTGTTCCAGGGCTCGCTCTACGCCATGATGGCGGTCGGGCTGGCTCTGGTCTGGACGACGATCGGCGTGTTCAATTTCAGCCATGGCGTGTTCATGATGCTGGGCGCCTACATCGCCTGGCAGCTGGTCGAACTCGGCCTGCCGGCGGCGGTCGCCTTTCCGATCGCCGTCGTCGTCATGGCCGGCGTCGGCTGGATCCTGCAGGCGAGCGTCGTGCGGCCGCTGATCGGCCGACCCAACATCGTGCTGGTCGTCGTCATCACCACGCTGGCGGCCGGGTCGCTGATCGAGAACGGCGCGCTGACCATCTGGGGACCGCGCTCGAAACAGATCCCGGCGCTGATCGCCGGCAACGCCACCATCGGGGGCGTCGGCGTCTCCCTGCACCAGATCGCCATCATCGTCATCACGCCGCTGATCCTGGCCGCACTTTGGATGTTCCTCAACCGCACGCGGCTGGGACTGGCGCTGCGCGCCGTGGCGCAGAACGAAGATGCCAGCCATCTTGTCGGGCTGAACGTCACCGCGCTCTATGGACTGGCCTTCGCCATCGCCGCTTCGCTGGCCGGGCTCGCCGGCATCTTCATGGGCGGCTACCGCTTCATGTCGCCGGTGATGGGCAGCGACCCGCTGCTCAAGGCGCTGATCGTCGTCGTTTTCGGCGGCATATCGAGCATATCGGGTCCGATCTTCGCCGCCTATCTGATCGGCTTCTTCGAGGCAGCCTGCAGCTATTATTTCGGCTTGTACTGGACGCCGGCACTGCTGTTCGGCGTGCTCATCCTGACCCTGATGGTGCGCCCCGAGGGCATCTTTGCCAGCCGCTCCCGAGGCCTAGCATGACCGACACGACATCGCTGATCGCGCCTGGGCACGCCGAGGTGGCAACCCCGATCGCTCCAGGCCGCACGCCGTGGAAGCAAGAGGCCATCGGCTTCGTGCTCGGCTTCGCGCTGCTGGCGCTGCTGCCGCTGATCTTCGGTGACACCTATGCCCGCCACATCCTGATCATGGCCTTCATCTACGCCATCGTCGCCTCGAACTGGGATCTTAGCCTCGGCTATGGCGGCGTTTTCAATTTCGGCCATCTGGCGCTGTTCGGCATCGGCGTCTATGCCTACAGCCTGCTGACCAAACTGGCCGAATTCGACCCGTGGATCGCGCTGTTTGCCAGCGGTGTCATCGCAACCCTGGCGGCGATCCTGGTGACCATCCCGATCCTGCGGCTGAAGGGCATCTACATCATCCTGGTCACTTTCGGCTTCGCGCAGCTGGTCATGCAGGTGATCATCAGCCAGTCCGCCATCACCGGCGGCACGCAAGGGCTGGTGCGCATTCCCGGACTTTATATCTTCGACCACAACATGGTCCGCGACGGCAAGTTCGCCTATTTCTACATCGCGCTGGCACTGCTGGTGGCAAGTACGCTGTTCCTGCGCGTGTTTGTGCGCTCACGCGCCGGGGCAAGTATCGTCGCCTTGCGCGACAATGAGGAATACGCCGTCAGCCGCGGCGTCTCGATCGTGCGCCAGCGCATGCTGACGCTTGCCGCGAGCGCCTTCTTCACCGGCATCGCCGGCGCCTTTTACGCCGCCTACCAGCGCAATGCCTCGATCGATGTCTTCGGCATGAGTCTCGCGACCATCATCCTGTCGATGGTGCTGCTTGGCGGCACCAGCACCATCTACGGCGCCATCATCGCCTCCTTCGTGCTGACGATCTTCGCCGAATGGATGGCCGATTTCGGCGCGTGGCGGCCGATGATCACGGCGGTGCTGATCATCGGCGTGATGCTGGCCTACCCGAGCGGCCTGGTCGGCATGATCAAGGCTTCATGGGGCGCCGTCGCCGGACGCCTGAAACGCCCGGGCTGACCGTTTCGGAATAGCGGCTGCGCCTCAGCGGATGCCGCACCAGTCAATGACCGAAGCGGCGATCACCTTGGCGGTCTCGACCACCGATTCGACCTCGACATATTCGTCGGAACCGTGAAACCCGTCGCCTGAGGGGCCGAAGATGACACCGTCGACGCCGGCGCCGGCATAGTGCGCGGCATCGCACACGGCGACGAAGCCGCGCGCCTGCGGCGCCTTGCCGACCATGGCCTTGCGCTTCATCAGCGATGTCACCAGCGGATGATCGACCGGCGTGTTCATCGGCGGAAAATACAGCCCGCCGAGCTCCCATTGGATCGCAGGCGGGTTGTCGCGCAGCCACGCATCGGTCTGGGCGAAATGGTGGACGAACGTCTCGAAATCGCGGCGGTAGTCGGCCGAGTTCTCATCGGGCAGGAATTTCATGTCGAGATCGAGCACCGCGACGTCGGGAATGATGGCCGGGTTGGTCATGACGGTCGGCAGGCCGTGCTGGCCAAGGCCGGTTCCGCCATGCATGACGCCGATGTTGATGGTGTTCATGCCGAGCGGCAGCAATGGATGCGATTTTGCCCGCGTCCGGTCCAGCTCATACTGGCGCACGGCGGCGATGAAACGGGCGGCGATCTCGATGGCGTTGACGCCCGGCTCCAGCCGCTCCTTGTCGTGGCGCTGCGGATAGATCTCGTTGTAGCGCAGCGCCGAATGGGCGTTGCGCCCGCGGATCGTCACCCGCGCCCATTCAAGCCCGCCTTCGACCGGCAGGACATCGCCCCATGTCGGTTCGGCGACCAGCACCGCCTTGGCGAGCTTGCCCTTCTTCACCGCATCCATGGCGCCGAAGCCGCCGGCTTCCTCGTCGACGACCGAGTGGATGGCGAGCCGGCCCTGCAACGTGATGCCCGCCTTGCGGATCGCGCGCGCGGCGGCGATGCAAGCGGCGACGCCGCCCTTCATGTCGACGGCGCCGCGGCCATAGAGGCGGCCATTGGTGATCTCGCCGCCGAACGGATCGACCGACCAGTCCTTCATCGCCCCGACCGGCACCACGTCGATATGGCCGCACAGGATCAGGCTGCGGTCCTCGTCTCCCGCCCATTCGCCGACCAGATTGGGCCGCCCGGGCAACGCATCCCATTGCTCGGTCCTGAACCCGTCCTGCTTGAGGATCGGTTCGAGCAGCGCCTGGACATCCGCCTCGCGGTTGATCGCCGGGTTGGGCTCGAATTTGGGGTTGACCGAAGGGATGCGGACCATGTCGCGGGTCAGGCCGATCAACCAGTCGCGATCGGTCTCGATCTCAGCCTGCACGGCGTCGATGATGGTCTGGTTGTCGGGCATTGTCGCTTCCTTCTCTGCGTCGCGGCGCTTTGCATCGCTGCACTGGGCGCAACGACACTATTTCCTTGTGGGTTTGGATTTGGCGGCGTCGTCGGCCGATGACGACAGGGCGGTATCGAGCGTGACCGCATTGGCGCTGCGGATCTTCTCGATGTCCTCGATGCGCTTGCGCACCCCAGCGCCATGGCCTTCCAGCGCGTGGGCAAACACGGTTTCCATCTGGGCAACGGCCGTTGCCAGCGTGTCGAACGGCGAGTTGGCGTCGATCGCCGCGACCATGGTCAGGTCGGCGATGTCAGATATCGGCGACAGCCAGACATCGGTGAACAGCAGGATGGAGACACCACGTTCCTTGGCCTGCTGGGCAAAGCTCACCACGTCCGACTGGTAGCGCCGGTAGTCGAACACGACGAGGAGGTCGCGTTTGCCAAGGTCGATCAACAGGTCGAAATCGGCGGGGCTCAACGAACCAATGTCGCGCACGCCGGAGCGGAACTGCAGGAGGTAGCCGGCCAGCATGGAGGCGATATGCCGGCTGAACCGGCCGCCCAGCAGCACGACCTGCCCCTTGCTCTCCAGCAGCAGGTTGACGGCGCGCGTGTAGGCCTGCACCGGCACTGCCGTGCGCGTGCGCTCCAGGCTGTCGGAAACCGAATGGAAATAGGCGAGTGCGGTGCCTTCGCTGGAGCCGCCCGGACGCTTGGCCTCCATCATCAAAAGCGGCGAATGCAGCCTGGATTCAACTTCGGTGAGCAGGCGTGCCTGGAAATCGGCAAAGCCGACATAGCCAAGCTTGCTCATCAGCCGCGTCACGCTCGGGTCGCTGACGCCGGCGCGCCGTGCCAGCCGGGTCGCGGTGCCCAGCCCCGACATCGGATAATCAGCGAGCAGGACCTGGACGATCTTCTCTTCCGCGGAGGTGAACGCCACGGTCGTATTGGCCAGTTCTTCGCGGATCGACATTGTCATCGCCCATCGCCGACGGAAAGACGATTATCTTACAATTTCACACATGTTTGTCAAATTTGGAACTTCTCTTACAGAGCCATCGAGAGTTCGGCATGACTTGCTATCCCATGGCAGCCAAGCCAGTCGTGCAACACATCCACGTCGGCTCGAACGAGGGCTGGCGTCTATTTGAAGCTGGCGATGGGCAGGAACTTGACCGCGGAACCGGTGAAGCGCCGGTGATCGGAGGTCTGTCCTCGCGGCTGGAATCCATCGAGATAGATGTGCTCCGGCGCTGTGCGGATGAGATTGGCGGCAATGACGGGCGCCGCCGCAGTGCTAGCTCCGCCGGCGATGCCACGACCTGTCTCAATCGGCCGGGACAACGCTGCCGGCACGATGACCGCGGTGGCTTCGGGATCGAGATTTGGCTGGACACGGTCGGCCTTCGGGCTGGTCCTGACGCGATCTTCGGGCTTCGATTGGGCAACCGAGACCCGCTGGCCGGCCAACCCATTGTGGCCGTCATCGGCGTGGTTCAAGGCCAGCAAGGCAGCGACCGCATCGCCGGATTTGTCTGCTTCAAGCTGGCGCGTCGGGCTTTCCGGTCGCCATGTCGGCAACGGGATGTTGAACGCCACCATGTCCGGCGCGCCGCCCGCGGGACCGGCCGACTTGCCCGAGGGAATTTCAGCATCGGTTGCTGTTGGATTGGCCAGTTCGGCCCGCGCGGTGGAAGCGTCGGCTGCTGCAAGCGGCGCGAGTTGCGGGGTCGGAATGCTGGTCGTGGACCCGCTGCGCGGGGCGAAGGCTGGCAGCGGCACCGAGCCCGGCGCCATGGCCATGACGATCGCTTCAGGCGTCTTCCCTTCCGGTCCAATCGGCGATTCTTCGGCCCTATCGACGGAAGCCATCTGGATGTCGGCGCGCTGGGCATCCTGCGGCGGCACGATTGCGATGCCGGCGGGCCTGGGTTCAACGGACTTGGCCGGCTTGCGTGGCGCCGGCACCGCTTCGGCGACATCATCGGTCTCGTCCGCGCCGCGCCCACCCAGAAGCGTCGCCAGCAGGCCGCGCGCCGGCCTGCGTTGGCCGCCGTCGGCACTTGCCAGGTCGATGTTGGGCGTGCCGGCGCCCTTGCGCGATTTGTAGGCGGCAAACGCCTGCCCATAACCGGGCAGCGGTTTGCCGTCGCTCGGCACATGCAGCGTATTGCCGTTCGGGAATACCCTTGCGAGTTCCTGGCGGCTGATGCCCGGCCAATGCCGCACATTGCCGACATCCATATGTATGAAAGGCGAGCCCGAGGTCGGGTAATAGCCTACGCCGCCGCCCTGCATCTTGAGGCCGATGTCGCGCAGCTTCTTCAGCGGCACATCCGGCAGGAAGAAGTCCATCGCGCGGCCAACCATGTGTTGGCTTTCCCGAGCCACGCCCTTCGAGCGGCTGCGCAGCATGGCGTTCGTCGCTGGCGACCGATAGGCGCTGACCACGTGGATATAGGCTCTCGAGCCGCTGGCGCGATAGGCCTGCCAGACAAGATCGAGCAGGCGCGGATCCATCTTCGTCGGTTCGTTGCGACGCCAGTCGCGCAGCATGAGATTGATCTTCTTCAATCCCGCCGGATCATAGCGCCCATTGCGCTTGAAGACGATTTCAGCCTTCTCGCCCGTATGGAGATGTTGAATCTTCAAAGCACGCGTCTCCGCGAACGCGCCGGTAACGCACAGACATAAGAACGCTGCCATGATGGCTGGCAGTGTCCAAAGACGGGAAGCACCGGGGGCGTTTTGCACGTTTTCGCTCACGTTCATGCCTTGCACGCTCTTTTGTTTCGGGCGATTTCAGGTTCCCGCCCAGATGAAGAGCCTTCAGCCCTCTTCCTGACAAGCATGGACTTGACCGACGCAGACAGGCGTCCATGCCACAATACGTCATGTCGATGAACAGCATCTTGGTTAATGAATCGTGTCTTGCCGGGAATGCGTTTCGGCTGGAGTTGCCTGTGGCAGCCATTTTCTGGAGCAATGCACCGCTGATGAGGTCCGCCAGCACGATGGCCGCGCCGTTCCCATGTAGCCGCCTCGCCCTTGCAAATGCAGAGGACGAATGTGCGGCAACAAGGATGTTGGAAACTGGTGCTGCGAGAGAGGATTGAACTCTGATATACATTAATAAAATCAATAAGTTATAAGATCTTTTGTAACATTGTGACGACCGCCAAAATGACCGCGAAAGACGGGTCCGTATTGAGGTCAGCACCCACTGAAACGTTTACATCAGTCCATGCGCCCATTAGTCGCGCAGCCGGCAACCGGCGCAGCGCCAGCATGGCACTGACTCCAAATAGCGGGCCGGGCGCTAGAATCAGGAAGCTCCAGCGCCAGCCGAAAGCCTCCGCCGCCGACGAGGTCAGGTGGATCGAGACAAAGGTGAGGCCGAGCTTGATTCGTCAGCGGTAGAGAAGCCACAGCAGAAAGCATCGTTTGATTCGTGACTTATGGGCTGATACGCTTCATTCCCAAGGTGGGATCGATGCATGCTTCGACGCGGATCTTATGTTGCAATCTTTTTTCTTTTTTTCTCTAACGTTGCGATTGCCAAATATGGCGGAGGGTTCATATCTTATCCGCCCAATCTAAAAGTGGTTCCCGGAAGTGAGATCGTAATATCTCAAATTCCTCCCGCCCGATTTCAAGGTAACCTTGGTATTTGTTATGGTTTTGCAGCTGCGGCGATGTATGACATTGCCTATTGCAAGGATCAAAATTTGGATTGCAGCACTGTTGCTAACACTGAGCGCGCTTCCGTTTTGGCAATGGCGGAGTTGAGTTCAGCTCAAAAGGACGACACTTCAAAGGCAGTTTATGGCGGCGCAGCCTACGAATCTCTTTATAATGCCTTGTATCAACGAAACTCAATTCCCGCTGAGCAGTGCAACCCGTTTTCAAATTACTATTCAATTTCGGAAGATGAATGGTTGCAGTTAGGAGCTTATTATGAAGATCTTCATCACAAGTTTAAGATAATTACCGACTACAGAGAACAGTGGAAAATGCTAGGGCCCATAGCGGCGATCTTAAAAGATCGATTTCATGTCGATTTGAGCAAAAATGGTTTGCTCGACGTTATTGACAAGAAATCTCTATCAGCTTTCATTGGGGCGGCTCTCCTTGGAGGATGCCGAGAGCCGCATGGTTCGATTTATGTAGACGGTATGCTTTGGGACATTAAATTCCCAGACGATAATGCCCACAGTTATAAGCCACTGCTTACATTCATAAAGTCCGCTCTTCAAAACAATGACGCGGTTTTAGCCGACGGCTATTGCGCCATGGAGGATCTTCCCAGCCGCGACTCTGAATGCGCACACATGCAGCATTCTTTGGTAATCGTTGGCTTCCGACGCGTTTGTAGCTTCAAAAACAGATGCCATGACACACTTAAATTGCTCAATAGTTGGGGCCAGGAATGGCAAGATGAAACAAACGGTGGGTGGGTCGACGCAGAGGAGTTCTTAAAGCGGACATTCTACAGGCCAGAAGTGTTTTCATGGCTGAAAGAGAGATGAGCTAACTGATCGCTCGACGAGGGATCAACAGGAGGTCGCCAATGACCATTTCCATTCCTGCGCAAAAAGCGCTCGCCACCTGGCGCAAGGAAGACATCAAGGACGCCGATCGGCTGAAGGCCACCGAGGAAGCACGCCTCGCCCTGGTGGAAGAGGAGCGCAAGAACGGCAATCGTTCACGATTGCCTTGACGCCCTACTGGGAGCGCCAATTTGATGGCAAATGGACCCTGATGGTCGAATCGCGGGCACTGACCATCGGCGAGATCAGGGCAGCACTTAGGGACGGGCATGAGCAACACTGATCCAAACGACCAAAAGGCCAAGGAGCGGCTATCCAAAATTCTGCTGGCGGTTCTCGCCGTCATGTTGGCGCTGCTCTATCTCCAATACCGCAAGACCTACGTGCCCAAGAGCGACTACGCCGCCTGTCTCGAGGCAGCCGCCAACGGGTTAGGCAAGCGTGAATGGTGCGCCTTGAAAGTCACTCCGACCTACAGGAACGACACGAAATGAACGCCGAGCACAACGCGGAACGCAAGCGCCTATCCAAAGCGCAGCGCAAAGCTCTCAAGTCGCTGACCCGCGAGGATTGGAAGCGCCTTGAGGCTCCATCACTGCGCGGAACGATATCATCTCCGCTGGGAAGAGCCGACGGCGTGCGAGCCTATGGTAGCGACAGACCCGCTAACAAAGGCGTCTCCCACAAGCAGCCGAGGAAGAAATGACCCTATACCGAGTGTCCACCTTTCATTGAGCTGGAAGCCGATGACGGCAAGCAGGCGCCGATGCGCCTCCTGAGGCTACGTCGTAGTGTGTCCGGCCGAAACCTGGGATCGAATTTGACAGATGTAAATCGCCGAGAAAGACAGCCCTCACATCTATCGGACCACCCTAACGTGATCGTCCATTTCGAGCCGAGAACGCGCGAACAGCTTCCCCGTCGTTGAGTTGTAGGCTACCACCTCCGCACACGACCAGGGGGGAGATAGGTGGCAAAGAAAGAGGATCCGACAAAACCGCAGCAGGAAAGCCCTGAGTTCGCCGAAATCGAGGCGACACTGGCAAAGATGGCAGCTGACTTAGAAGCGGATGCCGGCGGAACTGCGAGCACTGAGGGCACTTCCAATACCGGCGAAATTCAGGAGCTCGCGGATGAGGAAGCGGCAATTGAGAAGGAGGCGGTGAGGCTTAAGAAGAAGCGAGAGCAGGAACGCGAGCTGGCGAAATTCACCGCCAACGCATTTGATCGCATGTCCACATCCGCAGTGACATTGGGCCTAATAGGTCCAGGAGTCGGTTTCCTCTACCACACCTCTCTGTTGGCAACTTTGAAAGATGGGGAACTCGTCGTAGCCACCTTAAGTTGCCTAGGAGCTGCCTTCGTCCTACATTGTGTGGGACGAGCTATCCTCAACGAGGAGTTCCAACGATGAGCACGCCCTTCTGGATCTTTCTGATTGCGCTGTGCGCGATCTGCCTGTGGGCGCTCGTCAGCCGCAATCTGTTCTCGCGCCGCATCGCCGCGCATACCAAGGCGGAAGAGGCTCTCGACGCCCGAATGATAGCGTTTAAGGAGCGTGTCAGCACTCGCAACGCCCGCGTCCTAGCTGAGAAGCCCAAGGAGAGGTCCACCGACGACAAGAGCAGGGTCGCGTCGGATGACTTCCTCAAGGACCTCTACGTGTCCGACGCCCTCGGACGCGTCATGTTGGCCGAGCCTCCGAGCCGATACCGCTATGCTTCTCCAGGGCGCTTTGCTGGCGGAGGTGCCGGTAGCGCTCGAGCCGTTCTGTTAGATAATGGAACCTGCCTCTGGCTGGATGACAGGTCCCTAGTCGAGCGCTTGACGGAGAAGATTGCCTTCGGCCAAGTCGGCTATGAGAATGTTCCTCGCCCGGCGGATTATACAAAGCCACCGAAGCCCATTTTCCCAAAACGCTCCACCCGCTAACCTCGCAGCCACATGGCTAGCTAGCTGTGTGGCTGTTTCATGCGAACCTCGTTAAACTAAGTGCTGGGCGGTGCAGTGATGTCAACGACCAGCTCTGCGCCACCTTTAGTCATTAACTCCACAAGCCTCTTCCGCAGCTTCATCTGAGCCAACGTATACTGGTTGGGCAACTTCAGGTTTTTGAGCTTAAGGAAGGTTGATATGGTTGGAGCCATTGGACTGAAAGCGGTAACCCCAGTCGTGTCGATCGCCGCAACGATCTGGAAGGGTCGGCTGAGCGACTTTCACTTGGTCAGGCCCCGCGCGATTAGGCGCCCCAGACGCTGCGAAAACGCACTGGCGTCGGCTGGTTTATCGCCATCGAGGACGCGGGCCTCGTCGTAGAGAAGATGGGCAGCATCGTCCTTAAAGGCCTGGTCGTCTTCGCCGAGGCGGGCGAGCGCCAGCACGCGCTCATGCCGTGGGTTGATTTCCAGGATGGGCTTGGCTGCCTTGTCGAGGCGGCCCGCGGCGTTCATCAGCCGCTCGAACTGGCGGTCCGGACCGTGCTCCGGCGCGACAAGGCAGACCGCGCTTTCGGTCAGGCGATCGGAGGCCTTGACGTCCGAGACGGCGTCGCCGAGAGCCGACTTCACGAAAGCCAGGAAGGCATCGACCTCAGCCGTTGCCGCCGTGTCCAATTTTTTCGTGTCATCGAGCAGCGGAATGTCCGATAGCTCCGCCACGCCCTGCGTCACCGACTTGAAGGTCTTGCCCTCGAAGTCCGGCGCCATCGCCACCCAAAAGCTGTCGACAGGATCGGTGAGCAGCAGCACCTCGATGCCGCGCGCCTTGAACCCTTCGAGCTGAGGCGAGGCTTCGAGCCGGGCGCGGTCGTCGCCCGCCATAAAGAAGATCGCTTTCTGACCTTCCTTCATCGAGGCGATATAATCGGCGAGGCTGCGCCAGCCTTCGCCCGACCCGGTCGAGCGGAACCGGGCGAGTTTCAGCAATTGCTCGCGCCGCTCATAGTCCTCGTAGAGTCCTTCCTTAAGGACAACGCCGAAATTCTCCCAGATCTTGGAATAGGCCCCAGCTTCGTTTTCCGACAGTTTGCCAAGATCGCCAATCACGCGATTTGTGAGGCCCTTGCGAACCGAGGCTAGCAGCGGGCTTTCCTGGATCATCTCGCGCGAAACGTTGAGCGGCAGGTCGGCGGAATCGACCAGACCGCGGACGAAGCGCAGGTAGCGTGGCAGAAGGTCAGCGTCATCGGTGATGAAGACGCGGCGCACATAGAGCTTCAGACGGCCTTTGCGGTCCTGGTCGAACAGGTCGAAGGGACGCGAACCGGGCACGAAGGCTAGCACGCTGTATTCCTGCCTTCCTTCGGCGCGGAAATGAATGGTTGCGGCCGGCTCGTCATACTGGCCCGCAACACTGCGGTAGAAGTCGGTGTATTCCTCCGGCTTGATCTCGCTCTTCGGCCTAACCCAGAGTGCCGTGCCGTCGGCAATGTCGCGGGCGTCGGCGCCGGGTTTCTCGATGAGCGTTATCGGCACCGGCACATGCCCCGACTGCGATTTGGCCAACTGCTCAAGCCGGTAGGATCCGGTGTAGGAGATGGCTTCGTCCATGAGGTGTAGCACGACGCGAGTGCCGCGCGTGGGGGCTGCTTCAAGCGGTGCCGGCGCGATCTCATACGAGCCTTTCCCATCGGACGACCAGCGCCAAGCCTCGTCACTTCCCGCCGGGCGGCTGATGACATCGACGCGTTCGGCCACCATGAAGGCGGAATAAAAGCCGACGCCGAACTGGCCGATGAACTGCGTGTCGTCGGCCGTGCCGCCTACTCCAACGCGTTCGACGAAGGCGCGCGTGCCCGAGCGCGCGATCGTGCCCAATGCTTCGGCCATATCGTCACGGCTCATGCCTATCCCGTTGTCTTCGACGGTGATCTGCTTGTTGTCGGTATCGGCGGAAACGGTGATCCGCAACTTCGGGTCGTCGGCTAGCAATTCGGGCCGACTGACCGCTTCAAAACGCAGCTTTTCGCAAGCGTCAGCGGCGTTGGAAATTAGTTCGCGCAGGAAGACGTCCTTATCGGAATAGACAGAGTGCACCATCATGTGGAGTAGCCTCGAAACATCCGCCTCGAACGCTCTGGTTTCTTTTGCCTTCGTGTCTGCCGTCATCTCACGTTTCCTGTTGTTTGCAGCTTGGTCTCCGCACGAGGTCGTGTCGGATGATCAATCCAGAAGGTGTTGCTTGTCCTCGAAGCACCGCCAGCCAAACCCGCTGGCGCCGAGGAAACCATGTCGGAAATGAGTATATCCTGGCGGCGGACGAAGGCATGCGCGGACAGACATCAATGTTGCCTCAACCCGTGACCTAGTTTTCCCATTATTCGGTTTCAAGTGGACTTTCCGCTTGATTTCCATGCGATCCGAAAAATTCAATCGTTTCCTTTTTGCCCCCGAAACATACGATCCGGTGCTCAAGGTCGCTCGAAGCGAAGCCCAGAACGGACGCTTGCAAGGTCCATCGGATGGCGAAACAACTTCAAGTGTATCAAACCTCGCATCGTCTTCTTTGACATTGTCATCGCAGCACCATCTATGAAAGCTGCCGCAGAGGCCTGGGGTGCCGATCCCGAAATCTTTAAACGCGATTCCGGCAGAAAGACCCCGAAGTGGTGGAAGCAACAATGGACGCGGCCAGGCATTGTGTTGCGGCGGCCCGTCGGATCGCGTGGGAAATTCACTTGAGAAGGCGGTGCTTCCGAAAGCACTCGAAGGGGTCCAGCCGGCTCAGCAGGATAGTGCGCAGCACGCCGACACCAGCAAGGCGTTGGACCACACCATCACCAGCGGCCGCCCGCACGGCTACGCAGGCAAGCTCGCTGGCCGCATATGATCCGGCACCAGCTCTGACGCGATCACCGGTAGCCGCCACTTCCAGCATTAGGAAATCCCGTCAAACCACCCCATCAACATAGGCTCTCGCACGGGATGCCGTCGCTGTCCCGATCGAGCTTGCCGCCCCACGAGCAGTTGGCCAGATACCAGTTTGCTTCCGCGCATGAACTGATTTGCGAGCATGTCCGTCGTGGCTGGCATGAATAGCTCTGCGCTAGCTGCGTTTTGGTGATGCCCAGCGGTTGGCTAACCGCAGGTGGCTTGCTGTCTGGCTGCCCTGCACGCCAATCCCAAGGCGTTTGAAACTTGCCGACCCAGAGCCCGACCTTGGCCGCCTCGGCCTTCACCTGCTGCCCCGCATAGGCCCCGTGACTGTAGCGGGGCCAATCTAGCGCCTGGCCATGCTCTACCATCCAAGAGGCGACGCCAGTGCCGTCGGCTCGCCGGCAATCTCCGACGAAGCGGCTGTAGCGATCCCAAGCCACGAAAGCGCAATTGATCGGCCTCGATGCCGCCAGAAATCTTTCCAGCACTTCGGCAGAGCGGCGCCCGCAGGGATATTCTAATCCTTCGGTGTCCTCGCAATTTTGCTTGCTCTCGGGCGCATCGATCCCATTGAAGCGGATGCGTTGTCCATGAATTTCGATCGTGTCGCCGTCGATGACCGACGCAACGCCGGCGATCAGCCCTGCGCCAGGGCTGATCTGGGTCGACAGATTTATCTCCGGTGCACGGCTGCTGTGCTGCATGACGTATTGCGTCACGAAGGCACCCATTGCAGCCACCGTCACGAAGATCAGACGGAGCGGAGTTCCAGCCAATTGGCGTGCACCTCGCGGCTTGGCGGGGTTCGCTTGCCCGATTGGCCAGTCCGATTGTCGTATCGATATTTGGTCAAGCCCCTCTCCCCGACGAAAGGATGCTACTGTTTTGATTCGGAGTCCAGCTGGGCTGGCTTCGCAGGGTCGAGATTGCCCTGCGTAGACCCTCCCGATGTCGACACGGCAGTCGGGGCATTCCCCCTTGGGCCGCTTATGTCAATCGGCCGATGAGCTTCCTGCCTTCCCTTGCGCGAGCCGGAATGCGTAATTGTTTCGGATGTGATTGTTGAAATAGCGGCCCTTAGCAAACGCCGATTGAAACGCTTCGAAGGCCTCAAGCGGGACGTCCAAGAACTCGTAGTGCTTCCCGCTGGCCACAAACCAGACCGAGAGAACGCTGGTGTTGGGGTCATAGTCGAACTTGCTTATCGAGGTCGACGGCATATTGGTTAACCGGTAAGCACGCAGCTCCTAGTGATCCAGTTCCAGCGGCTCATGATCGCGCTGTTCGTGCCATATCACCTGGCGCAGATCGCTCTTGTCGCCCTGCTGCCCGCAGATCGGGCAGGCGTGGAAGCGATCGATCTCGTCCTGCGGAGTGTGGGGCTTGCCAGGCTTGGGTGGCCCAAGGTCCGAGATCCTGGTCATCGCTATTTCGCAAAGTCGTCTGCGGGCGCGCCCTGGGCAAGACTGAATTCGTGCGTGCTTCGCGCATCCTCGTCGACGACACGGAACCAATGCTTCTCAATCGCCCTGGGCGACACTCGTTGACCAGTGACCTTCTCAACTGCTGACAGCGGATCATCGGCGCTTGTGGCATTAGAGGAAACGCACTCCTCTCCATGCCACTCTTCCACGTGATACTTTGGCATATTGGCTGCCTACCGCTTCCCCATGGCCTTGGCTGCGCGCTCCAGCGTCGCTCGATCGTTCCCGTGCTTAGCGATGAGATCCTTTACCTGTTGAGGTGTGATCCCGACCCTTTGCGCGAAATACTCGACCTCATAGTCCTCGTCGGCTGAAACACGGTCCCGATCGCGAAAATCCCGCTTGCTCTTGTCGTCGGCCATATCGATTCCTCCTGCGATAATCCCGCAACGCCCGGTTGACCTGTTTGTTGCACCAAAACCCCAATTTCCGGATTCGGAACTATTTTAGCTCAAGCTTATTGAATCGCCGGTGGTGGGTGTGTGTGCATGCGTTTGGATTTTGTTGAGCCTTTGATGCCGACCCTTGTGGAGAAGCCTCCAGAAGGCGACGCCTGGATTCATGAGGTGAAGTTTGACGGCTACCGTTCCCAGATGATCATCGACGAGGACGGAACGCGGATCTACACCCGGCGGGGACTGGACTGGACAGCCAAATATCGCGACTTGGTCGCGGCAAGCGCAGATCTCGGCGCCGAGAGCGCAATCATAGATGGCGAGATCATTGTGTTGAACGATGCCGGCCTTTCGGACTTTGCTGAGTTGCGTAAGGCGATCACACGCCGGCAGCACGACCTCTATTTCGTCGCCTTCGACCTGCTGCACCTCAATGGCCATGATCTGCGTGACATGGCGCTGGAGGAACGGCGCGAGATCCTTGAGAGCATGATCCCGGCCAACATTCGTATCCAATTCAGTCAGGCGCTGCCCGGTGACGCCAAGGCTATCTATCACCTGATAGACGAAGCTGGCCTTGAGGGTATGGTGTCGAAGCGCCGCGACAGCAAATATCGCGGCGGCAGGTCGACCAACTGGCTGAAGATCAAGAGCTACATGGTGGAGGAATACGAGTTGCTGGGCGTTGAGCGGGAGCCGGGCAAGCCAGCCTTCGCCCTGATGGCCGATCGGAATACCGGGCAGTATGTCGGCTCAGCCTTCATCAACTCCAGTCGCCCCATTCGCGAGCGGCTATGGAAACGCGTCCAGGAGCATGCTGGACCGGCGCCAGAAGGAATGAAGAGGCCGGCCACGCAATGGGTCAAGCCGGGTCTGATCGGCCGTGTGAAACACTTGCGCGGCGAAGAAGATTTACGGCATGCTTCACTTCAGGATTTCCGTGAGGAGGAGTAGCCATGCCGATCCGGCGACAGGCGCGGGAAGCTGGAATTCTGAAGCCCGCTGAACTTGATCTTCTGGGCCGCATATTCGACCAACTCAAGTTTGACGGTCACACCGATGAGGCTCGCGAAGCGATCGCATCGCGGGTGCTTGCGAATTACATGGCCGGCATGACAGATGAAGCCGAACTGATTTCCCTGTCGAGACAGCCTCTCGGGCGCTAGCAGGTAGCAAAACAATGGCAGTAGCAAAAAAAGACCAGGAGCGCGCCAACTACGCCTGGATGTATGGCGCGCAGGCATTGAAGGATGGCAAGGAGCGTGCGGTGCCTCCTTACTGGCAGGAGCACGCGGACGCCTGGATTCAGGGCTTTGATGGCGTGCCGTTGGCCGGGATGGGCAAGGCAAAGCCTGTCAGCGACGAGATCGAAGCCGAGATCGACGAAGCCGCTGTCGACTCTCCCGCTGGAACCTAAATGCAACAGTGGATTCTACGTTGATGAGCACACGCGGCATCAACTTTCTCGACCGATGGATGGCAGAGCACCTGCCGGATGCCGTCACCGATGATCCCGGCGCTGTAACCGATCTGGCCGACCAGGCAATGCGGGCGGCCGAGAAGGAAGGCATCTCAGCCGACGAGATCAGCGAAGAAGTAGGCAGCGTCTTTGAGGTCATCCTCGAGGCTATGCAGACCCGCGAAGGCGGGACAACAGGTTAGGTCTCATTCCATGTCCGGAACGTCGCCACTGACGAACAGCGTCGTTGGCGGCCCATAGTCGCCGAGCGCCGGGTCTGCATCACGGCTCCAGGCTATGACACCAACATGGTCCGATGATAGAGCCCTGGCCGTGCGGACCGCGCGTTCTTCACTCTGTTGGTCGGTCGGACCGTAGGCGGTAAAAAGCTCGCCGTCGTCGCCTCGATCAAACGCAACGACCACAATCAGCTTCGGCTTGGTCTGGGTGGGCAGCATATTGTTCGACATTCAAATCTCCTAGAGGAACCGCTCGCCGTCGCCGCGGTGTTCCAGGCAGAACCAGTGCGAGGGCTGACGCGCCTTGGCAAAGCCGAACCCAGCATCCTTGCTGCAGCCGCCGTGCTCGCACGCATGATTGTCGACGCGTCGTCTATCGCGCGGTGCCGATATCATGCCTTCGGCAAGTCGTGATGGTTCGTCGCTCATAAGGGGTTGATCGGCCCGACCAAGCCGGGATGGTCGTTGGGCGATTTGTTGACGGCGCTGGTATTCACTTCACGACCAACGCGATTGAATTGAAGATCGCCGTCGATGTCGTGACGGAGAATGTCCTTGAGGTTGTCCTTGGGTGTAGCTGGATCCAACCACGCGTCGTAGTAAGCTGGATCAAGGATGAGCGGTTGCCGATCATGCAACTGCTTCATAGGGTCGCCAGCGGGCTGGGTGATGATGGTGCAGCTCGTGATCTCGAGATTGGAATTGTAGGCCCACAGTCCGGCAAATGAGAACGGCGCGTGGCCGGGCTGGTAGATGTGCCACGGGTCTTTCTTGCCGTCCGCCGGCGAGATGGTCCATTCGTAAAAGCCATCGGCCGGGATCAGGCAGCGCTTCGATTTGAAGGCATCGCGAAAGGCCGGAGCTGTGTCGATGCCCTCAATTCTCGCATTGAACATGGCCGCCTTCGGCATCTCCTTTGCCCAGAAAGGAACCAGCCACCAGCGCCCTTCTCGGAGCTTGTGATTGCCATGCTCACCTGCGGTGACGAACGGAACGTCCTGCGTAGGCGCAATGTTGTAGCGCGGCTCATCGTTGCGGCCGGTCTCTGCCGGCGCCGTCAGTCTGTAAAGCCGGTGAATTTCCGACCACGACAGATACTTGGTGTAGCGTCCGCACATGGTTAACCCTTAGTTCCTCAGGAGGTCAGGCACGTTGAGCGGGCCAAGGTCGAGAATTCTCCTATACTCGCCGCTAGGGCGCCAGACGCCGTGTATCTTGCCTCTTTCGCGATCCCGCTTCGCATCGAAGGCTTCACCTCGAAAATGATCGAGGAACGCCCTTGCCTCGGCTGGATCTGCGAAGCAGTGCAACCGGTATTCCTCATATTTGCCACATGGCCAAACCGCTTGCACACGCCTGACCTGGAAAGTCATTCCGCGTTCCTGACAGAAGTCGTGAATGGCCGTCCGGTTCCGACCGGTGCAGAGATCGTCCGGCAGCGCAACCTGGTGTGGCCATCTTCCGTCGATTGTCGATGGCGCCGGAATGCTTCGGCTCCGCCTTACCATGCTGGCTCGAAAAAACTGTCAGCCTGAAGGCGCATCGCTGCCAGTGTCAAAGCAATCGCGGCATTGGCCGGTGGCTTCTCCATATAGAGCCTGCCATCGAAGGTGCGCCATGCGGCCGCGCTCCTGGCATCTTCGTCGTCTTCGTCCCGCTCCGGCTCAATGATCCGAGCATCGCAAGGGTTTTGGTCGACCTCGATCATCCAGCCCTGAAGAGATTTTTGGGTGATTTCGGCTACCTCAGCCAGATTGCCGGTAAGATAGGGCAGCTCCAATTCGGCCGCCTTTTCTGGCGTGCCCGGTTCATTGATCCAGCCCATTACATAGCAAATGTCGATATCGAGCTGGCGATCAGGACCGGTCGCCGTTTCCAGTCGCTCGACGAGCGTCGGATACAGCCGCTTTCTCTCAGGCCAGGTCGCCAGATTTGCCGTTTTCACTTTCGGCTCAGCCCCGATACCCAAGATCCTGTCTCGAACCACCTTGTCGTCGGGCCGTCCAGCACAGCAGGCCTCACACGCGGCGCGATCGGCCTCGAACCAGACTTTGGCGGCTAACTGCTCCTCCTCGCTCGGCTGAGCTTTCTCCGGAGATCCCTTCATTTCCCAGAGTTCTACGGCGAGCACCCCGTTCATGGCTTCCTCGTGGGAAATTCCAGAGCTTTCAAAAACCGCCTCGGCAGCGGCTAATCCGCGAGAGATTTCTTCAGACGTTGCGGTCTCAACGATCAAGCGAAGTGGCATTTCTGCCTCCTTTTTCCATCGAGCCGATAGTGAACAAAATAAGAACATTAGAGTCAAGGGGGGCTTGACCGAAGAGGAATATGTTCCTTACTCGTGAAGGATCGAGAGACTTCGGAGGACGATCCAGCTCGGCGCCACCACGCGCCAGCGGCGGGCGGCGCTATGGGCAAAACAGAAGAAGACAATTTTCGGATCGAGGTCTGGGACAGCGAAGAGAAGACGCACCTGGAGACGATATGCCGATCGCCGGATGCGATCGTCAGTCAAGCGGCATGGCAAGCCGCGATACGCCGCCGGCCCGGGATGCTGCTGATCCACTACAACAGTCGACATGTGATGGAGAAGATTCTGACGCCAGGCGAGGTGAAAATCCCGCCCCAGACGATCATCAATGGGAGCGTGCACGCCGGCCTCGACGTCGCGCTCGGCGACCTCCGCGAATGGCACACCCTGAGGGCCTGGTGCAAGAACTGCTCTCACTATGCTGAAGTGAAGCCCGCCGGTCTTATCCGGCGATACGGCAAAGGGGCGCTTTTCAGTTCGGTCGAGAGGGCACTTCTCTGCACCAGTTGCAACCGTGGTGGACCGGTCAGGCTTGAGATTCACAAGTTGCCTAGGAACTGAAGCCCATGATGAACGAGTGATCTTCAGTTCGCCATTGCTAGTTGCATCCGCGGGTGTTTTGATGCGGGAAATCGCCACTGGGGGGCGAAGGGTGCTGAGTTCGCTTTCATATTGCGTCAGCCGGTTGCTGCCGGTCATTTTGTCGTTGGCGGTTCAGCTATGTTCCGCCCACGCTGCAGTGAAGTCGTTCGGACCGTTTTCGGTCGATGACGCTCATTCGGACATTATTTCTCTCAATGGTGAGATTAATGCAGGAGCGGCGCTCAACTTTCGCCGAGCCGCTGAGGCTGCACCAAACGCCAAAATGGTCGTTCTGAATAGCCCTGGCGGTGTGGTCCAGATTGCTCTTTTGATCGCAGATGATGTGCACGAGCGGAAACTCGCGACCTACATACCAAACAAGGCAGGTTGCTATTCCGCATGCTCATTTATCTTCCTTGCGGGTGTCGAGCGCCAAGTCGACGGTGAACTGGGCGTCCATCAGATCTCGTCTGACTCCACTGATCTGGTCAGCGCTCAGCTTTCGATCTCGGACATCATCGACGTTCTCAATCGCTTCAACACGCCGGTCGAAGTGCTGACGGTGATGTTCAAGACACCTCCGAAGGACATGCATATCTTCACTGCCGACGAAGTCGCGCGCTATGGGCTTAATCGCAAGCAGGGCGACCACGCAACCGCAGCTTCGACAGAGGTAATCCCATCAGCAGGTTCGGCGGAACCGCCCTCCGCTGCGGCCGCGCCCGGAGCAGCCCCGGCCCCTAATCCGGATACGGTCGACGGCCCGCCATTGTCCAAACTCTCCTCGATCGAGGAATACACCCGCCGCCCAACACGAATGGTGGTCTTTACCGGCTTAGACCTTTACGGCGATGACATCAGCTCCCAGCGAACAGACGGTGCTGCGACTTGCGCCCGGGCATGTCTTTCCATGGGTGGAGAGTGCAAGGCATTCACCTTCAATCTGGATCCGCGCGCCGTGAGAGGCCCAAACTGCTTCCTGAAGGCGAGCGAAGGCAAGGCGGACGGTAACTCTGCCGCAATCTCTGGCAAGTTTCTGAGCAGAATTGATCCCGATCCCAATACGTTCTCGATGGGGGTGATCGACCCGAAGACGGCGTTGTTCGAAAATGTCGATTTGCCTGGTGGAGATCTGTCCCGGAAACCCTATGGGAGGAACGTGACCGCGTCGCAGTGCAGGCTGGCCTGTGTCGCCAACGATCGTTGCATCGGATTCACCTACATGAAGCGCAAGAGCCAATGCTGGCTCAAAGGTGCCATCGGCGCTCCGCGATTTGGCGAGGGCATGATCAGCGGTCTCAAGAAGATGACGACCTTTGCGCCTGCGTCGATCATCACCCTCGACTGACTGACTCAGTTAGATCTATGGCTTGATTATCTGTCTGAGTAACTTCCGTCACGGACCGCGGGGATGGGTAGTTGAGAGCCGCTTGGCGTTGTGATGCAAAGGTGGTGGGTGGGCTAGTCCGGCCAGGGCGTCGCCTTTGACGTTAGCTGTCGATTGGGGTCGCAGCGGCAAATCGCCTCAAACAAATGTAAATAATGTAAGTCAGTATTTACTTATGAAAAAAGCTTTCAATCTTCGATTTGCGAACAGTTAGAGCTATGCGCGTTCGGCTATAAGCCTCTGTCGTCCATCCACTTCGTCGTAGCCTCGACAACGATCGACTTTATCGTCATTCGAGTCTTTACTGACGCCATTTTCAATCGAAAGTGATAATCATCTTCGACCTTAAGACTCATGTCTTTTAACGGCTTCGATTCGCTTTTTCTTGGTTCGCCATGCTCGTCATACACCATCGCCAAACTCCTATTTCAACGATCTTATAAGTGGACAATCATCGCAAACTTCGCAATTGACGCACCCTGAAAAAGCTAACACCCACTCGTCACGCCGCCTCACTTTCAGACGCGAACTTTGAAGAAGGTGGCCCGCGGTGAAATTAGGCTGTGCAAGCAGGACGAAGGTGCCATTTCTGGGGTCCAACCCCAAGCCGCCGTATCGTTGCTCAACTTTCAGAGATTCATCGCTTCGTTAAGCCCGACCACCCTTCTCCACATCCCGTGCGCCTTAGTCCTGAGAATGATGAGGCATGATCAGTCACCTTCCCAGCGTGTGCCTGCAAGCGCCGGGATAGGTATTAGTCCTTGACCTTCTTGCCTTAAGTGCCCACGCAGCTCCAGCGTTTTAGAGCAAAGTCATCTGTCAGAAATAGGTATCCGGGACAATGAGAGACGTCCTGCTCCCTGCCTCTTCGTGGGACGAACAGACCGACGAAATCCGCGGCGCTCGTCCTTCCGACCAATGCTGCTAAATCCGCAGTTTGGGTTTACCTCGCGCAAAAAAAGCGATTTCCGGATGGATGAGGGTAACTCCAGGGAAACATGGGGTAATTCCAGTCTTATTCGCGATAAGAGAATATACAGATCGAGTTTCCCTCGGTGACAACTTGCAAAGCTCTTTTCGTCACCGAGGTGACAGCTTTGATGGTTTGGGTTGACGTTAGCGGCAACTGAACGATTGACTGCCAGCGTCCCACGAAGGGTGGTGGATCCGGAGAAAAAATGTTGGTGGCAGCAGAGTGCATCCCCATCTTGGAACGCAAAAATCCCTAGGACTTCGATGGTATCCCTGGAAAGTTTTCCTTGGGGACGAACCTTGATTGGTTCCTAGGAGAACCGACGGCACCGCAGTCGTTCTCCTCCCCGGCAATTAGATGTTCGGGAGCGTTTCCCGAGCCGCTTGCAATGGTTCTCTACGCCGGAAGCGGCCGATCCGTGACACGTGCTGAGGCATCATTTGTCAGTCAATTGGCATGCATCTGGGATCGCGCGTATCTCGAGCAAGTCAATCAGCTCGGCATCTATCACCAAGTCTGTTCGCCCAACCACATTATTCCCTGCCGCGAATGATCCCTTTATCCTGAAAGCGCTCCCCATTCTTGAGCAGCTATAGATTAGTCAGAAGCGAGCAGAGCTTCTGATTGAAAAGAGGAAAGCACAATGTTTGGGAAAGCAGAACCTGGAGCTAGGAGCAACCTGGCTCTCTTCATCGAGAAGCAAGCAAACGCTTCAAACCGGGATTATCGCGACATCGCGACTATGGTGGGATACTCCTCCGCGAATATCATCCACGCGTTCGTCGCCGATCAGGCGAAACTGCCCCTCGACCGGGTTCCAGCATTGGCGCGGGCATTGGGGTGCGACGTCTCCGAGCTTTTGGAACTCTGTCTCGAACGCCACTTCGCCCCGGAAACGTTTGCCCTCATGCGATCGCTTTTCATCAAGGACATTGCGGAGAACGAGCGTGCGTGGCTGCACGCGCTGAAAGAAGCGGCACCGGAGAAGGATCCAAGTCTTACAGCAGAACGAGCAGCGAGACTGAAGGCCATTTTCGCATAGGATAGTGGTCCGTGCCTGCCGTGTCAGACATCCATGCCCAACTAGTCGCCTAGTGAAACGACACCCGAATGCTTCGCGCTAGAAAATTGGGACGCAGCTTGGCGAAATCGACCTAAATCCCGCAAACTGTTTCGCCTTTCGCTATATTCAAATTCAGGGAAAGTTGATGCTAAGGAGCGACCACGATGAACCATATAATCCAGATGGAACCCGCTCAAGGCGGGGGGCCAACCCTGCTTCGCTATCGCGAGGAGTCGCTGCCTGCACGGCAGCGCCGCTTTGTGGATCGTCTCGCACTTTACCCGGAAATCGATGTGAATTCGTTCACCTGCCGGGCGGTGATCGATTGGCTGGACGTCTGTATTGAAACGGCTACGGAGACCCAGGCGCGCTGGATCAACGCCTGGGTGCAGAAGAAAATCGAAAGCAGCTGTCACGTTGAAATGCACGGTGGGGGACGGACCTTCACCATTCGTTTTCAGGAGCCAGACTTCGTAGCCGTTAAGGCAGCTCTTGCCGATCTGTCCAGGCGCCGTGGCTTGGCCTCTGCGCCTGTGATCGGAGCGATGGAAGTGAGCGTCGATTTTACGCCAAGAGGCACCTCTGCCGATGATACACGTCGACAGCTCCTTGGTGCGCTGTGGCGTCATTTCCTCCCCGGTCGAGACATATTCGCGTGTGGGCGTGACTGGCCACGATTCACATGGGGCAAAGGGAAGGAATGCACGAATGGAATCTTTCCGAAAGCGAAGACGGGATCCGCCGGACGATTGTTCCTCTTCAACGGCCTCGACCGTCAGCCATACGCCGATGCGACCCTATATTTTGGTGCGAAGGAAGCGTCATCGACGTGGCGCATAATGGACAAGAAATACGATCGCCAGAATCAGGCTACCGGAACGAGGGTGGAGCTTTCCGACGAGGATAAACGCGTCCGGATCGAAGTGACGCTTCAGTCCGACGAGCTCATAGCGCTTGGCATTCGAACGCTGGCCGATGTGGGCGCATTCAGATTCACGTCGCTGCAGCCCAACAATTTCAGTTTCGCGCTACCAACGTTCGAAGACGCGGCTTGTGTCGGAAACCCCGCCAGGCGAAGCCTAGTAAAGGCGAGGGAGAAGGAACGGGTCGTCAAGTTTCTCAACACCGGGGTTGTCGGCTTGGTTGCCATGGACCGAGCATGGGAGGCGGTGAGAGACCGGAATCGGCAGGATATGCGACAGATCTTCCGGGAGCGTGGATGGCACTTGGGGCGAACCCGAACAGGCAAAGGGCGCACAACGACGATCCTTGCTTTCGCCGAACTAAACAGACGGATTGAGATGGCCCTGCGAAAGCTCACTGAGCGGACAAATGGACAGTTCCGGCGGTATGCAGAGCATCAGGACTGGGACACTCTCTAGCGCCTCAGGTATCAGTTCTCACACAAGTTATTAGACGGCTCCGGCCTATTCGCCTCGAACGGCGACAAAAATAAGTAAATGCTGACTGAACATTTTACGCCGATTGGTGGGAAAAAGTTGCCACGCTTTCCTTCACCCATTGATGTAGGTGTGAACCTGCAGTCACAAATGCTAGCAAAAGATAGCTCCACAAGAAGCTCGCCAGCTGACTTCACCTCGCCTGCTCAGAAAGGCTATGCCGCGACATGAGACCAACAAAGGTAGCACTCTCGGTCATCGAGCTTTCCGGCACGATTGCATAGCGCCACGGCTTTGAGCTGGTCTCCTTAGCTATGTGATTAGCATGCCTCACCCACTCACAGGCAGCGCGCGATTTTTCCTGGACTGTTTGATCGTTCATCTCGCCGTCGGCCTTAATCTCGACGATCAACTTGTGTGTCGGCAGCTCGACGACGAAGTCTGGCTCGTAGGCCTTGCCTGATCGATACTCGATCTGGAACTGGCCAGGGCCAGGTTTCACCCAGCGCAGCACGTTCTTCTCGAAATCACTGTCGATCAGCGCAGCGAAGCGACGCTCGGTATCAGACTGAAATTTGTGGAAGTTGTATGGGCTCTTACGAGTGCCCTTGAAGACGTAGCTTCGGGTATCTGATAACGGCTTTGCGGCGAACTTTATGTCGAGCATCTTCGCGATGCTGGTTATGCTGATGCTCAACGGTTTCAGCGACCGAAACGACCTGACAAGCTTTGCCTGATAATCCGCCGGAGTCTCGCGGTAGTGGTCCTTCATCTGCGCAAAGATGAACTCGGCCATCGCCTTTCCGTGCGCGAGCGCTACGTTCTCTACGTCGTCCTCGGTCAAGAGGTATGTTCGCAGGTGGGACACTGCCTGACCGGCGAGCCTATAGAGAAGATCGGATTGCGAGTCATAGTCGACCTGGTCGTAGTCGATCAGATGCTTGACGATATAGTTTTCGAGCAGGCCTTCTTTCGGCCCGGAGATCGAACGGGCTAGTTCGCGCTGGTTCTGGTCCCGTAGGTTGCGGATTAGGATCCGATCAGATAGCGGCTGATAGCGGATCGTCTGCAGGCCCGTCAGATCGAAGGTGTCGAACCAGAAATTTACCTCCCGGCTGGGTATGACGACGATCTCAGGAATATCGATCGTATTCTCGGCAACGCTGGCGGTAACGATGCCGACGATCTCCTCGACTCTAGGCTGTGCGACTATGCCATCCAACGAGCCCTGGGCGGGCTGCAGGGCGCGTCTGATATCTGCAGCGAGCTCCATTCGCACTTCGGGCCTCAACAGCTCCTGAACGCCTCCCCTTAGCTGCCGCTCATACTTGCGGGTAATGAAGTCAAGCGCGGACTCAACGACCTTGCGATCGTCGACGTGATCGAAGGTCACGGCGCCTTCCTGCATCCCTGCGAACACGGAATCATTGCCAAGCAGACTAGCCTCGAACGAGACAGGGATGTCGATCACTCGTTCGGTTTCTGCAGGAACGTCCCCACCCTGACCGATCGTCAATGTCTTGATATGCACAAGTGAGTCCGCTTCCCTTGCGCGCTTGATCACCTCGTCGAAACGGTCGTGCGCAATTACCGTGAGCGTGTCGACCGATTCGACGCCGGTGCGCTCGCCATAGGGCAGCCTGAGTCCGCGGCCGAGCGTCTGCTCGGTGAGTATGTCGGAAGCTGAGGCGCGAAGTGGGATGATCGTGTAGAGATTGTTGACGTCCCACCCTTCCTTCAGTTTGTTCACATGGATGACGATCTCAGTGAGATTGTCGGTTTCTAGACCAACCAGCCGCTGGATTGCCTCGTCGCTTTCGTCGCCCCGCAGATTTGAATGAACCTCTGCGACTCGACCCTTGTAGGCGCCCTTGAAGAACTCATCGCTTTCGATTCGGGTGCGCAGCGCGCTCGCGTGGGTCGTGTCCTGGGCGACGACTAGCACGAAGGGATGCACCCGGTGCCGGCCTGATTGACGGGCGTAGAGGTCGAGCTCAACCTTCACATGCTCATGATAATGAATGCCGTCTTCGAGCATGATGAGCTCGAGCTGGTGGTCATCGAAATCAGCCCGGTTGAAATCCGCCCGGGTCGCCACCGCAGGTTCTTTCACCATCCCGTCGGCCATGGCGTTGCCGAGCCCATACTCGAAAACTACATTGCGAAACGCGGTCGATTTGGCCCCCACGGATTTCGGCGTCGCCGTCAGTTCGAGGCCGAGTGCCGGCTTCAATTCGTTTACTGCCCGCATGCCAGCGCTTGCACGATAACGGTGGGCTTCATCCATTAGCAGCACAAGATCGGGGAGGGCTGCCAGGTAGTCGAAATAGGACTCGCCTATGGTCTCGCGCATTGTGCGGATGCGCCCTTTGTCTTTGTTGATTTTGTCGACGTTAAAGATGTTAACGATGGCCTCACTGCCGAAGAGGTCGGAGCCGCGCACGCCCCGCCCCTCTTCCCAAGTGTCGCCGGTGACGATGACCGGTGGCGTTTGCGCGAACTGGGCAATGCCGCGAAAAACATATTTCGGCGACGCCTGTTTCGAGAAATCGGCGACCAGCTTGTCGTAGATTGTCGTGCTGGGGGCCAGGACAAAGAAATTCTTCGAGCGGCCAGCGAGGTAGAGCCACGCGATAAAGGCGCCCATCAAACGAGTCTTGCCCACGCCAGTGGCGATGGCGAAGCAGAGCGAGGGAAAATCGCGCTCAAAATCCTGCACGGAGGGATAGGCGGACTGGACTGCATCCAGCGCAGCGACTGGATCTCCGCCCTTCGCCAGACCAATGCGGCCGACAATGTCAGCCAAGATATCGAGCGACTGCTCCTGTGGGGCACGCAGTGAAAGACGCTGTGCGATCTGACGGCGGATGCGATCCTCGCTCATCTTAGACCTCGCCTTCGTCGGCGCTGAGGTTGAAAAGCGGCAAATCTAAATCCTTCTTGCGCTTTCCACTTGAGATCTGCGGCTCTTCAGCTTCATCGGGCGCCAGCGGGAGGCTCTGGACGTTCAGCGAATAGTCGTCGCGGCCCCATTCGCATTTCGACAGGATCGCAGTCGGGATCTTCACAAGGGTTAGATTTTCGAACGAGTCCGGGTTCGCGTTGAAAGCCTTGCAGCAAATCAGGAGCGAGCGGTCCGGCCCGACGTCTTCCGAAATTTTGCGGCACGCGTCATGGGTGAGGTTCTGCGTCGTGACGTAGATGAAGTCGGTCTCTGTTGAAAAGCCGTGGTTCCAATATTCATCTGCATTCTGGGAAGGAGCGTAGGTGAAATTCATGTGCTTGCACAACGCCTCAGCGAGCATCGCCGCGTTGTAGTCCTTCGCAATGACCCAGTTGCCGTATTTGTCGTGGACAAGCAGCGACGGAGCGAGGCGGTAGTAACGAAACCCACCGCCACCCCTCCAGCCGACCGTTTCGGTGATGCCGCCTGCGTCGTCGTCGTCGATCACTTTCTTCAGGCGCGGAATTATATGCGTCTCAGCGTGATCCCCAAGCTCGACCATGATCCAGCGCCTGCCCATCTTATGGGCGACCGCACCGGTGGTTCCGGAACCGGCAAATGAGTCGAGGACCAAATCCCCAGGTTGGGTGGCAATATCCAGAATACGCTGAATAAGGCGCTCCGGCTTGGGCGTCTCAAATGACACATCCCCAGGGAACAAATTTCGAGACTCGTTCTTCGACGTTCTATTACTTCCTACCGCTTCTTTCTTCCAGAGCGTTCTCGGAACAAGGTCCCCGACCTCATTTACATACTTCTTTATGCTTGGCCGAGCGTTGCCTGTCGGTCCCCACCAAATTCTACCATCTTGGTCTAGCTGCCGAAGTTTTTCCTCGGATATCCTCCAAAATCGGCCAGCTGGTGGCGCGAAAGTCCGCCCTGTTGGTCCTACGATGGAGTAGAGACCTTTCGAGTAGGGCTTGTTTGCGTATGGGTCACCGGGCAGCCAATCTCCTCGCGGATCGTCGTCGGGATTCGAGTAGATGGAGTTTGCCTCGTCTGTGCGCGCAAGTCTTCGCGGTGTCCAAGAAGCGTTTTTCGAAAATATCAAAATATGATCGTGATCGGTGGAGAACAACCGCGCCGAATTTCGAGGCGAGTCTGCCTTTTCCCACACCACGTTTGCGACGAAGTTCGACCTTCCAAAAACCTCGTCGCACAAGACCTTAAGGTAGTGCGCTTCGTTATCGTCGATGGTAATCCATAGTGAGCCGTCGTCGGAGAGCAAAGTCCGCATCATCTCCAAGCGGTCGCGCATGAGACTGAGCCAGAGAGAATGCTCCAGTCCGTCATCATAGTGAGTGAAAGCACTGCCGGTGTTGTAGGGCGGGTCGATAAAAACACATTTGACCTTGCCAGCAAAATCCGCTTCCAGCGCCTTCAACGCGAGTAGATTGTCACCATGAATCAGCATGTTGTCGAAAATGTCGGCGTCCGACCTGCGCGCTGTCGCGTGATACGACAGCGACGGGTCTTCGATCAGGATGCGCGGCTCAAGCTTCGGTCGCTCGTCCTTGCCGATCCAGGTCAGTTCAAGCTTGGTTCTCTTTGACATTGGACTCAGTCTGTTTGAGATTCGCGGTGGCGGAGGCGTCGATCTTCCTCGTCCTCCGCACGCCACCGCGCAAGCACTTCCTCCCTTTCGTCTGAGGAAAGGCGACTTGCCGAGAGCTGCGATCCGACTTGCCCGTCTGATGTAGCTTGGACAGGTGATTGGTCTGTAGCCACCTTGACCTCCATTGCCGTTTTCAGTTCGTCGGCAAGCCGAGCCCTTCTTGTCTCTGCTTGGCGTCGGCTTCGTTCGCGATGCCTTAAGGCTATTGCCCGCTTCCGTTCCATCTCCGCAAGGAATTCATCCGATTTGCGGTTTTCGAAATGTGTGCTGATGAGCGGCGCATTACCAGCAACGTCATCGTCGCGCGCTAGTTTGGCGCCAACGTCGGCGATGCGCTGCCCCGGCGCGGATACTTTCGGAGTAGCTTTGGCACTTCTGACGATCGCGGCGAATTTCTCGCCCCGTCGTTCTTTGAACGGAATACGATCAACCTGTTTGCTACCAATCGTGTCACTGGCATTCTGTGATCGCCAACGCAGCCGCCTATGGGCGCAAACATCTCCATCAACATGAGCTTCGCGAAGATGGTCGGTCGGTGAAAGAAAATAGGGCATGGACCGCGGCACCGATTCACGTGCATCCCGACCATGCCGAACGTTCCAGTGCATTGTATAGAGATGCTCTATTTCTCCGTTGTAACAGAGAGCATCCATTACCTCCGTTTCAAAGGTGTCCCGAGCCTCTCGGATTTTGACAATCCTAGTTTGCATCCACTGCAGAGCATCCAGCTGCTTTCGTTCTAGCAGGTCGATTTGAGCGCTCACCCGTGCTCTTTGCTCTCCATCGCGATGCTCGATCCGCAGCCAACGCCGAAGGTCGGCCACGTAGTCGTCAACCTCATTGAGGCTGTCGCGACCACGGTCTTCCAGCCTTCGAACAGCGCGCTCAGTATCAACCTCACACTGTTCAAGCATGGAAAGATGCTCGAGATCGCATGCCCCTAAGAAATTCCAATAGAGGGCTTCAGACGCCCATTCGAGTTCAACGGGAGGCGAGTCTTCGGGATCTCTTGAAAGTGAGCACCCCAACTCAAAGAACTTAGTGGTCAACCATGGTGAGATCGTCTCGCCATTGTCGTCGACACAGGCGACCAAGGGGGCAGTCCAAGAGCTGAATGACGTCTCCATAGTAGCCCGCGACACCATCAGCCACCCCGAACGATACCGAAGAGACCGCACCTCCCAGGCGGGACCTGAAAAAGTGTCAAGATACAAATCACAAGC
The DNA here is from genome assembly GCF_055811155.1 of Mesorhizobium sp. WSM4822. Classification (NCBI taxonomy): domain Bacteria; kingdom Pseudomonadati; phylum Pseudomonadota; class Alphaproteobacteria; order Hyphomicrobiales; family Phyllobacteriaceae; genus Mesorhizobium; species Mesorhizobium sp. WSM4822. Next base: position 165,679 of record NZ_JBVVQM010000001.1, on the reverse strand, counting down.
AATCGGCAGGTTGGCGAACTCACAATAGCTTGAGCTCGACGCCCTTCTCATGTGAGCTACTCAACCGTCCAGCGGACAGTGAAAAGCAGGCTCTTCGTTGGCTGTCGATTCAGACTTTCCGCTACCTCGTCAAGAATGTCGGACACTTGCTTGCGCACCTCGCGGCGCCGCTCGTGTTTAGAGAGCTTCAGATCGTCCATCTGGCCCTCCAGCTTCTTTATTGTGCGTCCAAGATCGAGCTTCTGCTCCATTGACGCGTCTGGCGAACGCCGCTCTTTACGCAGCGCTTTGATCTCGGCGTCGACCGCACCGATCTGCGCATCGAGCTCGATTTCGATGTCCTTGGCGTAGTTGTCCAGCCGAGTTTCCTCTTCCTCGAGCCAACGGAAGTTCTGTTTTTTCACCCGATCCGAGAAGGCGGAAAACTGTTCGTCTTCGATGCCCTGAAGGCCCGAAACTTCGATTGGGTCTTGCTGTTCCCGTGCTCTCGACGGAACCATGAGCATGCGGTCAGCTGTTTCTGGAGGGATCGCAACTCCGTCATCCGTCATACAAGAAAGCAGGAGTTCCTCTCTTGCTGTGTTGTGCGTTTGAATTTGCGCCTTCGAGACTCGCAGCAGACCTGATTTGCCTGCCAGATTCCTGACATCGGCGAGCTGTCCGGGAAACCCATACTCTGACAGGTTGAACACGAGTGATGTCGGGGTTGATGGCTCCCCCCGAGCCTTCGCCTTTTCCACAATCTCCGTTGCAAGATTTCCATCTGAGAGTCGAAAGAATTGCCAATCATGGTCATCGGCATCGGGCCATTTAGTCGTCCAAGTTTTGCCTTCGTAGTCAAACCTGAAGATCGCGTCATGGTGGAACCTGGCGCCCGGCAACTCGGCATGGGCCACAATGATTAGGCGCCGCGTGAAATCGTTAACGGCGCTGTCAAGCTCACCCTTACGATCCTTCAGTCGGGCAACAACATCTTGATCGAGATGCTCCAGCACTTTGGCTCTGGCCGATTGCATGTCGGAATCGATACGGTCCTGAAGGGTGGCGGTGAGCGCATCGAACTGTTGGACAATCTCGGCTTCACTTCGGCTTGACTGGACGATTCCCAGGACGCGCTGCTCGAAATCGACGCCGCGCTCGATCGTGCCAAGAACTTCGTCGCTCGATCCGAACACGCCACTGAAAAGCTTGAATTTTTGATCCAGCAGTTCGTAGATCCTTTGCTCGGCCTGGTTCTTGCGGTTCAGCATGTTGACCACAGTGACGTCGATCTTCTGGCCGTAGCGGTGGCAGCGACCAATGCGCTGCTCGACGCGCTGCGGATTCCATGGAAGGTCGAAATTGATCACAAGCGAACAGAATTGAAGGTTGATACCCTCGGCACCACTCTCGGTGGCGATAAGGATTGTCTTGTCCTTGCCGCGGAAGGCATCGACAATGGCGGCTTTCATGTCTGCAGTCCGAGACCCGGAAACCCGGTCCGTGCCGGCATGTTCTTCGCGCCAAACTTGGTAGAGAGATTTGCTGACCGGGTCGTTATTCGACCCATTGAGAAGAACGATCTGGCCGTCGTAACCGTTGGCCGACAGCAGCTCGCTCAGGTATTTTTGTGTGCGAACGCTTTCCGTGAAGACAACAGCTTTGCGCTGGCCTCCCTTTCCCGAGATCGCATCGAGAATATCGGGAAGCTGCGTGAGGAGCTTTTCACCTTTCGCGTTCTGGCCGATCGACTCAGCTAGTGCGAGGAACGACTTCAGCTCTTCCAACTCAACTGCCAACAGAGCTGCGTCAATGACCTTTTCTTCACCATCCTCGTTGTCCTCGAGCTCCTCAGCGATCTCCGTGATCGTCTCGATGTCGTCAGTAACGGTTTCGTCGACGCGTTGGCGTTTCTCCAGACGTTCGATCAGTGCCTTGAGATAGCCGGTGACTGCAAAGGTGGAAGATCCAAGGATTTTACGGACCTGAAGCACCACGAGTTGGTTGGCGCGGTCGCCATATGAGATGGTGTCCTTGCGCTGAAGGAAGGTCGACACCTTTTCGTAGAGTTGCACCTCCAGGCTGGGTGGCTCGAAATCGAAAATGACGGCGTTGCGCTTGGTGAAGTTGATGTGGCCGGCCTCTTGAACCTGCCGGCGCAACGTGCGGTAACAAACCGGTATCAGCCGCTCGCGCAGGGCCTCGAGAGAGGCCGGCGTGGCGCGAGCGCCCGTGTAGAGAGTCTTGAAGGCCTCCTCGCCGCCGAAATGATTCTCATCAATCATAGACACGATGCCGAACAGCTCCATAAGAGAGTTTTGGAGCGGAGTTGCGGTCAAAAGGACCTTGAATGGCTCCTTCAAAGCGTCTTTCAAGACTTTCGACCGGAGGGCACCCGGTTTATAGACATTGCGCAATCGATGCGCTTCGTCGAAAACCACCAAATCCCACTTTGTAACGGCGAGCTCGTCTGCGCATCGGGCTGCGAACTCGTAGCTGGAGATGATGATCCCAGGAGAATCGCGAAACGGTTTGGCGTGCCCCTCTTTTTTCAGAACCTTGTAAGTAGCAGATTCCAAAATGGTGGCCGGCAACGAAAACTTCTCGCGCAGCTCTTGCTCCCACTGCTTGCGCAGTGAGGCCGGGACAATCAAAAGGATGCGGCGTTTATGCTCAGCCCATTTCTGGCCCATGACGAGACCAGCTTCTATCGTTTTGCCGAGGCCTACCTCATCGGCAAGAAGGACTCCTTTTGAGAGGGGTGATTTCAAGGCGAACAGTGAGGCTTCGACCTGGTGCGGATTCATCTCGACCCGCGCCGCGGTTAGCGACCGGGTAAACGCATCCTGGTCGAAACCGTCAAGCGTAATGCGATGGCTGTGGTAATGACCTTGAACACTCGTATACAGAGCAAAACTCCCCCAAGTCGACTTCCGCCGAAGCTAGTCAAAATCGAATCCAACCCAGCGTGAACCCTACTAAGGGGGAAAAGATATCGCAACAGACTCTTGATCGGCTTGAAGCCCAATTGACAAATGCTAAGTGTGTTTTTTTGTAGGCTCAACAGACGTCAAATTGATAAGCGCCCTCGAATACTGCAACGTTCACCTTTGTCCCATGTGGGATAGTTGTCGGTGTTGCAATGCAAAGGTGCGATACGATCGCTGTCCTGGAACGTCACGGTGACCCCGCTTCCGATTTTGGCAGACCAGCGGTCTGGGCAGCTGTCTTTCGAGCGGATTTAGCGACACGGAGTTTGACGCGTGCGGCCGCACCACGCGATGTGTCGACTACGAATGAGCGCTTAAGCGCGATAAGAAGATCCCGTAGCCGGATATGGCCGTATGTTCGGGTATCGAAATCAGTTGTCCCGCGCTCAAGCTCGGATTCGAGAACATGAATCTGAACCCAATCACCGGGCTGTTCGATCAAGCTTGCCATTGCGCGTTTTATGATGGACTGGGCCTCACCGACGGCTCGCATTGGCTTCAAGTGTGAATTTGCGCCGTCAAGAAGTGGTTCAAATCTGAGGTTCTCAAGGTAGAAAAAACGACTGCACGCCTGCTTGAGCCGTTCTGGGGCTTTTTCGCTGCCGAAAATGTAGCATTCGAGATTCTGTTCTCGGATGCGTATTGCGAGGTTGGCGAAATCGCTGTCGCTCGAAACAATACCAAACCCGTCGTAGGCCCCGCTATGCAGCAAATCCATTGCGTCGATGACCAGGGCGATGTCTGCAGCATTCTTGCCCATACCTGAAAAGCCTAGATGGCGCGGCACGATTGCGTGGCGGACGAACGTTTCCGCCCATGCCTCCCCCCGCGGTCCTGTGAAATCGCCGTAGGCTCGCCTCACCACTAACCGGCCGTATTTGCTGATCTCCGCGACAACTCGGCCGACCATCCTTGCTGGAGCGTTGTCGGCATCGACGAGGAGGACAATACGTCTAGACGGACGATCAGGGATCGTCTCGGCGTCGTTTAGGGCGGGTTCGGATCCTGTGTTAGGCTCAATCATGATTGATCTAATGAATAGCTGGGAAACTTGTCTATCGCGGCTTTCCTGGCGACAATGGTCACATCTCCGTAGTTGTCGCCGGCTGTCTTGCCTGCGTGTCCCTGGATGGCATCAAGGATACGATCAGAAACTCCTTGTTCCCGCCCAACGGTCTTGAACCGATGCCGCCAGCCATGGTTCGGGCTTACGCCATCAGGGACAACATTCAGGGATTGAAGCCATTGACTGACTCGGCCCGCAACGGTGCGCGCAGCAGAAATCCCTTCCTTTTCCCCAGAGTGGAACAGTGGGCCTTCCGGTGCCGCCTCCACAAAGCTCCAGAAACCCATGTCAATCAACTGAGCGTGTAAAGGCACGTCCCTGTAGCCTCCGGCCTTCACCGTGCCGGCAGCAGGGGTGATGCGCATGACTGGCATTTCGCCTTCCAAGCGGAAGTCTTGCTTTCGAAGCTGAGTAATCTCGGCAATTCGCGCGCCTGTGAATGCACACAGGATGGGTGACCATCGCTTGGCGGCTGTCGTTTGAGGCGCTTCCGTGGTGCGGGGATTGTCAGTCCGGGCAGGAGCGTAGTCGCGGGCTTTCCGCAGGATCGCGACCGCTTCCGGCAGCGTAAAACCCTGCTCGCGATCAAGCGACTTTTTCGGCACTTCCTGCCTAACCTTCTCGGCTACGTTCGCTTCCAAGCGATCGTTGGCAACCGCCCACGACAAGACTGTGCGCACAGATGCCAAGTAAACATCTCCTACCGTCTTGGGGCTCAACGTCTTGAGCCTTGCGTCGCGCCAATCGAGCATATTTTGTTTTGTGAGGCGCCTGGCGTCGTTGTGTCGAATGAACTTGGCGAGGTCAGCAAAGACAGGCGTCCAGCGCCGTTCAGCTTCTCGACCCTTCCCGACTGCTTTGCGACTAGCGATGTAGTCAACCAACAGGCTCTTCAATGAAACGGGCGTTCGCTCATCGAGAATAGGTTCGGCCTCTACCAACAGCGGGTGCACAGGCTTACCGGTGAAGTTTCCTTCGTTGCGCTCGTCCTCTCGCACCATAGCCTCGTAGGCAGAGACGCAAAGACCTTGCGCTATGCTCCGCCATTCTGACGTGCCCATGGCGGCGTCGTGATGACCACGCAATCGAAAGTCTTCAACGCGCCATCCGACGAGCTCCTCTAACTCGTCATCGGAGAGTCGGCCTGCAAAACCGTCACGAAATCTTCTCCCCACGTCGTAGTCCACTCCCGTGGATGCGTAGTTTGGGTTTAGCGAGCGAAATTCGACGTCGGCCTCGACTTTTAGAAAGTAGTCCCGGCTCGCCATTTGCGAAACAGTAAGCGGATATCTGCCGGGCTCGACACGCTGGCCAGTCGCACTCGCGGCCGCCCGCTCCGCCAGTCCTATACGATGCTGAAGCTCCGCAACGGAACCGGGGAGCTTGGACAGGGCGAACCGACGATCTGCGCCCAGAGGCGCGCGCAATTCACTCTTGCCTTCCATGAATGGACGCAATCCGCGGGGAATTACGAGCCGAGCGTAGTAGCGACCCTGTCGGAGAAGTAAGTATCGGGTGTTTCCCGCCACGAAGTTGTGACCCCATTTTGTTACCAGTTTTGTAACAGAATAATGGGCGCAAACCCTTGTGTGTCAAGGGGTTTAACAATTTCAAGGGGATAGGATGGTGCTGCGAGAGAGGATTGAACTCTCGACCTCTCCCTTACCAAGGGAGTGCTCTACCACTGAGCTACCGCAGCAACGGGCGTCTGAATAACCGCTGTCACCTTGAATTGCAAGGCGTTGAGGCCCTTTTCGACACCCCGCGCCAATTTGGTACGTTGGTGCCAGTGTGGCACCAGACGGGCACTACACACCATCCAGCCAACACCATTCGAGCGAGAGCTACACCATTTTTGTAACCAGTTTGGTGCCAGATTGACGACGGATTGAATAGAGCCCCGTACAGAGGTTTCTCGCACCCCCGCCCTTCACTCACTACCACCGGTGGGCTCCGCGCGCGTCCTTGGCCCCGCCACGGCTCGAATTTACGCGGTTGCGAGGTTTCCCCTACCCCCGATTCTCGCTAGAAGCCTTTTGCCTGGGCGTAAGGCGACGGTTTCGGGGGCGAGTTGGCCAGATAGTCCGTGAACTCACGCTCAAGCGCGGCGACCGCTTTTTCCTTGGTAGGCTCACGTCCGCGCTGGCCGCCATGCTTGCGCCAGCGGTCGTCGTGCGTGGATATCGACCAGGCCCAGGTGCCGGCGCTCGGACCGTGTTGCTCACCCATGACGCGGCCGACGCTGTCTGATCCCAGAAAGGTGGGAGCGAAATCATGCGGTCGCGCTTCTCCACTGATGACGGTCCGGTCCCAATCAAGCCAGAGCCGTGCGCCACGATCCCGAACAAACCGGACTGCCTCGACTATGGTCTCGAAAGACCAGATCGGCTCGCCGTCCTCCAGGACCTCATAGCCATCAGCCGCGGCGTCGCGGATCTTCAATCTATCAGCCGGCATGCGATCACCCCTAATACGGCCCGTCAGTCTACCAAGCCTGCATCCTGGTATCGACGCGCATCATCGATCGCCTCGGAGGCGCTGCCTGTGTCTTCCTCGATTTCCGATCTGCTAAAGCCTAGCGTTTTGGCATCGGCAAAGAGCATTTCAGTCAGCTCTGCAACCGAAGTGTCGTCGGTCTCGTGGATGTTGTTTGCAATCCATTTGAAGAGGAAATTCGTTCCGCGTGAACTCATGAGGCCAGCCCTCGGTCAGACGTCGAAGAGGTCGTTGGGGCCGTGCCCCTTTTCGTTAATGATGTCCGGTTTCCCAATTTCGTCGATGATGTCAGGCGTGTTGTTTCGCGGGCTTCCTACACGACTACCGATAGGCCACATCTTCATGAGTTCCGACGGAAAGGGCTTCATCAAGTCTCGAGGATCTGGGTCCGGACCAAGCCAGCGCATGTAATCACTAGGTGCCAGGATCACCGGCATCCTGTCATGGATGGTTGCCATCAAGTCGTTCGGCTCGCAGGTGGCGATAGCGAAGGTACGGATCAGTTCACCGGTCCCCTGGTCGGCATATTCTTCCCATATGCCGGCCATGGCGAAGGGCTCGTCATCCTTCATCGCAATTGCATAGGGCTGCTTCTTCTTGCCCGAGGCGTCCAGCTTCTGCCACTCGAAATAGCCGTCGACCGGCACCAGGCATCGCCGTGCGGCATAGGCGTTGCGGAACATGCCATTGGTCGCGATCGTCTCGCAGCGTGCGTTGACGGGCGGCGGGCGGCCGCCCCCATCGCGAGCCCAGCCGGGAACCAGCCCCCATTTGGCAGAGACGAAGCCAGCCATGGAGGTTGAGAGCTCTTCGCGGATGATGATCGGATAGCTCAGGCTCGGCGCACCGTTCCAGATCGGGAAGCCATTACCCATGCGTTCGACGTCCCCGGGATGGGCGAACTCGAATCGCCCCACCATGTCAGGGATTGTCGACTTTACGAAAACGCGTCCGCACATAAGCTCGCTCGCACCTATCACGTTGAGGAAGATCAAAATGGGAACGGAATGCGAACGAGTCAAGCATTGTTGATATTAGCGCAGGCGTTGTTCGCGTCAGGGCGTTCCGCCTTCGCGATGGTCGATGGCCTCGGCAATGACCTCGAAGACGCTGGGTACTTCCTCGCTGATCTCGGTCGTGGCGATGCCGGCCTTGTCGGCCGCTTTCATGGCTTTGTCCGCAAGGTCGCTGATGACGATCGGATCATCGGTCGCGGTTTCGGGCAGCTGCTCTGCCATCCATTTGTCGAGAAAATTGATGCCGCGTGTGCTCATGAGGCAAGAATCCCCTCGAAACACTTAGGTTCCGTCGTCCCGCAAATCCTGCACCGAAGCATGGCGCAGCTTAGCCTCGCCGCGCAGATATCGCACTCTGGCTGTCATGCCAGGACCGACCCATTCGACGCCGTCGTCTGCCACCGCAGTCGGCAAGCCGGCCGGCTGCTCGGCGCGCTTGCGCTCGAGGCGCCTGAATAACCGTTCCTTGATGGAACGGTTTATCGCGATGACAGCCGTACCGACGTATTTGCCGTCCCGCGCCATGATGCCCTGTGTTTGCTTCCCGGGCTCGCGTTTGATGCCCAGCAGGTCGAAGTCGCCGAGCTCCCAGCACTTGGTCTTGACCCAGATGTCGGACGGCCCGCTGCGGTAGGGGCTGCCCTGGCGCTTTGAGACGATGCCCTCAAGGCCCATTCTCTCAGCCGCTTCGTAGAACTCGGCGCCACCGCCCAGGACGTGCTGGCTGTATTGGATGATGCCCTTGGCCGGCTTCACCAAATCCCACAAAATCTCTTTGCGCTCGATCGCTGGCCGCTGGCGCAGATCCTCACCGTCCAGATACAGGATGTCGAAAGCGACGAAAGCCAGCAGCTCGGCGTTCCAGACCATGCGGGAGTGCATGGCGTGGAAGTTCGGCCGCCCATCCGGTTCCGGCGCGATCACCTCACCGTCGATGATAAATGATTCCGCCTTCAGCTGCTCGGCCGCGGTGACGATCGGCCAATAGCGCTTCGACCAACCATGGGCGTTCTTGGTGAAGGCACGCACCCCGGCCCAGTCACGTATAAGCTGGGTGCGGAAGCCATCGTATTTGATCTCGTGGAACCAGTCGTCGCTGACCGGCGGCTCAAGAACCAGCACGGGCTCAAGCGGTTTGATGAACTTCAGCCGATCTTCGGCGTTACCCATACTCGACACCCCGCAACGCGAATTCAAGTCGGCAGGCAGACTAAGGTTCCGGGTATTTTAGACGAATTGTATGATGGAGTCGTTCATGCCGAAGCTGTCGGACATTCCCCACCCTACGGGCCGCCTCTTCCAGGTAGACGGCAAGATGGTGACCGAGGAGCCGGTGACGGAGATCTGTCCGGTCTGCGGCCAGGCCATCGACATGCACGATCTCGGGCAGCTCCTGTGGCACGCTGAGCCCGAACATGAGCCGATCAACTTCGACCAACAGGACTCAGGGGCGGATGCCCCTTGAAATAGATAAACTTGGAGGCGATCATATATCTGACAAACCCGGTTAGGAGATAACCAGATCGCCGTGCTACATGGGGGATGACATTTCCCACCGACGCCTTCAAGGAGATCGAACTAGCGCGGGCGCTTCGCGCAGCCCTTGCTCACCAGCGGGCGCTAATGGGTGCTTTGCTTGACGAACTTGCCCGCGTTCGAATGGAAATCAGAGACGCCTCAGCCATGCGCTATCATGTGCGGGCGGACTTTCTCAACAGCCTCGCCTCACGCACTAGGGACGCCCAATTGTTCCCTAGGAACACTATCAGTTCGCGGGCTTGATCTTCGGTAATCCCGGCCTCTTTGACCAAGCGTTCAACGAACGCCGCCTCTGGACCGATTACCGGCGTCTTTGGCTCATTCATGATGGATTCCACATGACGTTGGCCAAAAACCATGGAAGCCGCCGAACGTTCCGCTCCACAGGTTCACGGTCTGAAAGCGTACCGTGCCGGGCGCTACCCAGCCGTAGAGGAAATGGCCGGTGCGGGTGATGCTTGGGTTGGAAGCGTTGGGCCGCGCACCGGCCATCGCGGGATAGCTCTTAAGGATCATCCCCCGCGCTGCCTAGGCTATAGGCATATTAGCGATTGCTCAATTGAGACTGAAGTCCCTATACCCAACCGTAGGGGAATGGCTTGGGCTGTCTTCGGAATGGCCGGCAACCTAGTGGTGAGCGTATTTGAGGAAGACCACGGCGACCACGCAAACAGCGATGAACCCGAACAGGCTGAGGCGTTTTAGCCGGTCTTCTTGCCCTGACTGTTGCCATACCGCCTTGTAGTCCCGGCCCGGGTCAAGGAATGCGTCCTTGACCCGCTCTACCAGGTTGGGCTTACGAGTAGGTTCGTTCACGGCACTACTCCCTGTGCGGCGTCACCTTGCCCCGCTACCCAGCCGTAGGGGAATGGCTAGACCGTATGGTCCTGTGACAGGCTGGTACCTCTGAGGGTAACTAAGCGGCGATGGGGGGCTAGGTTTTGTTGAGAGACGCTAGCGCAAGTCGAATAACGGAGACCACCAAGCTTACGGCAAGGATGAGAGCTACGAGAATTGCTACCTGCCAATACCAAGCATAGGGGGCACGTATGGCGACAAAGATAGCTACACCACCTAGCGCCGTCTCGATCAACCATTTCATCTATTCTTCCTTCCGTTCCCCGAGAATGCGGCCTTTGCCGGTTGGAGTCTAGACGGCGCTACCCAGCCGTAGGGGAATTAGCCCTGTGGAAACCGGGTACCGCGACTTTGGAGGGTCAAGCAGGCCAAGATTGCAGCCAAGGCCGAAGCTGCTGCTACGAAGGCGGCAGCCAAGGCGGCGGCGAAGGCCGCGCCTGTTGTATAGAGATGAGCGACGTTGAAGCCGCGGGCGCCGGGCATAAAGGCTTAGGGAGGTTCAATCATCCTGTGCCGGGGTCAACTCAAGCTCGGCAGGTGGGATGCCTTTTTGCAGCTGGCTAAGCCGCAGTTCATCGACCCAATAGGCCTCACCGTCGATTAACACCCGGGCCTCGTAGGACCCACCTGAGAAGCGCTGCGCCGTGATGTAGACCTTATGACGATCGAGCGCTTTGCGAACTGCGGCTCGCTTTGAATTCTGCCTGGTGACGGAATTGGCCATTAATTGCTACACGAAACTCTACACTGCGGCATGGCCCGCGCCCGGACGCGGCCCTCCCAAGGCACCAAGATTAGCAGCCGTGAAGGGCAGAACGCGGCGGCCGCGATTCAATTAGCTAAAGCTGTAATGGTTCCAGAACCGGAAATTTTGCCGCTGCCCGACTCGTTAGTTTCTCTCGTCCACTGAAAAAGCCGATCCGAGGCTACCGCCGGGGTACGCTTCATGTAGGGTGTCGAGCTACACTCGACATACGAGATATAGATGAGACAGCCACTCCAGCTCGACCTACCCTTTGATGCTCTGTTCCTTCCCGGCGAAAACCCCGCGTTGTGGTCGCCTAGGGAAATTTGGGTAAAGCTCAATCAGCGGATGATGGAGGCGTTCGCCGAGGACCGTCGTATCGATTACAAAAACGGCACCACGGTCGGTGTCGATGACCTGGCGACATTTATCAGCATGTTTTCAAATGTTCCAGAAGGCGGAGTGATCGTCTTTGGCGCCAATAGCAAGGGCATTGCACATGGCTGCAGCAAGCTAACGACTTCTCAAATTAACGGAATCGAACAATGCCACCTGCAACGGTGCCCACAGGCGAAGCCTGAGTTCAAGCGCATACCCGTGATTGTGGCCGGAAAAACCGACTACTGCATCGCTATTTACGTGCCGTACATGTCCAAATTAATCGAAACCAACAAAAGCGAAGCCTTCACTCGGTATGGCGACAGCAAGCATAGAATGTCGGACGAAGAGAAGCGAGATTTCCGCTCGACACGGCAGGAGCTTTCCTTTGAAATGGATCTCGCATCCTACGCTTTCCCTGACGAATTTGACCTTAGAATTATTCAGGACTTCTGCGACTCATTCCGCACAAAAGAGGGGCATCCGGGCTGGAGCAATAGCGAAGTCCTGATTGATCGCCACCTTTTGCGATATGATGCTGATCTTTTGAAACCGACAAATGCGTTGGTTCTTTTGGCGGCAAAGGATCCACGGAAAACTATTCCGGGTTGCCGGGTAAGGGTCCAGCGCTTTGCCACCCGGCAAGAGGGTACAGGGTCGACTTATAGCCCGGTCAGGGATAGGTTCGTCGAAGGAAATGTCGTGAGGATAATTGAAGGCGTTTCAGAAGCAGTCGCCGAGGTTAACTACAATGTGACGTGGCTTAATTCCGAGGGCAAATTTGTCACGACGACTGAATACCCTCGGTGGGCCTGGTTCGAGGCGCTGGTCAATGCTTGCGTTCACCGCTCTTACAGTTTCAGCGGGTCCGAAATCACAATCAAATTTTTTCCAGACAGACTAGAAATCGAAAGTCCCGGTGGTTTTGTTCCTCCCGTGAATGAGACAACGATCTATCACACCCGTGCGGCTAGAAATCATCACTTCATGGACGCGATGCGAGTGCTCGGATACGTTCAAATGGCGCGCGAGGGGACACGGCGCATTCGAGAGAGCATGAAAGAGTGGGGGCTCCCGGATCCAATATTTAAGCAAGAAGCTGTCCATGGGGTGCTTGTCAAAGTCACGCTCATGAACGACCACGAGACTCGAAAGCGCGCGACCGACGCAGACGTAGCCAGCCACTTTGGGGTTGCGGTCTGGAGATTGTTGCAAGAGCACGAGATTAAGATTGCTGCGTACGCATTTCGGAACGGCCAAATACAGGTGTCCGAGGCGCAGCGACTGACTGGGCGGACATGGGCCACCAGTAAAAAAGACCTTGAACGGCTCGTCCGCTCTGGCCTACTCGTTTTCGTCCCCGGCGAGTATACCCGCGACCCGAAGGCTCACTATATCCTTAAGCCGAAGTCGGCAGATGAAGTCACGTCATAGTTGAACGCAAGGGCTGCTGTCGGGGTGACGGCGGCTCACGTATATCAGCTGGAAGCAAAAAAGGTCCCCACCGGCCGAAGCCGATGGGGAGACTGGAAATGATGGGTAGATGAGCCCGCTAGGCGGCAGGGGGTGTCGCGGCGGGCGCTGGCGTGGAAGCGGTGAGCTGGGCGGCGGCCGTCTGGAGCGCCGTGGTGTTGTTGGTCAGCGCAGCGGTAGCGGCATCCACGGTCCTTAACTGCCCTGCAATAGCTACGTGCTAGCGGTGCTTGATGCACCCCGATCTGAAAGCACATTTATCGCCTGTGGTTTTGCTAAGCTACGCAATTGCGATCGGGTCGCTGCTACTGCGTCTTGTGTACGCCAAAAGTGTTTTTGTGGGGCTATTCCTCCTGAGCTTATTGCTCGCGACATGGGGCACATGGATATGCTTCCAAGGCTGGCAACGAGCAACTTCAGTCGGCCAAAAACGCGGGGTCGTGATGCTGCTCTTCGTCTTTCTGGGGCTTGGCGCATGGGGTGGATACCTTTCGCTGAGCGCCATCCTCAGATGAGACCGCCGCGCGTCCGAGGCACGTCTCTCGGGCCTTCACGATGAGGTGAATCTCAGGCGGTGCGCAGCACCTTCAAGATCGCGTCCCACCAGTAGACGATGAAGCCGACGGCGGCCCCGCCGAGCGCGGTGCCGGCTATACCTGCTACGAATAGCGCTCCGACGCCTCGCTGCTTCCATTCCTTCACCTCGTCGGTAATTTCCTTGCTGTCGGCGACGTCAGCCTTCATCGTCTCGACGCTCGTTTTGATATCGCCGAAATCATGCACCAGGTCGTCGACCCGCTTGTGGATAGAGGCTCGATGTTCATCAGCTCGCCTAGTGCTGTCGGTGAAGTCGCGGCGCAGCGCTGCCACCTCAGCGCGGAGGCTGCCGATTGCCTCCGAAATCTCATCCAGCTTTGAAGTCATTTCACCAGGGCCTTGATGGTGAGAGCCTTGGCGTGGTCGAGGCGCTTGCAGTCGCCGAGCGCTGCCCGATCCTTCGCCCAAAGCAGGATTGCCTGGTCGTATGGGATGAAGGTGTGGGGAACGTCGACGACGCCATGGCATTCCTGTGTCACGCTTGGGTCGACGTGGATCGCCGGCTTCGGCGCCAGGCTATCGACCGATAGCGTCGAGCCGTGCTGACACCCCTGGAGAGATGCCATCAGGCTTACAGCCAGAAGGATTTTTCGGATCGGGCGGTGCATTGTCTTCGTCCTTCTGGGCGCGCACCAGCTCGGCAATGCGGCCGGCGTCGCTATGCTGTTTGTCGATGTAGGCTTGTGCCGCAGCGTCGATGTCCTGCTGCTTCGTCTTGGTGTCGGCCGCCTGAGCGATGGCGGCGAGCTTGATCTTCTCCTCCCAGAGCGCGGCGTCGGCTTTCTCGCCGGCGAGATACTGTCGCTCGACGCGGCCGTCGGCGACGCTGGCCAACTCCGGACCGAGATAGGGAATGTCGCGCAGCGGGCCGAGCGGCACGCCCTCGTAGAAGAAGATGACCCCGCCGGCGACGACGACGGGTAGGCCGAAGCGCGACAGCGCAAAGGCCAGGAACGGGCCGACATAGGGGATGGCGTACAGGGCGCCGATCATTGGTCAGCAAGCCCCGCGAGCACCGTCTCCCACGCGTCAGCCGTCAGCCGCAAGGTCGCTGCCTTGCCCTCGAACGTTTGAGTGCACGGCGCTGGAGAATCGACCATCGGCCCTTTGTCGGGTGCCATGTTGCAGTAATTGTTGCAGGTATGGTCGCCGGGCGTGCACCGGCCCGGCTTGCCCTTGTCGGCAGCGAAGCCGCAGATATAGGCACCGTCGCGCGTCTCAGGGTTGCTCCTGACGTAGAGGACGACGGAGCCGTCATCGTCCCTGCTGACGTTCACGAACCCGGGATAGATAGGCTCCAGGGTGGTGTAGGCCGTGATGAGCTTTGGCATTTCAGATCCTTCAAAGATGGTTGCGGTCACACCGCCAGCAGCATCCAGACGACGCCGCCGATAATGCCGCCGCCGACCACGACGCCGGCGGCTACGGCCGAGGCTTCGAACAGCCAGGCGCGCATCAGTGGGCTCCAATCATGCAAAGGCCCTTCTCACGCACGCGCCGCTCGAACAGCGCGCGCAGCACCCTATGACCGGCCCTGTCGAACCAGGTCAGCGCATTGCAGCCGCCGACGATATCGCCGCCATTGAGGCGGCGCGTGGCGGTGCTCTTGCCGATCCCGGCCGGGCCAACGTTGAAGGCGGCCGACGTGTAGGCAGCGTCACGCGTCGGCGGGAGCCGGTCGTTGATCGTTACCGGCGTGAAATACCGATGCAGTCCGGACCGGTGCTCGGCCACCTCGACCTTGAGAAGGTCGGTGCACTGCGCGTCGGTCATCACCATGTTGGCCTGCACGCCGCGCGTCGAGCCGAAGCAGATCGTCCAGATGCCCACCGCGTCGCGATAGGCACGGTTGCGCTTGCCCTCTTCCTTGGCGATGAACGGCACGGCGATCGCAAGCGTCTGCGCCTCGGTCGCCGGGCCATCAGTTTCGGTCGCGGCCGATGCGCTGGAAGGCCAAGCGAGCAGAAGCGCCAGCGCAAAGACGATGAGAGCCACCGCGGCGATGCGGACCCATTCCTTCCAGGGGGAAAGCCCTTGCTGGAAAATGCGGCCGATGATGCCGGCCAGCAGAAGGCCGACGGCGAGCCACCATGCGATGTTCGGATCATAGTCTTCGCCGGTCCAGCCATACCAAAGCTCCGGCAGGATGAGCACGGCGAGGCCGAAGACCTGCATCCAGAAGCTCAGAGACAACAGCACCACGCGGCGCACGTCGGGGACGAGACGCATAACAGTTCCTTTCCGCCCTTGAGGGCAGGTTTTTCAGGGGATTTCGGACCCACGCAGGGTGGGTAGGCTCACGGTCAAAGCAGCGCGGCGGCCGTGAAGAATGCGTCGACCTGAGCGGATGTGTAGCCAAGCGCTGTGAACCCGGCTGCCATCATCGGCTCACTGCGCAGGAAGCTTCCGCTGTATTCGAAGGAATCTTGGACCTCGACGGGCTGTGCAGCGATCCAACCATTCACTTGGTCGCGCAGCCCAGCGATGCCAAGCTGCACATGGAACTGCCTGGCCGACACGCTGTCCGGGACGACTGGCACAACTACGGGCGCGACATACGGAGCAACATTCCCTGCCGCGACCGCTGCCGCATAGAGCGCCGGCCCGTAGTCGGTGGCGTCGCTCGGCGATGCTGTAAACGGTATCCAGCCGAAGTCCGGCGTCTCGATCTCCATGTCGATCGTGCCGGAAACATTGTATGCGGGGTTACGGAATTGGAGCATCACGATATCCTCAAAAAGAGCGACGTGCGGCGGCGGAGAGTGCCCGCGACATAATTGACCTGGCCCATGGCTCGCCAAGAGCCGGCCAGAACGGCGCCGCCCTTTATGAGGGGGGAGGAGCCGGCGCCATACGGGGTGTCGTCACCAGGATCGGTGATGGCGCCGCTGTTATCGAGGACACCCGCAGGCTGGATCGTCGACCCGGCGTACACGGTGCCTGCCACGACGCCGGTGTTGAGAGTGTACCCAAACGCATAAGTTCCGACCGCCCCATAAGCCAAGGCCGCGTTGCCCGAGCCGAAGTTCGGAGCCGCAGCGGCTACCGCCGCCGTAACGAAAGCCGTGGTGGCGACGGACGTGTCGTTGTCGCCGGCAGCCTGGGTCGGAGCCGTGGGTGTGCCGGTCAGCGCCGGGCTCGCCAGCGTCTTGTTGGAAAGCGTCTGAGCCGTGGTCTTGTCGACGGTGATCGCGGGGTCGATCGAGAACTGCGTGCCCACGAGGGCAAGGCCATTGCCGGCTGTGTACGAACCGAGGCCCGCAGTCTGGGCAAAGGTGATGGGATCGGTGCCGATGACCGGGTGCTCGGTGGCGTTTTGCACAAAGGTCGAAGTGCCGAACGTTGCTCCACCCGTCACGAAGGTCTGGTCGCCAAGGTCGATATCGGCGGTGAGATTGTAATAGGTCGCACGCGTCAGGACAAAGGGCGCGCCGGCGCTGCCGGTCGCCGTAACCGCGTAGATACCATTCTGGAAAGTCGACGCCTGGTTCTTGACCAGGATGATATCGTTGACGTTCGCGGCCGCGCCATCCACCGTCAAAGCGCCGTTCGCAGACGCCGTAAGCGTGGCACCGACGCCGGATGCGCCGTTCGCATAGGTGACAGTCGCAAGCGCGGCGGTCGTGGCTAGTCTGCAAGCCGGCAGCGTCGTGGTGGCGTAGATCGCAGCTTGGACATAGGCAGTCGTCGCCAGCTTTGTCGAGTTGTCGCCAGGCGTCTGCGTGACAGCGGTCGAGGCGGCAGCCAGAGTAACGGTCGGGTTTGTCGCAAAGACGAGCGGTCCGCTTCCGGTCTCGTCGACCATGGTGGCTGCGAGTTGCGCACTCGTGCCTCCCGCCAGGAAAGCCGCCATGTTGACGGCCAAGCCCGAGATGTCGCCGATCGCCGGCTGCGCGAAAGTCGGATTGCCGCTCGTGTCGACGCCCGTGCCAAAATTATGGGTCGGCGCATGAGCCGAAAACACGCCGCCCAGGGCAATGGCTTGAGGCCTGGGAAGATCAGCTCCCACCATCAACCGGAACGTCGGGGCTCCGGTCCCGGCTCCGGGGGTGGCGAGCAGAAGATTGGCGTTTTGCGATCCAAGCGAGATGCCGCTGTCAGCCAGGCCGGTTCCGGTCGTGGTCGAGAAAACGGCTATGTCGCCCACGACCGAGGTGGGAGGCCCACCCACATCGCCGACACCGAACGGGCCGACCGTCGCGCCGCCGATCTGATAGAATAGGCCGTCGATCGTCGCCCAATACATGCCGTCGGTGGGATTTTCAGGAGCGACGCCGGGCAGAATCGAAAAGCCGGCGCTGTTCGAGTTCGAGGGGGCCGTGACCAGCGGGCCAAGCATAATGTCGCCGGCCCGGTTTACCGGGGTGTAGCCGAGCACGTTCTGCTTGCTGCCGAACAACTGGTTCCACTGGCCGGGCGTCAGCACCACGCCATAGCTAAACGTCACCATGAGAACCTATCCGATTTTTGTGTTGGCAGATGCAAGGGCCCGAAGGCTCACGAGAGAGCGACGAGTTCGGCAAAGCCGGGAGGCGCCGAAGGCCACTGGAACTTGGTGTGGTCGGTGACCGTCATCGCCGCCTGCGCGGCGGCATCGAGCACCGCCTGTTCCCAATGTTGCGCGGTGTCGAGGATGGCGAGATCAGCCGTTTGGCTGGCCGACAAGGAACCTTGCCGCTCGAGTCGGTCGAGCAGCGTGTAATACGATGCCAGCGAGGCGCGCTTTCGATCGTATCGCGCCTCGATTTCGGCGTGGGCCAAGGCCATCCATTGTGCCGGCGTCATCACTGCCAGAGCCGACGGCGCAAAGGCTGCGCCGTCGAATGTGTCGCCGATGTTCGCCGTAGCGGAGACAATGGCAGATTCGTCGTCGGCGACCCAATCGGGTTCCTGGATTGTAACGTCAACGACGGTGCGACGGTCGTCGCTCAGATGTGCAACTCGGATCATTTTGATACCTCAATCGAATTCAAAGACGACGATGACACCGTTGCCGCCAGCCCCGCCGGCACCGCCGCCGTCGCCGCCGCCGCCGCCGCCGCCGAGGGAGCCGGGACCGCCGGGTATTTGGATGCCGGTCGAAGGAGTTGCGCCGCCGTAGCCGCCGCCGCCCCAGAACGAGCCACCGCCGGCACCGCCATCGTGGCCCGAGCCAGGCGAGCCGCCGCCGCCCGGGATCAAGAGGGTTCCAGCGGTTGCCGTTCCCACCGACTGACCGCCTGCTCCGTTTGAGTTCGTGCCGCTGGAAGAACCGCCGGCGCCGCCGGTCGCAACGGCCAGAGCGCCGAAAGAAGTTGTACCTCCGGAACCACCGATGAGATCAGAACCAGATGATGGATTGGGGACACCGCCAGCGGCGATGGTAACGACCTGCGTGGACACCAGCCCGAAATAGAGCGCCGTTCCTCCCGCGCTTCCGCCACCGCCAGTGAAGCCACCCGCAGTGGCATTGCCGCCACCTGCGCCGCCGCCGCCCGTGGCAAAGACGAGCATGTTCTTTGCACCGGCCGTTGGTGTGTAGGTTCCGGTCGCCTGGAAGATACGCACCCCGGTCAGCGACGCCGGCATCGCGGCGGCCAACTGTGCAATCGTAACCTCGCGGGGCAAACCATCCGAGACGACCTGCAGAGCGAGGCTGTCGGCCAGGGAGAGCACGCCGGTCGGTGCCGGCAGGCTGGTGATGCTGAGCGAGAGCACCTGCTGATCGGTCGCGGAAAGACCGGCATTGGGGGCCACCGTGACGGCCGGGTTGAGCAGCCTAAACGCCGGTGTCGCGGCGTTGTATTCGAGGATGCCGGTACCGCTTGCCGGCCACTGCTTGGCCGTCAGCGCGGTCCCGTCCATGTTGAGGATGGGATGGCTGCCGAGCGTCTCGATGTTGCCCGTCATGGCGCCGTTGTTGTCAGCCGCCATCTTCTGGATGAAGAAAATCTGGCCATCGGCGTAGGCGCTCGGCGCGGGCAGGACATTGGCGGTGACAACGTTCGCTGAGCCAGTGTCGGCCCCGACCATGATGGAGGAAGCCTGGACTCCAATATTGATCCAGTGCGCGCCGCCGGTATCCGGGTCCGATGTGTTGTCGTCGACCGTGCTCAGCCAGACGACGCCGGCCGTCGCGCCGACCAGCAGCGCACCGTAGGGATAGCCGCCGATCGCGGTCGAGAAGGCCGCGTCATAAGGGACAAGACCGCCCGCGTTCTGCCACTGCGACCATTGCGTGATTTGCCGGAGGATACCGTTCATGTCCTGGCCGAACGGAGGAATGCCGCCCGATCCGACAGGGAGGAAGTTGAGCGGGGGGAAGCCGTCCGTCAGGGAAGCCGCGCCACCCGTGATGCCAATCTGGGAGCCGAGCGGGATGGCGCGAATGTAGCTCGGGCTTGCCGACGATCCCCAAGCAACGGCGAACTTCGACGGCAGGGCAGAAATTTTCATGAGGGGATCCTTAGATGATGACGACGCTGGCTTTGACGCCGGTCGGCTTCGGCAAAACGCCGGAATTCTGCACGATCGCGAGTTCGACCGGGGTGAGCTGGAAAGCGAAGGTGTAAGTCATCGTCATCGTCTCGATGTTCGAGCCCGCGTAGAACGATGCCTGGTTGAAGCCGACGGACGTCAGCGATTCCGCAAAGCCGAACCACGTCCCCGGATCGTTGCCTTCCGTGACGTAGGCGTTGCCCCGGTTGGGAAAGAGACCGAGAAGGATCTGATTGATCGCAGGGATCGATCCGTTGGTGATGTTGGCGGCCGCCTTGGCGAAGATCAGCAGGCGGTACGCCTCATCCGAGAGCGCGAAATTCGCTGTCAGCGGTGCGCCGGTATAGAACGCACCCTGCCCGAAGGGGTCAGCGCCCGGGCTCGCACCCTCGAAGCCAAACCAGTCGCCGGCCGTGACCTGGAGCACGCGATTGACGCCGACAATGCGCCCCCAAACGTCGAGCCCGTAGCCCTGCGCTGTATCGACATTCCAGATGTAGTCGAAGAACGCATCGAAGTTGGCGGTCTGGTCGAGATAGGTGAAGAGGTTCCCGATCAGCGCCGTCAGCGCAGGCGAATTCGCATACTGGCTGATGACCGTTTGCCAGACGTCGAACGGCGGGTAATCACCGACCGGGCTTATGCCGATCGCAAATTGACCAAAGCCGTTTGGTATCCCGGCCGGTGGCCTGGGATAGGGAGGTCCAGTGTCTGCCATGATCAGCTCAGGGTTACGATGATGTCGTTGGCCGAGATGGTCGGCACCTGGTTGATGTCGACGCTGACATCGAAGCGATTAGGCTCGGCCGCCTTCATGCTCTCGCTCGTCACGCTCATGCTGTTGGAGACCGTGTACGTGCCCGTGCCACCGGTTCCAGAGCCCAGCGCCGTAATCGTGGTGCCCACGCTCAGCGCGCCGGTCGCGTCGGAAATGACCTGGCCGACGGCCAGCGTTCCAGACGCCACGGCGGACACTGTCAGCGTCGTCCCGGCGACCGCGCCCGTGAAGACGGCGGCCGCATCATTGATCGAGCCGATCTCGATCGAGATGATCTGCACCCAGGAACCAAGGGCGGCCACCGGAGCGTAGAACCGGCTGGCGAAAAGCTGGGTGCCGATCTTGGCGCGCGGCCCTCCATCGCCGCCAGCGAAGGCGCCAATGATGGCATTCTGGATTTGGGTCTGAGCGTCCGCCGGGACCAGGTGCGAATTCACGATGTTGACCGCAAACAGGATGGCCAGCGGAGCGGGGATTTCGAAGCTCACCCGGTAGGCAGGGTATGGCGGGACATAGCCGGGGCTCTGGTCATAGACCGTGACCGACGTGTTGCCATTGTAGGCGCAGCCTGGCGCTTTGCGCGTCCAGATCGCCCGCGCGATATCGTCGGCATCGCCGCCGACCACGGCGACATAGAGTGAGTTGGCGTAGAGGTCGACGCCGCCAATGGTCTGGACCGAGTTGGTGTCGTTCTCGGTCACATAGGCGTCGATGACGTTGGTGACTTCGAGCACCGCGCCCAGGACAGAAGGCAGCGACCCTTGAGAATTCAACGCGACCGAGGCAGCGCGGCGCGCCTCGAAAGCCGCCCGGCCCTCGACGTTGTTGCCCAGCACGCCGTCATCCGGGTTGTTGATGGAATCCCATCCGGGGATCGCCCGGTAAATCTGGTTGAGGCTGTCGGCCGGGCAAGGGATCGGACCGACCACCATGCACTCGAACGGCAGGACAACGGTGCCGTCAGAGCCGATGACGCCGTCTTCCGTGCACAGATACTGGTTGCCGTCCTCGGCCAGAGCCAGCGCGCCGCTCGGGATGGCGACGCCCGGCAAGCCGTTGCAGAGCGCTTGCACGACGGTCGGCTGAGCAGGGTTGCGCTCGATGAAATAGATGCGCGCGATTCCATCCTGCATGCGGCCGGTGGCGAAGGCCGGGTCGACCTGGTTGGTGAATGCGAGAAAGGTCGCGTTCACCTCGTCGATCACCGCCGTCTCGCTCGAGGCCAGCTGCCCCTGCGGTGTGTCGAGCGCCGGGTTGAGCCCGCCGCCGAAGGCTTCGTTGATGTCTTCCGTGACGCCGGCGAGCACCGCCGCGGCTGACGGGATCAGGAAGCCCGTGTTCGTCCACTGCGGCGGCGGAACGTTGGTGGTTTCGACCATGTGATTAGAAGCCCGCTGCGCTGATGTTGCCGGCCGCGTCCTTCACCTGCACTTGGCCGGTAACGGTACGATCGGTCCAGGATTGGATGAAGGTCTGCGCCGAGACGACGCCGGGAACCGTGAGAGCGGCGCGATTGAAGTACGCCTTCATGAGCGAAAGCGCCGGCGCCTGCCCCAGGATCTGCTCGAAATAGGGGATGCCCTGTGTGGTGTCGTAGTAAAGCTCGCCTTGGAAGAGCCGGATCGCGCTCGCGGCGTCCTGCGCCAGCGAGTAGGACGCGTCCGCCACGGCGATGTTGCCAGAGGGATCGACAGTGAGGTCCCACGTGTCCGTGGTCAAAAGGAGCGTTTTCATCAGGTTCCGGGCTCCGGTGGCCCCGACGTCCCGCCGCCAGGCTCGACGCCGGTGTGGAGGTGATTGAGCAGGCTGATGTTCGCGCCGCCGGCCCCTGCGATGACGTCTCCCGTCACGCGCAGCACGGCCGTCGTGACGGTGATCGCGCCCGCCGCGAATTCGATGATCTGGCCGTTCTTGTCGAAGAACTTCATCCCGCCTTCGGTGAACTGGACAGCCTGGTCCTGGTTGGCGGGGTTGACGATCGCACCCATGTAGATGCCGTCGGACATGTTGCCCCGCCGGAAGCTGCCCGGGTTCGACTGCGCTCCCGCGTTGGCTTTCAGCGCCGAGATATCCCGGTCGGGAATGGCCATGTGGCCGATGTCGCCGACCTTGGGGTCGTTGATGATACCGTTGGTGCCGCCTTGGCTTCGCATCGTGGCGATGCCGTAGATGATGCCGTGGGGCGTCTGGTTGCCCTGCCCGTCGGTCTGATTGACCAGTGGCATGACGTCGATGGTGGGCGGTGCGCCGACGCCGCCGCCGTACACTGCCACGACCTTGACCGGTATGCCCGTGCGATGCTGGGCCAGCTCCTGGCGGATCAGGAAGCGCAGCCGTCCGATTTCGCTGGTGTCGTCCGATGTGGTCTGCTGACCATAATAGCCCTGCTCGCTCATGCCGGCGCCGAGGCATCGGTGGCGATGCATTCGAGCGTCATGAACCACTTCCCGTGCGGCATCATCGATTCCAACTGATACTCGAGGCGGTTGACCTTCCAGGTGCCGTTGGCGGGCGTCAGGTCGCTCTGGATTTGGACCTTGCCCTGATACTTCACGGCCGGGTTGTAGAGCGCCTTCACCAGGACGAAGGCTTGCTGGAAGAAGGGGTAGCCGACCATGCCGGTCTTGGCCGAGATCAGGATGGCGTCGCCATCCCGCGACTTGCCGGGAGGCGTGATCGCCATCGTGCCTCGGTCGAAGCCGACGTCGAAGCCGCCGTCGCGCGCAATCGCCAGCGCCTGCGTCCAAGCGGTGCCGGGATAGTAGGGGTTGGCGAACTTGACCTTGACGCCGGCGTCCTCGAACGCGAAGCCCATCTGCCCCGCCAGGCTTTTCATCATCTGCGAAGCGTCGCCCGAGCCCTTGATCGTCAAGGGCGGGATCGGCTTGGCGGCATGGAACACGCCGGGGAGCGAGCTGATCCGGAAGCACACGTCAGGCATTGCCTGCGCGTCGACATAGGCATAAACGATCGCCCCGGTCCAAACGACGTTCTGGCCGGTCTCATCGTCCCCGGCGAGCACCGAAATGCCGTTCTTGTACATCTGGAGATACTGTGAACCGACTGTGGATAGCTGGTTCATGACGGAGAGCGGCAGGCCCCAGATGGAAATTTCGGCTTGCCCCGAGCCCTGCCCCGCGTTGACGATGTTGCAGGCAACGCGCAGGCCGAACACTTCGGCGGTGTTGCCCCCGCCCTCAAACTGGCCGTTGGCCAGCTCGAACTCGACGGAAATTCGCTTTTGGCTGAACGCCATCCCGACCACCGCCTGTCAAAAAAAGGTTACGCACATGTCGAAAGTCCTTGCCGTCGCGACGGCCGTCCTCCTCGCCTTCACCGCCGCGCCAGCGCTCGCGAAGCCGAACAAGGCCGCGCTCGAAAAGTCCTATCTCGAACTGAATGAGCAGTGCCGTGGCGGCTCCGGCGATGATCCCGACACCATCAAGGCGTGCGATCAGCGCGAGGCGGTGTCGGCGCAGCTGCGCGAACTCCACGTCTGCTTTGCCGGCGACCGGTTCAAACGCTGCAGTTGATCAGCCGACGCCCGGCGGAAGCTCGCTCGCCGACACGTAGGCGAGGCTGTAGCGCGTGCCGAGCCCGGTATAATACGGGTCCGTGTCGCCCTGGTTGTCGATGAAGAGCAGATCGCCGGAGAAGCCCAGATACAGCGACCGGACGATCCGGTTGAGGTTCTGGCAGATCACGCCGCCGATCACGAGCACGTTATCGACGTAGAGGTCGATGAACAGGCCCGGCTGCTTTTGGTAGAGGCTGATCTGCGAGACCTGGCCGTCCAGCGTCACGCCTACCGCTTGGTTCGGCACCGCCTGCAATGGGATGATGACCATCAGAAGCCTCCAATCGGAAGTCCGGAGCCCGGCTGGAATTGCGCCAGCTGGGCCGTGCTCGCCGGCGTCGTCTGGACGGTACCGCCGTTGACCTGAGAAGCGCCGCTCGGATCCTGGGTGTTCGACATCGCGGCGCCGACGGCCTCACGCACTTCGATCAGCCAGATATCGACCGACAGAAGCCCCATGCCCTCATTCGAGCGCCGGGTGTAGTCGTAGTGCGTGAAGTTGCACGAGAGATAGACCGCCTCCGGTGTCACCACGTCATAGAGGTTGGTGTCGCCGGCGACGGCGGCGATCGACGCCAGCATGGCGGCGCGGTTTGCCGCCGATCCGCCGGCCGTGAAGCGCAGCCGCGCGTCATAGGGGATTTGCACCTTGTCGTAGCTGGCAAAGGCCCCCTGCTCGACGGGGAAGTCAGAGATCGACCATTGCTGGCGATACTGCACCTCCACGACGTTGTCGGCGATGATCACCGGCACGCCGCCGAAATAAATGCCCCACGGCTGCTGGCCGAACGCGCTCGACAGCAGGCCGACGGCATCCTGCGTCAGAAGATCAAGAATGCCGGCCATCACGCCAATCCACTGTTTGCCTGAGCGGCGAAGAGACGCCGGTTGAGCGCGTCGTTGATATCGGAGGCAACGCCATTGGCGTCGGTCGCCTGGGAGTGAACCTCGACCTTGCCGATATGGTTTTCAACCGAGCTGGTCGACGTCGTGGCGGAATGCGTGCTCGAGATGTTCGAGAGCGCCGCGGCCTTGGCGCCGGTGTTGATCCCGC
The DNA here is from genome assembly GCF_055811155.1 of Mesorhizobium sp. WSM4822. Lineage (NCBI taxonomy): Bacteria > Pseudomonadati > Pseudomonadota > Alphaproteobacteria > Hyphomicrobiales > Phyllobacteriaceae > Mesorhizobium > Mesorhizobium sp. WSM4822. The sequence continues at coordinate 140,656 of NZ_JBVVQM010000001.1, read as the reverse complement.
GCATGCCGCGATACGTCTTGCCGGTGAAGTTGTCCGAACCACTCCAGGAGCTGTAGCCCTCGGCGCGCTCGTACATCGATGCGCCGGTTGCTCCCTGCGCGTCGGTCTTGGCGTTGCGCAGCGCACGGCCGGCCGCACTCTCCGGACCGTTCAGCTCGGAAAGCGAGAACTGCAACTGTGTGTCGAAGTCGTTCCAGTTCTTGCCGCGTGCCTTGGCAAAGGCCATCAGGCGCGCCTTGCGAGGGCCGAGCCATTGCGCCATGCCCGTGGCGCCGATGCTGTTGACCGTGCCAGGACCGCCGCCTGCCTCGACATTCATCCAGCGCGACACCAGACCGCGCGCGCCGGAATCCGACAGGCCGCCGGCCGTGAGCGTCTGGTAAGCCTGCGATTGCCGCTCGGGCGTCCACCAGCCCTTTGTGCCACGCGAGGCACTTTGAGGGCCGCCGACCGCATCGCCACCCGCGCCGCCAGCGGCTGGGGTGCCGAAGGCGTTGCGCGCGCCAGCGCTCAACATGCCGCCGATGCCGCTCACCAGGTTGCTCCAGAAGCCGCCACCGTCGGTTTTCTGGTCGGAGATCGTGACGGGGAGCGGGTTGCCCCTCGAAACGGGCTTGCCGTCGACCGTCGTTTCGGCACCGTGCCCGTTATGGAAGCGCGATTGCGGGCCGCTGCGATCCCAATGTTTCATCTGGGTGATCGTGTCGATATCGCGATCGGTATAATAAACGCCCTTCCCTTTCCCCTGCGGGGTATCGCCAGAGAGCGTAAGCATGGCCAGGAAGGGCGACAGCTTGCCCATGGGCCCCATCAAGCCGGCGCCGGCAGCACCTTCACCAGCGGCCGCCGCCGCGCCACCGCCGGCACCGCCGCCGAGCAGCATTCCGCCCAGCATGCGCATGTTGGCGAGAACACTTAGGAACCGGGCTCCGGCCCACAAGCCGAAGAGGATCTCGGTGGTCTTGATGATCCCGCCGAGCCCGTCGACGACTTCCTTCGCCCCGTTGGCGAAATTCTGCATGCCGGTGCCGACGGCGTTCCAGTCGATCTTTTCGAGGAAGTCGATGAATTTCTTCACCGCATCGACAATGCCGGTCTGAATCCAGTCCCGGTTCTTCTCGATCCATGCCGACATCTTGTTGGCCGCGTCGACCAGGACCGGGCCGAGCTTGTCATAGATGGCGTTGGCGAGCGCGATGATGTTCTGGAGTAGCTCCTGCCAGCTGGCCTGGAGCTTCTGCGCGGATTCGATGGCCGCGTTGCTCGGCGACAGGCTCTTCTGGAGCTTGTCGAGATAGACGTCTATGCCGGCGCCCATCTTGTACATGAGCTGTTCGGTGGCCGGGTCGATGCCCAGCGCCTGCGCAACATTATGAGCCGCGCCGGCGTCGATCTGGTGCAGCCGCTGCAAAGCCGCCGCGACATCGGACAGGTAGCGATCGAGCCCATGGTTGGGGTCGATCCTCATGCCGGTCCAAGCTTGCAGCTGGGAGAATTCGCGCGGCAGCGCCTCGCCGTTCTTGTTGAGGTTGTAGAGCTGCTTGTTGACGCGCTCCAGCGTCGTTGCTGTCTGATCGGCCGAGCCGCCGAAGCGGTCGGCCGCGTTCTCCCAGGCCGCCAGCCGCTGGGGCGATTCCCCAAGGCTCGAGGCGAAACGGCCAAGCGAGGCGTCGGCGTTCGTGATCTTGCGCACGAAATCGCTCAGCGCCTGCGAGCCGGTCACGACGGCGAAGAGTTCGAGCACGCGCCGCGTGATCAGGTTGACCGTCTCGGCAGCCTTTTTCGAGCTGTCTTCGACCTGCTTGCCGCCCTTCTGGAAGCCAGCAACGGTTTTGAGCCAGGTCTCCGACGTCTTCTTCTGCTGGTCGTTGAAGTTCTTGGGATCGAGGCCGAGCGTGACGATCAGGCTGTCAATGACCGTTGGCATTCTCGTCTCTCTTCCTGAGCAACATCATGTTGTGGGCGTCGACCATCGCCACCTCGAGAAGGTCGTGGACGTCCTCGATCGACAGCCATTCGTCGAGTTCTCTTAGGGTCGTTTTCCCCTTTGAGAGAACTTGACCGATTGCCCTGGAGACGTTTCCGTATTCGAGGAGCTGGACTCCGGCGACTGCGTCGAGATCAATTTCGACTTCGTGCCGGCTGTAAAAAAACCGACGTGAAGGTTGATTACCTCCTGTCGCAGCTGGATCAGCGTCGCGATCTCCTCGACATCACCTTCGATAAGCCCGCGCTGGATGAGGGCGTTGCGGGTATCGGGCTTGATGGTCACGCATTCCATCATCTCGTCGAGCAGGGGCTCGGCATCCTCGAAGGCCATCTTGGTGATCGCCCGGATGCCGACGATGGCAATGCCCTGCATGCCCATGGCGGCGAAGTCGTCGGGTAGCTCGACGCCGGAACGCGCCACGGCGAGAAGGGCGCGCATTGCCCACTTCTCCGCACGCGTTGCCGCCATCTCCTTGATGTGGAACGTCTTGCCCTCATCACGACCTTCGTCGGTGATGGTGATGTCGATCTCTTTACGCATGACTTACCTCAGTTCGGGACGCTTTGAACGCTCTGCCAGCGGATCGCGAAACGGCGCGGCTGCAGGATCTTGGCCGCCCCCGGCATCGGGGGCATGCTCACCAGGAAGCCCTTGGTGGAGATGTACGAGCGGCCGAGCGACGGCAGCGTCGTCGAGCCGTTGGCCGTGTAGACGTCCTTGGCCTGGATTTGCGTGGCCGCCCAGGTTTCGAAGAAGGCGATCGAAGGGGAATCGGCCTGCAACACGAAGGTCTGGTTGGTCGGGTTGTAGACAAACCCGCCCGACAGGATGCCATCGACGCCCATGGCGGTCTCGACCTGGTCGACACTGTCCATGTCGTAGATGTTGTCGGCGGCGAAGCCCTGCAACTGCACCGGGGTTGGGAAGAGGTTCGGCACGGCAAGCGTAATGACCGCGTTCGCGGCGGTTAGGGTCGACATGATCTGGCTCCTGACGGGGGGATTGGTTGCCGCTTACTGGACGAGGGTCGAGGTAAGCTCGATCTTCTGGACGGACTCGCCATCCATGTACCAGAAGTTGATAGGCGGGCTCTGGCGGGCCTGGCGCACCTGTGGGGTGGCGTCCTTCACCTGGAGGTACCAGCCTTGCAGCTGGAGGGTGTCGCTCGCCCGGAGGCCAGCCGCCGAGTTGATCTGCGCGATCTGGAGCGCCGACAGCGTGACGCCGGCGCGGATGGCACCGAAATTCAGCGCCTGGTTGATCGGGTCGAGGCATGCCGCCTTGATCAGCTCATAGCCGGCCGCATTGTACGGCACCGAGTTGATGTTCTGGAGCAGCTCCATGAGGGCAAGCTGGAGCTGGTTGTTCAGCCAAATCTGGTTGATGTAGCTGTCCAGCCATTCGAACTCGCCCGACACCGTGCCGTTCTGGAACTCCAGGAACTGCTGCGCTGCCGTCGCGTAGGCGCCGTAGAAATTGTAGCCGTTGGCGAAGAGGTTGTTGGCAACCGCGGCTGACGTTACGCCGGCCACGAGGCCATCCTGCCCCCGGAAAGCGAAGGTGATGCGCCCATTGGTCTGCTGGAAGTCGATCGAGGCGGCCGAGCCGCACACGAAGGCCGCGATCTGCGCCGGCGTGGTCGGGCCGCCGTCGGGCTGGTAGATCGCGCAGGTACCGTCGAGGTTTTCGCTCATGACGATGTTGCCGAAGGTCGAGGAAGCGTTCGCGCCTTCGGTCGGCACGATGTTGGTGTCCCAAGCGATATAGGCATAGCGCTTGTTGGTGTTGTTGACCCACTCGGCAAAGGCCAGCTTCTGCGCCGTGTTGGAGCCCGCATCCGGGTCAAACATCGTCATGAAGGTCGCCCAATTCTGGGTGATCTGGGTGATGCCGTCCATGAAGGCCGCCGGCGTCGTTCCCTCCGCGCCCTGCGACAGCGTTGCGCCGGTCGCCTGCGTCAGGAAGAGCTTGTCGGCAACCGAGCCGGTCGCGAAAGCGGCCGACGATGCAGCGCCGGTGATGCCGGAGGTGATGACGAAGCCGCCAGAGACCGAGTCGTAGGCGACGTCCAGAGGCGTAGCCGAGGCCGTGACGGTAGCGCTCGCCGCCGTCTGCGTGGTGTCGACGATATAGGTGCCTGCCAGGCCCTCGCCGGTGCCAAGCTGCGTGATCAGGGTGCCAGCGGTCACATTGGTGCCGCCAAGCGTCTGGCCGACCGACAGCGTGCCGTTTTCGACCGCCGTGACCGTGAGGGTGCCATAGGTCGTGGCGACCGCCGTGCTGGCCACAACCTGCTCGGTCGAGACCGCATATTCACCGATGCCGCCGGGCGTGCCCGAGAGCTGGTTGGTGATCTGCGTGCCGGCCGCGACGCCGGTACCGGACAGCACCGCGCCCCTTACCAGCGAGCCCGAGGCGACCGCCGTCACATACATGACGTTGCCGTCGATCGAGGCCGTCGCCGATGCCGTGCCGGCCGCGATGGAACCAGTCACCGACGCGACTTGCGGCAGGCTGGTGTTCAAGGCCGTGGTCATCAGAGCCGCCGCCGCCGAGAAGCTGGTTGCGGGCGACAGGTCGAGCGCGCCAGCGGTGTGCACATAGCCATCGACGTTGACGATGAGCGTGCCGCTCAGCGCCTGGAGCTGGGCAAGCGACAGCTGCGAAGCCTTACCGCCGCGCAGATAGGCCGCGACCGCTGCCGAGGCATACTGCGCGAACAGGATGGTTGCCGGCTTCTGGGTCGAGTTGTTGTAGCCGTTGAAATAGATCGCCGCGATCTCGGCCTCTTCCGAGGACGCGCCGAAGTAATTCGACACCGAGATACCGTCGTTGGGGAAGGACAGCACCACGCCAATAGGAACGCGGGTGTTTTGGGTCAGCACGAGGCCGTTCATCACGAGCGCGTTGCCGCCCGCATTGAGAACGTTCGGGATCACGTTCACAAGCTGCGAGGCCGGGATGGTCGTCATGGACCAGGTCCTTTCTGTTTCGATTGAGGGGTCAGGCCGGCCAAGTTGCTTCGACGGGGAAAACGTCGATCACGGCTTGGTCGGCAAACTGTTGCGGCAGGCCGAGTGCTTGGTTGGCCTGGATATGCACTTCGAGCACGTAGCGGGTTTCATACTGCTGCTCGCCGTTGAAGAACGGGACTTGCTTCGGATCGTCGGCATAGAGTGGCGCGCCATCCAAGCCGGTATCGGCGAAGTAGCGTGTTGCCCGCTCATCGCGGATCAGGGTCGCGATCGTCTGCGCCATATCGGAAGCGCTGCCATCCGACGCGCTGTGCACGTCGAGCTGGATCACGATGTCGGTCGGCTGCGTGATGGACTCCGCACCGCTCGATAGGGTCTGCGCCGTCACGGTCTGCGCAGGCGATACGGTATAGGTACCGTTTCCGCCGGGCGTGCCGCCGATCTGCGCACTGATCAGCGTGCCATCGGCCACCGGGGCTGCGAAGACAGTCGCCCCCACCAGGAGTATGCCGAACGATACATGTGTAACGGTCATAACCGTATCGTCGATTGACGCCTCGAACGCGCAGTCCTGGTACGTGTCGAAGTTGGTCGAGAGCCGGCCGCGGCGGATGACGTTCATGGTGACGAAATCGCCGGCCGGCTCTGGGACGCGGTTGTCCTGAGCCGTCACCACCTCGACGCCGGCGGGCAGGTATTTCAGGAGAAAGCCGCGCAGGACCGTCTGGATGGCCGATTGGTTGGGGACCGGGCCGCTCATCAGGCGCCGGTGCCGATCCCGCGCACCGTGCCGTCGACCGCGCCGAGCGGCATGCACCAGAGCACGTCGCCGGTGCCGAGCGGGAAGGTCGCGAAAATCTCCGACAGCAGCACGAATTCCGTCGAGCCCACCGCCGGCTCAGCGGCCGCGATGGCGGCCTGCACATTGCAGACGCTGGTCTTCTGCAGCTGGACGTTCGCATAGGCCGCGCCGGCGGCAACCTGCGTCCAGACGCCCGTCGGGCATGGCACTGTGAAGGTCGCGTTCGCCATTATGAGGCTCCATCCACTTGTAGGGTCAAGGCGCACTTGCACCAGTCGGGCCACGACTCGAGCACGTGAGCCACGAGCCAGGTGTTGCCTTCCGGGAAGGTGCCGGCAGGGAAGACGAATAGGTCGCCGCCGGTTTGCAGCTCGCGCACCACGCCGAGCGCCGAACCGTTGAGGTAGACGGCGCGCCGCACGCCCTGAATGTTGAGGCCGTCGAGCAGCTGCAGGTCGCTATAGCTCAGCGCCTGCGCCTGCAAAGGGACGCCAGGAACATCGTCAAAGCTCGGCGTGCGCGTGCCGTCGGCCGCCGTGGCATAGCCGGTGGACCGTTTCAGCGTGGCGGTCACGAACGGGTTGACCGTTGCGATCGCCGCCGAAACGATCCCGTGGAGGTTCATCTGATCAACCGACGCGGTAGACCGAGAAGGTGTCCACGCCCGTGCTGCGGAAGCGCAGGATCCCGCTCGACGGGATGGTCGGGCCGCTGTGCGCCGGGAAGTCCATCGAACCCACCAGCGTCATGCCGGTGTTGGTGGTGATGGTCGCATCCTCGGCATCGACGATGGAGGTGTTGATCACCGAGACATCGAAGCTGTCGTTGACCTGGAAGTCAGCAGGCAGCGCGTTCTGGAGTGCGGTACCGGTCGGCAGCTGTTGCGCGGAGGCCGCGCCGGCGCCCTGGGCAATGGTGATGATGCCGGCCAGCAGGTCGGCGGGTGCCAGCGTGCCGGAGACAGTGTGCGCGGCCGGTGCGCCCTGCGTGGTGCCGACCTGTGCGGTGGCCGTCCAGATGGCCGCGCCGACGGTCGCATCGACGCAAAGCCATGCGGTGTCGGTGGCGGTATTCACCCAAGCCGAGCCGACCTGATAGCCATCATTGGCATCGTCATTGATGCCAGGATCGGTCACGGCTTCGAAGTTGTTGTTGAATGCCAGATCGGCTTTGATATCGCCGATGTTGCTCGAAAAAAGGACGGCTCGCATCGTCTTGGTCTCCGGTTCAGGATTTTACCGCGTAGTCGACCGAAGCCAGCATGTGGCCTGTGTCCACTAGCTGCTTGTCGTTGCCCTTGCGGGCGATGGTGGCGGGTTGCAGTGCCGGGCCGTCATACGAGGCAATCGCCGCCTGCAACTGGCCCTTGAGGGCCGCGCCAGCTTGGCCCAGCGTCTTGTCGGCGTCGTAGTCGTTGGCGACCAGGAGGTTGCCCACGGCGTCAGGCCATTCGGGGCTCTTGTCTTCGATCATGCCCCTGAAAAACGGCCGGGGCGGCGTGTCGCTGGTGCCGAATTCATTCAGCGCCGCGACCAGCGGGACGGACGTGCCGTCGGGATAAGTCGAGCCCTCCAGGAAGCCGACATCGACAGATGCGGCCTTCTGGAGGTTCTTCGAGATTTCGGCCAGCTTTGCGGCGAGCTTGTCGCCGCCGGAGAGCTGCACCATGGCCTTACTGCTTGGCCGGGTCGGTCTGATCGGCCGCCGCATCGGCGGTCTTTCCCTTGCCGGCCTTCGACTTGGTGTCGGCAGCGGGATCGGCAGCGCCGGCAGCGGCATCTGCGACCGGCTCGGCCGGGGTCTCGGCCGGCGGCTGGGTGGTGCCAGCAGCGTCAGCGACCGGAGGCGTGGCAGGAAGCGTTGCCGGAGGCGTCTCGGGACCGGCGGTGCCGGTGGTGCCGGCGTCGACGAGAGCAGCGGTTTCCGCCGGCAGCGGCTCCTCGGCCACGAAGACGGGCTCCGGCGAGACGAGGCGAAGGCTGCGCTCGAGGCCCTTGATGCGATCCTCGGCCGACTGTTTGAAGGCGCGAAACTCGCGCTGCAACTGTTGGAGCAGGTCCATGACGGTTCCTTTACTGATTGAGCCACGGGTTGAAGACGCGGACCGGCCGGGGCATGTAGCGCATGGTCCGGTAGGAGGCTGTGCCCTGCCAGAAGGCCGCGCCGAATGGGGTCTGCATGAACCATGCGTTGCTCGGCGTCATGGGGAACTCGGCCTGCACCGATACGCTGCCCTCGGCAGCATTCGACACACGTCCCACGATCCCGGCCGGCGCCTGTCCGTTGGCGCCGTACATGAGCTGGCAGATGTGCGCGACCATGAGGTTGAGCAGCGTCGTCTGCGTCTCGGCCTTGGTGACGGGTCCGCCGCCATCATTGCGGCAATAGAGCACCGCCACCGGCAACGCGCCCTGCTCAACCTGTGGCTGGGTGAGCGTTGCGAACTGCGGGAAGATCGCCACGAAGTTCGCGTAGCTGAAATCGACGATGACGCCCATGACGGACCTCCCTGGGCGTTGTGGTGTTAGGCCGCGACATCATCCTTCTTGTAGGCCTGGATGCCGCGCGGCAGGTTGTTGGGATCGATCGGCTCGAAGCCCGATTTCTGCTTGTCGTGCTCCCTGATGAAGCCCTCGACCATGTCGGTCTCGGCATGCGCCCAGATGAGGTTGTTCTTGACCGCGTCGAGATCCTTGTTCTGGTCCAACCACTTCTTGAAGAAGTCGGCGTCGACGTTGTGGGTCAGCGCGAACGCGCCCTGTACCGCGGCCGGCGCCTGCTCGGTGCGGCGATCGTAGCGGCGGCTGTAGCCTTTCAGAACGACCGGCTCGCCAATGACCTGGGCGCGCTTCACCTTGCGAAAGCCGCCGCCGGCAGTTGGCTCGTTCATGTCCTCCATCGTGTGGAGACGCATGATCAGACCATGGGGCAGCTTGCAAGCGACGGTTACAGTGGAAGACATTGTTGTACTCCGGTTGAAAGAAACAGCGTCAGGACAGCGCTTCGTCGACCACGCGATAGGGGCAACGCAGCAGTGCTGCGATCTCGGTGCGCCGGCGGCCGATGCTTGCCAGGCGCTTGATCTCGTCGATCCTGTTGACGTCCGCGCCGATCTGCTCGGGCTCTGCGATCTCGTCGACCAGAGCGTCAGCAATCACCATGCGCGGCTTCTGGTTGAGGTTCGGGCCGGGCTTGCGGCAGTTGGCCAGATTGCGCCGGCGCACGTTTAGGCGCGCGGCGAGTTGGCTGGGGTAGCTCTCCGAGACGCCGAACCGTTTGGCGATCTCACCGGTTCGATCGCCGGCGAGATAGGCGGCGATGATCCCCTGCCGTCTCTCTTCGCTAACACTGTGCATTGCGGCTCCTCGAGGCGTCCGGGCCGCGCCAGAGGCGTTCAGAGGTGCCCCCACCAATCAACACCAATGACGCGGCCCGAAGGCTGGAGCGGATGCCAGGTGTCAATCCTGGCTCAGCGCCTGTGGAACAGGCACCTCTCACGGAGCATCCGCAAACTGTGGTGGGAGACCCGCTCAGCGCACCCGGCAAAAAGCGCGCCGAGCAGGTCCCCTGGCTCCCCTTGCGGGAACCGGTGCAAGGCTGCGTTTCCGCGCCTCGCTGTCCTGGGAGGACATCTTGAATTTCGAGGGCGAGCGTGGTGCCGGTCCGTCCGTTTACCCGCTCGCCCCATACGGGCCTGCGTTCCCGCTTGTCGGCGCAATCACACAAGCATTTGCGCTCGTGGAGTTTGAACGTTTCACGGTCGTCGCGACCGCCTTTATGTTCAAGGAGCCCCCGGCTAACGTTTCGGTGTCCCGGACCTCTACCCGTGACCGCGTGAAGCGCCGTCACCGACCTTTTCAACCCCTTCTCGCTGGGTTGACCATCTACCAGGTCGGCGTTCAGCCGCCGCGCTGTCGTCTTCCGCCCGCTATCGTAGCAGACCTCGAACCTGGCATTTTCTTTGCCCTTTCGGGCGAATTGGATGGTGGGTGCCGGGTTTACTCCCCACCGAGCGATTTCTCGGCCCGACTCTGCCTGTCCGTTCCGCGCACGTCTCCGGACCCAGGGTCAACTGCTCTTGCCGTCTAGATCGGCCGTCAATGCAGGTGCGCACCCTCAAAACTGTTGCCCGGTCTCTCAACCGGGCTGGGCCAGATGCTTGCCTTTAGCGCCATCCTCGCCTTGCAGGTCTCGCTTTCAGCGCCAACGCTTCGACGAGACCGTTCAGGGTCCGGATTTGGTTGCGGGGGTCCGATTTGAACGGACGACCTTCAGGTTATGAGCCTGACGAGCTACCGGGCTGCTCTACCCCACGGAAGTGATTTGGTGCCGAAATGGTTACAATCCGGCACCAACTGTTGTCAAGCGTCTTAGATGCCGAGCATCTGGGAGATGCCCATCGGCTGGCGGATGATCGCGCCCCATGTGCCGCTGGTCATCTTCTTCTTCCACGAGGACATCGCGCGGATGATCGGGTGCGTGCGAAGCTTTTCGTTGAAGGAGCAATAGCCGGTCTTCTGGCCGTCGATCGCGTCGGCGATCAGCTGCACCAGGTTGCCGCCCGCGATGCCCACCGGGTTGATTGCAGTCTGCGCGCCATACTGCACCGCCGTCTCAACGCGCAGGTTCGGGAAGTTCTTTTTCAGAAGATCCTCGACGTTGACGTTGAAGGAGTTGGTGGCGGTCATGGCCAGCTGCGATTCCGGCGACAGAGCCAGCGTCATCTTGGTCTTCTGGTCGATGAGACCGGCGGACTGAGTGACGAGCTGGAGCCAGAGCGACTGGATATCGGCGTAGATTTCGTTCGCCGTGGCGACGATCTGGCCGTTGTTGATCCACTTCACGCCGCCATACGCCTTCGGTGCCGGGGTGATCGGCGCCGAGAGGTTCGGGTCGTTGAGAAGGCCATAGTTCTGGAGGCCCTGCACACCCTTGAAATAGGTGGTGTTCAGGAAGCGGGCGAGCACGGTGGTGCCGGCGCCGTCGACCTCGCCAACCCAATTGACGCGGCCGAGGCCGGCGCGCTCGATCTCCAGCTCGCCATACTCGGCGATCGTCTGGAACAGGTAGGACTGGCGCTGCGGCCAGTTCATGTTCGCGCCAGAGCGACCGTTGTCGTTGTAGTCGCCATAGCTCGACACTTCGCCCGTCTGCTCCACGGTCGGGAACATGGCGGTCTGGTCGATCCATGTGCCCTTGCGGGTTTCGCCGAAGATCTCGGCGGCCTGCGTCGGGGCGAAGAGGATGCGGTAGACCTCGGGGTCGACCAGCGTTGTCAGGAAGGCCGGAATGCCGGCGTTAGGCGACGTCGCCAGAGAGGGCTGCGCATCCATCGCGAAATGGTTGGTGCGGTACGCCTCGACCATATAGGCGCGGGCCTCGGGCAGGTAGATGCCGGCCGCCTCGAACATGGGGCGGTGCTGTGCCCACGTTGCGGCGGCCGTGTTGAAGTCGTGGAATTGCATGGTGGTTCTCCTCACAGACCGCCGGCTTCACGGGCCGGCGCGCATGGTTCGAGGTTGACGGGAGGGTTGGTTTAGCCCTGGGGCCAGGAGCTGATTTTCATCAGCTCGCCCGGCTGGGCGAAGGAACGCACGGTCCACTTGGTTTCGACGTTGGTGGCCGCGGTGATGGCCGTGGCGTTGACGACGGTGTTGACGTCGACGGCATAGGTGCCGGCGCCGCCGGCAGGACCGGTAAGCTGCTGGCGGATGGTGGTGACGGCGCTGATGCCGGTCCCGGTCAGGGTGTCACCGACGCCGAACACACCAGCGATGGTGCCGCCGGCGGTGAACACGCCATAGGTGCCGGCGATGACAGTGCCGGGGTCAACGTCCTGGTCGGGGATGTTGACCGCATAGGTGCCCACGCCGCCGGGCGTGCCGGTCAGCTGCGAGACAATCTTGGTGCCGCTGGAGACATCGGTGCCGGAGATGGTCGTGCCGGGATAGATCGTGCCCGAGTTGACCGCCGTGACCGCCAGCACATTGCCGACGATGGAGCCGACGAAGCCGCTGGTGGCGGCAGCGATCGAGCCCGCCGTGGTGGTCGCGCCGTTCGGCGAGCCGGTCGGTGCGGCAGTGGCCTTGCCATCGGCGTAGTTGGCATAAACCTTCTGGCCATCCATCGCCGGGGTAGCGCCGTTGTTCTTCACCCAGAAGTCGCCGCTATCGAAGACGGTGACCGGGAAGCCGGCCGGAACCAGCATGGTCGATTCCTGCAGATACTGCTCGATCAGGCCCTGCTGCTCGCGGTGGATGAAGCCGGCGACCGGGCCGGTGCCGAACGTGTTGACCACGGCCGGTGCGTTGTTGCTGTCGACCTGGACATAGCTCTTCCAGGCAAAGCGGCCGATGATGACGCCGAGCGCACCAGCGACCAGAGCACCAGCCGCTGCCATGACGGTGGTGCGGGGATTGGTGGAAGCGAAGTCGCCCTCAACAGCCGGGGCGGGATTGTAGGCGGCCTGCGTCTGAAAGCCAGACATGGGCGATTCTCCTCATGAAAAGAGCCGGCTCACTGGCCGGCTCGAAGGGGTTTCAGGATTTAAGTCGCTCGCCTTAGAGCGTCTTGACGATGTGGGTCTTGGTGGCCGGGAACATCTCTTGGAAAGAGCTGACGCCGGCAGCGTCCATGGCGACGGCAGCGGGTTTCTGCGCCTGGTGGGAGCCCGGCACCGGCTGAGCGCGGAGGATCGCCGGCAGCGCCGACGGGTGAACGCCGGCGATATCGACGCCAAGCGAGGAGAGCGCCGTGCGATAGACGGCTTCGGCGCTGTCATGGGCCATGGCCAGCTTGCCGATGTAGGGGCGAACCGCCTCTTCGGCGATGCGGATATCGGCCGCCGTCTTGATCATTTCGGCACGGACCTCGCCCTTGGCCTTCGACACGGCGGCGGCAATGGCCGAGTCCATGGCCTTCTTGCCAACCTTGTCGTCGTCGTCTTCCTCGGCGTCCTCGGCCTTTTTCTTGGCCTCTTCCTCGGCGTCATCCTCGGCCTTTTTCTTCTTTTCCTCTTCGTCGGCGTCGTCCTCGGCCTTCTTTTTCTTGGCCTCGTCGTCGTCCTCTTCGTCCATGGCTTCCTGACCCTCGACGCCGTCGAGCGCGACCAGGAGCGCATCGAGGCCGTCAAGCTTGGCGTCGGCCGCCAGCTTGCCCTTGGCAGCCTTGGCCACCGCTTCGACGATTGCCGGCCGCTGGGCCTTGAAGTTCTTGGCAGTCACGCCAGCCAGAGCCGGGCGCAGGTCGATCTTCTGATCGGCGGCCAGCTTGGGCAGGACGTGGGCAAGGATCGCGCCGTGGGCGACAGACGCCATGCGCGACAGCATTGCTGTTTTCTTCATCGTGATGATCTCCGTTTTGCTGTCGCCGACGACTACATCAGGCCCGGCGCGGCCTTCCTCGACCAACGCGACGTGATTGCCGGAAATGTCCCGCATCACGCCGTCGTAGGATTCTCCAGCCAGCGTGCCGGGCGTCATGTCGGCCCGGTAGCGATAGCTGCTCGATAGTTCTTTCTGCCGATCGGATTCGATCAGCGCGATTGCTGCCCCATCCCAGATGCTGAGCGGCGCCATGAGGTACGGCGCATGGAACTCGACGGCATCGCCAAGCGCTCCGACCACGGCTTCGCGCGGATGGTCCTTGGCGCTGATCGGAATGTGTTTGAGCAGCAGCGGCTTGCCGACGAATGTCGGAGCGGCCTTAGCCAGCTCCTCGGCATCGCGGTAGAGGTGATAGAGGCGTTCGGGGTCGAGCCCCAGCGCCTCGAAATCAGGGATTTCCCGCCCGTAGTAGGGGCACACATTGGCCTTCGAGATCGGCGTCATCTCGACGCGCAGGTGGCCGTCCTGGTCGAACGTGCGCACGCTGGCGCGGTCCATGGCCAAGGTGTCGCTGGCCGCGAGATGCTCGATCTCTTGCTCATTCGGCATCGGTCTGATTTCCTATTTTGTAAGGCCACGCCTCACAATCTTGTTGACCTAAAATGTGTAAGGCGCTACCTTACAAACATGCTCAAGTCTTTCCGAAACAAAGCCCTGCAACGCTTCTTCGAGACCGGCAGTCCGCGCGGTCTGAGCGTGCAAGACGACAAGCGGGTCGCCCGCATTCTTCGGGCCTTGGAAGCAGCCTCAAAACCGGAAGACATGGACCTTCCCGGCTATCGCTTCCACGGCCTATCGGGCGATCAAAAGGGGCGCTATTCTGTTCGAGTGAACGGAAACTGGCGCATCACCTTCGGTTTTGACGGCGAAGACGTTATCGAGGTCGAACTAGAGGATTATCACTGATGAACACTGCACCCATCAAGCGCGGCCTGCCCGCGATGCATCCCGGAGAGCTTCTGCGCGAAGATCTCTTGCCGGCGCTCGACAAGTCCAAGACCGAGATCGCCAAGCTGCTCGGTATTTCCCGGCGCACGCTCTACGACATCCTGGACGAGAAGCAGCCTGTCACCGTCGGCATGGCGCTGCGCATCGGCAAGCTGATGGGCAACGGTCCGGTGTTCTGGCTCAACCTCCAGCGCATCTACGACCTGGAGCAGGCAGAGAAGGCGATGAGCGCCGAGATCGAAGCGATCCCTACGCTGCACGCCGCTTAGGAAGGGCCGATGTTTCGTTGTACCGTCTCAGCTCTCGTTCTCATGCTGGCGGTGGCGCCATGCCATGCAGTGGCGGGCACCACCTTTGTCTACCGCTATGGCCTCAAGTCCAATTGCAACGTGGAAGTCAGGCCAGGCGGTGTGACGTGTCGTCACGATGTAGCGTGATAGTGACGCTTGGTCGTATTTTGGCATAAATATGAATGAAAAAAGGCTATGGAAAATAATTATCACCCATTTTCGGTTTTTATCGCGCCAGTATCGGCGAGTATCGTATATTTCATTATTAAGAGGGATATTCACTATGCTTTTCGCTATTTTTTAATTCTTGAGGTGGCGGCAGCATTATTCTATTTAATTTATACCTTACAATAAGGCGTTCACGAATTCGAGGAACTGCATCGTACTGGGCGATTTCCATGAAAGGAAAGGTCGAAGGTGATGGGCGGTAGCATCGCAGGTAATGTCGGGACGGGCATAAGCAGGGGGATGCCATTTACGGGCACGGTGCCTTGCGGCAGCAACTGGTGTTCGACGGCGCCGCAGCGTTTGTCGCAGAGGAGTACGACCGGCAAAAGTGACCAGCCGGTCATGAGAAGCCTTTAAGCACCGGCTTGCCGACGCATCGGCAGCCGGGCTCCTCGCCAGGCCGGATGAAGCGTTTGACCGCCGGGTCGTACCAGCCAGTCGAAATCTTGTAGCGGACCTTCTCGCGGCCAGCCTGGACGTGCGTGGGACGAGGTTCCTTCCCGCCGCCGCTGTGGTGCCATTCGGCTTCGTCGATGCCGAGCGCCAGCTCGCGCGCCGTGGTGAAGGCCGACGTCGCCTTGTTGTTCTGGTCGAGCGCGATGAAGGCCGCTTTCCGCCTCGAGATGCCAGAGAAGCGCTCCAGCTCCTTGACGAGGCCGCCAAGGTCGCGGCCGGTCTGCACCGACCGCATGACCGCGCCTTCCACCTGGTCGAAATACTGCGACGGGATCGACTTGATCAGCGAGACGTTGGCGTTGACCGTCGCGTCGACAACATCGCGCATCTCTGCCGTCATCCTGAATTCGACCGAGATGCCGCCATCGCGCAGGATCTTGCGGAGCGCCGCACTCGAACGTTTCTCGACCGACAACGCGAAATAGTCGCCCAGCTGGTCCGATGCGATATCGAAGCGCTTAGTCCACTGCGCGGCAAGCTTGCGGATCGATCGGCGCAGCGCATCCGCCGGCGTCTCATCCTGCGCCAAGCGGGGCGTATTGGCCCGGTAGGAGGCTGTGAGCCAGTAGACCACGCTCTTGCTCATGGCGTCGATCAGGCGCGTCAGGCGGCTCCTATAGGCCGCCTCGATCCCGACGTTGGGTCGGACGGGAGGCAGAACCTTTTCGTTCTGCTTCGCCTTCCGGCGACGTTCGAGGCTGGACATCACGATCCCTCAGCGTCTCGGCGATCTCGCGATCATCGGGCGTCTGTGCTTTGAGAAGTTCCCAGAGGTTGAGCGTGATCAAGCGGCGCCAGCGTTGTCCGTGTCGGGAGCCGCACTATCTGCCGGCTCCTCGGGCTTGGCAACACCGGCATCCAGGACAAACCGTTCCAGGTTGAGAACGGTCGACGATGGTCTCTGGATAGAAGCCCTCGCGCCCCACCATCTCCAGCAGACGAAGCCGGATTTCCCGCCTCTCGTTCATGCCGCCTCCTCTTGCTGGCCAGAGCCGCCCTTGACGACAAGGCCGTCCTCTTCCTCTTCCTCCAGGTCGGGCAAGTCCTCGACGTCGATCGACGAGAAGTCCGAGTCCGGATCGGCGGCAACGCGCTGGCGCGATTCCTCCGGCGAGATCACGCCGCCATCGATCAGGATGACGTCGCGCTCGGCCTTGGTCTTTTCGACCTCGGCCGCTTCCTTCTCGTTGGTCTCTTCGAGCTTTTCGAATTCGAAGCCGATGCCGGCGTCGGTCTCGCCCCAGAGCGAGATCATCACCAAGCCCAGGAGGAAGTGCAGCGGCTTGCGAAACAGCTTCTCCTGGAACGAGTGCACGTAGTCGTAGAAGACCTGAATTTCGCCCTCGGACGAAGCGTTCAGGCCCGCCGGCTGTGTACCGAGCAGCTTGACCAGCGGGATATGGCTGACCGATGCCATGTGCTCCTGCGATTGCGCCTGGAGCACGTCGAGGCCAGAGAGCGAGGCGGAGACGTTCTTGAAGTCTTCCGTGTCCTTGTCGATCATCATCAGGCCGCGATTGGACCTGACCAAATTGAAAAGTTCGGCGCGCTTGAAGAGCTGGTCGCCATCCGCCTGCAGGGTCTCTTGCAGGTTGCTCGCCAGCACAAACACCGTGAAGGCGCTTATGATGTCGTTGACCGACTGGCGCGTCTCCAGCCAGTTGTCGACATAGGGCTTCACCATCTGCGACAGCGACAGCCCGCCGAAGGAATACGTCGGCTTCAACAGGTCGGGGACTTCGCGGCCGATGAGGGTGATCAGCCGCGTGGTGTGGACCATCTTGGCCTGCACATACCAGGTGTCGGGCCGGTACCAGTTGTCCTTGAGGGGATCGTTCGAGTTGTAGTTGGTGGGGTAGCACCAGACTGCCTCGACCGTGCGCAGCGCCTGGATGGGCTTCTTCGAGAACTTCGCAATCGAGAGCTTGTCCCAGCCATCGCCGATCGACTTTTGCATCTCGGCAGGATCGTCGGTGTCGCCGGTGTCGATGTAGATGTGACCGCGGCCGAAGAAGCCATCCTGCTCGGCAGCGCGGCAGAACATGTCGCGCACGTTGAGGCGCTTGAACTCGTTCTCCAGCTCCGTGATCCTGTCGGCCTTGTCCTCCCCGTCGTTCGAGGTGAAGCGGATCCACTTGCGCGTCATCTCGCTTGCGATGGTCCCGGAGATCACCCGGTATTCCGGGCGCTGCGCCAGCTCCGACAGGTAGGCATAGCCGAGGAAGGTGATCCCCTCGGAATAGTAGCCGCTCAGCGCGAAGCCATTGGCCCAGGATTGAACCGCGCCGACGGCGCTGTCCATCGCCAGGCCGGTGTTGCCCGCCGGCAGAACGCTTGCCGGGTGCTGCGGCATGGAGAAGACCGACGTTTCGTGCGGTGCTGCCCCCTTCTTTTGGGCGCGCAGAGCCGACAGCATCGCTTCCGAGATGCGCGGGGCTCCACGCGTGCCTGGAGGCATCGCGGCAAGCGGTGCGGCCTTGGCAGGCTGAGCAACTGGCTTGCGCTTCAAGAGGCGGCGCGCGGCCCTGAAAAACCGCCTGATCATCGGTTGCCCGGCTGGGCAGCGCGTCGAAGGACGTCGTCGCTGATCACCATGGCCCCCTTGATGTTGAGCAGCCTCGTAAAGGCGCCGGAAGATGCGTCGACCTGGTCCATGAGCTTGCCGGCCGGGAAGATGCAGAGTTCGTCGAGATAGAGTTCGTTCCATTCGCCTTCGACGATGGAGACGTTCCCGTATTCGCACTGAGCCGAGAACGGCTCGGCGCGCGTGATCTTGTCGCCGGTTTCACCCTCGGCATGGACGCGGTAGCCGGCGAGGTCGGACACATAGTCCTGCACCTGCGACTTGCCGGCCTGCCCCGGATCCTGCGGCAGGCTGATGTTGACCGCCTTGCCGTCGATCGCGGCTTGCGCCTTGATGGTCTTGCGGACCGATTTGCCCTCCTCGCGAAGGGTGACGACATGGCCGACATAGTAGTGGCCGTCGGGATCGCGGCCGAGCTTGACGCCGGCGGTGCGTGCGCCAGTGCCGCCTCGCGTGCCGGCCAAGTCCCAATGGCGGACCCAGACCGTGCCCTTGGGGGCTTGCCTGACGAACTTGCCATCGAACCAGGAGCGCTTGAACATGCCGCCTTCGCGGGGCGCCGGGCGTTGCTGGAACTGCCCCGCCGAGGCGTAGCTGCCCATGATCTTCTTGTCGCGCTCGACCACGTGAGGCGGGAAGCGCTCGGGAAACAGCAATTCGCCGTCGACCTTGCGAGGATCCTGGAAGCCGATCGAGGTGTAGCATTTGCGCTCCGGCTCGAACTCCATCGGCAGCATGAGGTGCTCATAGCCGTAGTCGTTCGCCAGGATCACGCCCGACGGGTCGTCTTCGTGCAGGCGCTGCATGATGACGATGATCGCCGACGAATCGGGATTGTTGAGACGGGTCGGCAGCGCCTCGTGGAACGTGTCGTTCGCCGTCTGGCGCTCGACAGGCGACTTCGCCTGCGCAACCGAAAGCGGATCGTCGAGGAGCACGCGATCACCGCGAGAGCCCGTCATCGAGTTGAAGGCCATGGCTTCGCGGAAGCCGGTCTTGTCGTTCTCAAATTTGGTCTTGGTGTTCTGGTCCCCGATCATCGAGAACTGATCGCCCCAGCGATCGCGATACCATTTGGACGTGACCAAACGTCGTGTTTTGACGTTGTCGCGGATCGCCAGCGAGTCCTTGTAGGACGTCCCCATGAACCGCAAATGCGGCATGGCGCGCGGTCCCCACTCCCACGCCGGGAAGAAGACGCCGCACGCCATCGATTTCATGGTGCCAGGCGGCACGTTGACCAGGAGGCGCAGGATTTCGCCGCTGCTTACGGCCTCCAGGTGATCGCCGATGGCATCGATGTGCCATCCATGCTTGTACGGCTGGCCCGGCTCCAGGACATGCCATCCGCGCTTGATCATCTCGACCACGGAGCGGCCACAGGCCCGCCGGTCTAGCTCAATGCGGATTTCGTCCGGTGTCGGCGGGATGACGCCTGATATGCGCGCCATGTGTCACTTTCCGCCGGCTGTGCTCTCCCGCTTTTCTGCGGCGCGCAGCAGGATTTCCAATTCCTCGTCCGACATGTTGGCGAGATCGGGCTTCTGCCGCGTCTCAACCGGGCCGCCGTTCTTGCCAGTAGTCTCGATGCGCCGCACAAAGCCGCGATCCTTGCCTTTCAGCTCCAGGTACCAGCGCACGGTCTGCATATCGCCGGAGCGAAGCGCGATCACCACCTGGCCCTCGGCGACGTCGAGCAGCTCGTCCGCAATTTCGGAATCGGCCTCCTGGATTTCAGGGTGCTCGTTCAGGAAGGCGTAGAGCGTGGTGCGCCCGACGTTCAGCCGCTCGGCCGCGACGGTCTTGATGCCACCGCACTGGCGCAGCATCGCAATGACGCGCGGCACGTCGCGGGCAGTGAGCTTCGGCGATGCGCCGCCCTTGCTGGGCTCTTCCGCCTTCGCCTGTGGTGCCGGCTCAGGCTTGGGAGCGGGCTGGGCAGCAGGCTTCGGCTCGACAGGGGGCTTTGCCTTGCTGGCCGGTTTCTTCTTGCCCCGCGCCGGCTTTTTTTTCGGGCTGTCTTCCGCCTTCGATTTGGCCGGTACAGCCTTGGGCTTTGCGGTCGGCTTTGATGCCTTCACGCTCGACTTCGTCTTGATCACCGGACCACTCGCGCGTGTGAGTGTTCGGAATGTTCGGGATGGCCCTTTTTTTCGCTCCCCAAATCCCACCCCATGTAGACCGGGCCGAGAGGGGAAGAGATGACTGCGAAGCCATCCTGCAAAGCCTTGGCTGGCTTGGCGTTGGTCAACCAGCGCAAATGCGCAAACTGACCGAGAATGCTTGCTGTTGCGACCATGCTAACCACCGACACTGCGTTACACACACACGAATGCATTCCGATCACACGAACAGGACGCGTGCGAGACACACGAGGAAGCCGAACGCGAACAGTGCGCCGACGATGATGGCGGGCGTGGCGGAAGCGGGCGCGGCCGGCGTTGCGCCGGGCTCGGAGAAGCCGTGCAGGTTGGGAAGTTCATGCCGCATCGGGTTTGTCCTCCGCTTCCGCTTCGAGTTGATCCAGCCGCTCGCCGGCAAGGCGCGCCATGGCTGCGAGGGCAATGCCCGAGTTGACGATGTTGAGCCCCTGCTTGGTGCGCACGATGGTGTCGAAGAAGTCATCGAACCTCGACTGCGGGGCGGCATGAATGCGGAAGCGCTTCGCCCGCTTGGCGATGGCGTCCATTTCGACCTCGAACTGCACGCGGTCCTCGGGGAGGAAGGCGAACAGCAGCTCGTCGTATTTGATGTTCGCGCCGCCGAGTGCAGCAGCACCTGGTCCCTTGTCGCCCGAGAGCACGCTGTCATCGAGACCGGAGAACTTCTTCGCATCGATGTCGAGTGAGGCGTAGAGCTGAGCCAGCAGCGACTGGTCGTCTTCGCCGTTGATCGAGTTGTGGCTGAGCTGGATCGCCACCTTGCGCTTTTCGCTCAGATGCGAGGTGATCACGAGCGCGTCGACCAGCGGCAAGCCGGCCTCAATCGCGGCGGCGGTGCGGTGATGTCCCGACAGGATCTCGAGAGAGCCGTCCTTGTCCTGGCACACCAGGACCGTTGTGGTCAGTCGGCCGTCGATTTTGACGTTCTCGACAAGGCGCTTGAACATGGCCGGCGCCATGTAGTGCGCGTTCTGCTCGCGCCGGCGCAGCGCCTTCGGATCAACCTGCCGCGCCTCGACGTCGAGGGACTTCCAGTCAACGGTTGAAGTGCTTGCCATACCACCACTCGAACGCTTGTTGCGGCGTCTCATCGATGCGGGCGCCGACGTAATGCAGTCTGAATTTGCCTTCCGGCCCGTCGATCTCTTCGCGCTTGGTCTGCTCGAAGATGCCGCGATATTTCATCGAGACCGGATGCTCCGAAAACGCTGACGTCTGCACCTTGTTGAAGCGGTCGACGAAGCGCTTGCCCATGTCGCGCAGGATCTCGCCGTTGCAGGCGAGCCTGGTGACAAGCTTCGACAGCCTGCCCTCACGCGAGATGGAGAAATCCGACAGCAGGTAGATCGACTGGCGTGCGAATTTGTCGAGGTTGTAGATCAGGCCGCCGACCAGCATGTCATCGACGCGCACCAGGTAGTTGACCATGCCCGGCGTGTGGGTGATGCCCTTTTTCAGGTAGACGTCCTTGAGGAACGTCATCTGGGCCGCATCTGCCCGGGCGATCGTCACCACCGAATCCGCCTTGATCTTCTCGACGTCGATCGGCTTGTAGCGGAAGGGAGCCGACCGCGGCACGAGCTGCAGGAACGACGACTTGCCCGTCGACACGTAGCAGTAGTGCGGGTGGCCGCGGCCGGAGACGAACTCCAGCTCCGGTTTCAGATCGTCGTAAATCTGGTCCGAGAGGATGCAGTAAGGCACGCCCGCCTGCCGCACGCGCTCAATGAGAGCGCGCAGCGCCTTGGGGTCGAACAGCTCATAACGGGGAGCGTCCCATTTGATGTTCTCGGCCAGAAACTCGAACATCTTTTCGTAGCCGCCCTTGTAGAACGGCGGGTAGGAGAAGATGGCGGCCTTCCGCTCGATCGCCTCGTCCAGATGCTCGATCCAGTCGCGGGGCGAATAGCTCTTGATCGGTATCATCCCCGGCAGCTTGCGGACCTTTTCCAAGGTGCGCTCGACATAGCCGGCGAAGTTCGCGACCAGGTGGTTGCGGTGGCTGGTCTTGTAGACGTTGGCCTTGCCACCAGCGAAGCGGCCGAGATTGAAGGCGACGGCCAGCGCTGCGAGGCGCTGATCAGGTTCCCTGAAATCGAACTCGTTCACGAAGTCGAGCGCGCCGTGGAATTCGTAGTCGATCGGCTTGCCCAGCACATAGCCGGCAATCGCCGAGGAGTAGAGGCTGACGTCGTTGGAGTGCATCTCGACGCCGGGGAAAGTGGCCAGCGTGATCTGCTCGAACCGGAACGTCCCGGAACAGCAGTTGTAGACGCGGCCCCACTTGTCGACCTCAGACACGCGAAGGATTTGCGCGATGCATTCCTTCGGCACAACACCCTGAAACATACGTCCGAAACCCCGATTTTTTTCTTGCAATAGGGGTGTAACCGCATAAGTTCATATTGTAACCAATTTGGTTACACCACTTCTGCGAAGGACACCCGCCATGAGCTTGGTCGCAATCACCGAAGGGCTTCACAAGAAATCCGGGTTCACCGGACCTCGCCTCCAGGCCGTCACGTTCGCGACGGCTCTTGCCATGGCCGACTATGCCGGCTCCGAGCATCAGGATTACTTCCGTCGCCGCTTCCGCCAGACCTTGGAAACGCTGGACAGTGAAGGCGTCAGCGACGTCGTCGGCTTCATCGCCGGCCAGCTCGGCATCAAGCCGGGACCGATGGAAAACGCCATCTGATTTGGGGGAGCAGCCCGACGCACACAGAAGAATCAGGCTGCATGTTTTTTGCCTCGCCCCCCCGGCTTCTGTCAAGAGACTTTCTGCAACCATTTTGACACCACCCCTACCACGGAGAGACCAGTGACCACCGCAAACGCCATCATCGCCAGAAAGCGACTGGACTATTTCAGAAACATGCTTCGAGCCGCGGGCTGGACAGAGGACGACGGCCATTGGCTGGCGCCGCTGCATTTGCGCGAGCAGCTGGGCAGGGTCGTGGGCAGAGGGCACGTCGCGCTTTGGATCGCGGTTGCCGCACAGATTCAGCTCGACACCGCGATCGCCATGCTCGGCGGGGAGGCACGGTAATGGCCAGTTACCTATCCCCCGGAGGCGTCCCGATCACCGGAACCCTGGAGCGCCTTACGGGGCGTGCGCACCTCCTCGATATCGATCCGGAGACCGGCGAGCCCGAACACTCGGGCGGCACCGAAATCTTCTGGAACGATCAGGAGACGGCCAAGCGCGACGGCAAAATCGTCTTCCTCGACGAGGACGGTGCCGAGTGGACTTTCGACCAGCTCGTTCGTGAAGACGCGGATGAGGAAGGCGAGGAGGCCGCGTCATGACCCGCTACCTAATCACATGGGAGATCGACTACGAAGGCGAAGGCGATGCCGAAGCCGCTGCCCGCTGGGCGTGGGATATCCTGCGCAAGCCGCACTCCACCGCCAACGTCTTCACGATGATCGACGAAGCCGGGAACGAGACCAAGCTCGACCTGGCCGAGATCGACGAAGAGCGGCTTGAGACGTCCATCACCAGCGTTGGCGACGTGCTGCGCAGACTGACCGGGGAGGCCGTCGATGCCCATCGGTAGTCATCATTCCGCTGCCGCCGGCACCGACGTCTGGCTGACACCTCCCGCGATCCTGGCCGCGCTCGGCGGTGCCGAAAGCTTCGACCTCGATCCCTGCGCTCCGCTCGATCGGCCGTGGGACATGGCGCGCCAGCACTACACCATGGCCGACAACGGTCTGGCCCGGTCCTGGCACGGGCGCGTGTGGCTCAACCCGCCATACTCGAACAACGTGATCGGCCGCTGGATGGGCCGAATGGCCGAACACGGCCGGGGAATCGCGCTGATCTTCGCCCGCACCGAAACCCAGGTGTTTCACGAGAGCGTCTGGCGCGCCGCCGATGCGCTGCTGTTCATGGAAGGGCGGCTGCATTTCCACGACGCCGGCGGGACACGAGCCAAGGCGAACGCCGGCGCGCCGTCGGTGTTTTGTGCCTATGGCGCAGATGACGCTGACCGCCTTGCCGCCAGCGGCATTCCCGGCGCGTTCGTGCCGCTGCGGCTGCGCTCGCTCTTTTTCGGCTTTGCCGCCGTCGGCTCGTGGGTCGACGAGGTATTGAAGGTGATGCAGCGCGCCGGCGACGCCGTGCGGCTCGACGATCTCTACCGCGAGATGGCGACCAGCCCGAAAGCCGGCCGCAATCCGAACTGGAAGGCGAAGGTCCGCCAGACCCTCCAGCGCGGCCCGTTTGAGCCGCTCGGCGATGGCGTCTGGCAGGTGGCCGAAGGCAGGCTGCTCTGATGGCAAAGGCACAGAAACAGCCCAAGAAACAGCCATGGCAGATCGAGGCCGAGAAGATGCGCCGCGAGCAGGACGAGATCGTCGCCATGCTGCGCAACGGTCCCGATGACTATCTGGTGTCGATCGCCCGGGAAGCGCTCTGCGGCTACCACGCGGCGATGATGGCTTGCAACAAGCAGGCCCGTCAGCCCTACGCGCTGGTGATCGATGCCTGCGTCGAGACGCTCTACCGCATCACCGAATATGGCGGACAGGAGAACCGGGCCGATGGCAGCGGGCACTCCTGGCCCGCGAAGGGCCGCTCCCGCTTCGACTGTTGGAACACGGCATCGGCGTGGCTCGGCCGGCAGCTCGCCGCGCCCGATGGTGAAATCCCGATGCACGGCCAGCCCGGTCGGTTCATGCTCATGATCCACGGCTGCAGGACCGACGTCGAGTATCCCGGATTGCTTGCCGGGCCGGGGCTCCACGGCAAGGTGATCGACCTCGACAAGCCCTTTTTCAGCGAGACCGGCTTCCGGTCCTTCACGACTGGTGGGCTCTCACACCAACGTTGGTTTGTCGAGGAGCCGCTGGACGTGCGGGAGATGCTGACGATCCTCATGGAGGAATCGCTGCTCAGCGAAAACGGCAAGCGGAAGGCGAAGCCGAAGTTGCACGACGCCCCATTCGGTTGGAGCCACTGGACCGGGAAGGTCCGCCATCCCCCATCAGACGAAAACCTTCGCGAGGAGCGGCGCAAGGATCGCGCCTACCAGCCCGGCGGCTTCATCCATTCATTGCCTGGCCTCGCGCCGATCGGAATCGCCAGCCGGGTTGAGAAGACCGGCCAACTCGCTTTCGCATTTTGAGGAACACGATGAACCCGCTCACCGATGGCGATCGAGCGATTTTTATCGAAAGCAATGACGATGTCGGTTCACTGACAGTGGAACAAAAGCGCGCTGTCGAAATTCGGTCGTCGCACTGTTCCCTTTCAGTGCTTTCCCCCATGAGAACTCCCCGCTGGCCTCACGGCTGGCGGGCTTTTTCATTTTTGGCGTGGTAGGATCAGCCCCATGCGAGTTTTGTCCATCGCTTTTGCGGTCCTGCTTTTTATGGCTGTCGGCTTTTGGCTAACCGCCGGTTTTCTTATCAACAAGTCCCATTCGCCTGTGATCGTCCCCACACAGGGGAGCAATAAGAGCGGAATTTACTGAAGCGGCGGTGGCGTTCGCGCCTCCTCGTCTTTCGCCACCGACCCCGTCGTCTGCTTGGCGTATCTGTCGAACAATGCCAATTTCTTCGGATAGGTGAGGTAAGTCATCTGGTGGCAGCCGGAGCAACGATGTTGAGCGGCAGACTTAAACCAGCGCCCAGGCTTTACGAAGCCCAGTCCGCATACCGAGCATCGGAATTCCATCTCAACTGAATGCAGGCTCTGAGAGAGGGGCATCTTGTCCTTCCTACAGCCGCTTGAACTCGGCAAGTCCCAGCCGTATCCGCTGGCCTTCCGCATAGGAAAGGGCGAACGATTCCGAATCGAATGAGCGGGTAAGTTCTTCGTCATCGGCCACTATGCGGACGAACCATTCTCCGCAGGCCTCGGCGACCTCAACGCGAGTGGACACCCTGTTCGTATTCGCGGCTTCCATCGCAGCCTCCCTAGAAAGCAATGGTAAACGAAATCATTAAATCCGCTTGGATGGGGTACGCAAGACTGTGTACAGAACGTACAGTCGTCGCTTGCTTACGGACAAGCCCGACCCCAAAGAGCTACCCAGTCAAGGCGTCTGGTTCGGCGAGAAATGATGCAGCGATCAGGTCGTCGCCAGCAATCTGGCCGCGACCGTCTTCCATTATGGCCGCAACCTTTTGGAAGGTTTTTATTTCGGCCTCAGTTATGCGTGCTGCCCGCATTTTTGCCTGGAGATCAGCCAGGCGCGCCACGAGCGCTTGCGACGTCTCGGCTTCAAGGTTTATCATCTTCATTGTCCGGTTGAGTTAGCGATTGACGTGCACGTTCTGTGCGGCGGCACTCAAACACAGCTCTGCGCCAAACGTTCCCATTGTGGGCTTCGGTCTCAACAGCGATGGGACCAAAGTCCTCCCTCAGCGACGCAATGGTCCTACATCCGGATTAATCGGAACGCTCGGCTAAATTGACGGTTCTTTCAGTCGTGAAATCAGCACAGCTACGTCCCTTCCTGTGTTGAAAGGACCCGCGGGCCACTTGGGTGGTTGGCGGGTCCTCTATTTCAAGTCTGTGCCAGCGTCAGGAGCTTAATTGCTGCCGCCCATGAATGATAATCAGCCGCCCAACAGGCTGGTACACGAGCCGCCGCCGGATTGGCAGAGTGCAGGGGTGCTTCTTGCAGCCGCTGCTCTGGTCTCGTCCTTATGCGCCCTGCTGCTGGCATCTTGGATATCAGGTTGAGCTCTCGCGGGCAGAGCCAATCATCAAGAATTATCAGAATTAGCGGAACCTAATATCGCGCCGACTATTGTGCCGAGATGAGCGCGCGCGGGATCAACTTTCTCCATCGATGGATGACGAACAACGTTCCGGAGACGACCAAGGCCGACGTTATCGCCGTTGATGAACTCACGCATAAGCTTATAGCCGACGCCAGGTCCTTGGGGATCAAACGGGAAGAAATAGACGAGGAGGTCGACAGCCTCTATCGCACTATCCTCGATGCCATCGTCCACTATGATCCTGGCTTGGCCGAATGACCGCTCGCGCCCGCAACTTCCTCAACGATTGGATCGCGAGCCATCTGCCGATTACCACAACCGGCGACCCAATCGCCGCCAGCGACCTTGCGGACCAGATGATGGACGCCGCCCGAGATGCTGGAATCAAGCCTACCGAGATTTATGAAGAGGTCTGGAGCGTATCTGAAGTAATGTTCGAGGCGATACGAAAACGCCCGAGGCGCCTCGCGACTCTGTAGCAGGTCATTCTCCAGGCAGCCGAACGCAATGGGCACGGATTTCCGGCATGCGGTTACACCCTAGACCTTAGACTTCCGCCAGCCGGCCCACCAAGCTTGCCATTGGGAGCAAAACCACCGCTCTCCCTTGGCTGGGCTGACGACCGTCTCGTTGTAGTATCGCTGGCCCGGCAGGTGATAAATGCGCTCGCCTGTCTCGACGCTGATATTGCCCTTGATGGTGCATCCATCCGGCGCGCGCGCTGTGGAATCGCCCTGTCGATGCACGGTAGGAAGGCGATGTTGTTCACTCTGCGGAAGGAAGTAGCCGGCGGTTGCAACGCCACATAGCAACGCCGGGATTAGCGCCCGCTGCTCTAGCAACGAACGTCTACGCCGCCTTCTCGGCTTAGACGCCTTCTGCCCCTGTAGGCTCATAACCCTCTCCCCAACGGGAGAATGCGACTGTTAGGGGCTAGAGTCCAGAAGCAGCCTGGTTCACCGGCCATGCCGATCCAAGGTCTTTTGTGATGTAACCTACTTGTAACCAGATTGGTTACAAGTTAAGCTATTGTGGTTACAAGGTAATTCCCGCCACAGAGACCAAAATGCCCTCCTACTGCAACGAATGCCTCGATCCGTGTCGCTGGCACGATTCCGAGCTTTGCGCCGGATGCCGCGAGCGCCGCGCCGAAGCCATAGCGGCCGAAGAAGCCGACTTCGCTTTCGATCTCATGGAACCAGCGAGGGAGGAGCAACGAGAAGACCATCCCGTTTGATACGGCGGGGGTCTTCCCGCCGTTTGTCCCTACCCCCTACCACAGAGACCGAGACCATGACCAAGCCAACCGAATACGAGTTCACCCTGCCCGATGGCAGCAAGCGCTACGAGATCGTGATCGATCGCAAAGACGTCTTCGTCTTCCAGAAGATGCACCGCGCCGTCAGCGCCAAGCCGGTCGAGGCGAAGCAATGAACGCGCTGATCCCCCGCAACACCGTCGAGCAGATCGTGGCCTATCGCGATGCAGCGGTGGCCGCCTATCACGGCGCGTTCGCTTCGATCGAGCAGGCCGATCGAGAGTTGAAGAAAGCCGCGTCGCTCTGGAAAGCGGCCGCCGGCGATCATGCCTCCTCTCGGTATGGAGACCGCGACAACCGTGAGGTGAAGGCATTTTTCGAAGCCGTCGACCTGCCCGACGCTGAGCAATGGAAGCGCACGGCAATCCGCCTGATCGACATTTCGTGCTGGAACTATCTGGTCAAGATGACTGACCTCGAAGTCCTCATGGACAAGCAGGCCAAGGACGAGCTGCGCGACACCTTGAAGTGGGTACCGGAGCGCTGCGACCATCGACACGGCGACGGCAAGGAGCTGGTCAATCTCGACGAGATCATGGGGATTCCGCCGGTCACGGTCGACAACGTTTATGCCACCATCGACAAGTGGGCCGGCGAATCCGAGATGATCTTCCGGCGCGGCATCGCCACAGCATTCTCGAAGCTCGACCGGCGTTTCCGCTCCCACGACGGTTTCAAGGTTGGGAGCCGAATGATCCTGACCTATGCCTTCGACCGCGACCATGGGCGCGTGTCCTATGGTGGCACGTGGGAGACCGTGCGTGACATCGAACGCACCTTCTCGGTCCTGGACGGCAAGAAGCCGTCATACAACAGCATCGAGAACGTTGTCCGCGCCGAGCGCAAAGGATTTAACCCCCAGCAATCGGAGCATCACGGCGAATATTTCAAGATCCTCGCCTACAAGAACGGCAACGCCCATCTCTGGTTTACCCGCGACGACCTTGTCGTGAAGGTCAACAAGATGCTCGCCGAATACTACGGCGAGGTGATCGGCGACGGGCAGACCCAAGAGCCCGATGACCTGTTCCGCAACCGTAAGACCACGCCGGCGCGGAACTTCGGATTCTTCCCGACACCGGACGGCGCGGCCGAGGAAGTGCTTAAGGGCGTGCCCCTGTTGCAGCCGATCGAGAAGCCGCGGCTGACCGTCCTCGAGCCCAGCGCCGGCACGGGCAATCTGGCGCGGCGCTGCGTCTCCAGCATCAAGGACTTTTCCGACCACTACGGCTATGGCCAAGCCGACCGGATGGACCGGTGGCGCAAGGAATACCGCTTCGACAACCAGGTCGATTGCGTAGAGATGCAGGGGCCGTTGGCCGCCGCGCTCCAGGCCCAAGGCATCTATCGCAAGGTGTACGCCACCGACTTCCTGTCGCTGCGCCCATCAGTCACCGGCCTTTACGATCGGATTGTGATGAACCCGCCCTTCGACATGGAGCGCGATATCGATCACGTCGTCCATGCCCTCGACTTCCTGAAAGACGACGGTTGCCTTGCCGCCATCATGTCAGCCGGAACCGAGTTCCGCGAGACCCGCAAGGCCATCGCCTTCCGCGCGCTGATCGAGAAGCTGAACGGCAGCTTTCACGATCTGCCTCACGGCTCTTTCGCCGAGGTGGGGACCTACGTGAACACAGTCACCGTGAAGGTCTGGAAGAACGGCCGCCGAAATCACTTTTAGGTTGACCTAATTGTAACCATTTTGGTTACACTATAGATCATATTTGGCACCACGGAGACTTGCCCCATGATTCCCCTACGAACCCCACCCGAAAGCGAGGAGGACCGGCGGCGCCGGCTTCCTTCCGTCACGCAGGCCCTCGATATGTGGTCCTCGTGGCATTGCGACTGGTCGCCTCTCGGAGCCACCGGCATTTACAGCCTAGACATGCAGCTCGGCGACGCGTTTCGCCATCTGCTCTACCGGCCCGTGCTGCGCGACAGGCTGGCATGGATTGAACGCCAGCTGCGCCGGCCGCGTCGCCGCGATCGGGACGATCGCTACCAGGCCGAGCTGATGAAATGGTGGCTCGACCTTTTCGAAGCCGAGAAGGCGCCCGTCATCGAGCAGCGTTCGAGCGCCAGGAGGTTGCAATGCGCTTTATCCTGATCGACGCCGGAATTCGCAAGGTCTTCGACATGATGACCCCGCACCGCATAGACCAGAATTTCATCGCTCGAACCCTGCGCCGCGATACCGTGGAGCGCGTCGAACTGGCCGATGATCTCGATCTGTGGGTGTCATCCGAGCCGGTCAGACAACGGTTCCGGTTCTTCCACGACGGGCCGGAATATGTCGGGAGCGGCATGCTCACTGGTCGCACATGGCTCGGGGACTTCAAGAGCCTTCCGCGCTGGTTGACCTATGAGGCAATCGACGGGTGGGTGGCTTGGCCGCGCTGCTACGACGTCCCCCAGGCACGCCGGAAAATACAACGGCCGACCGGGTTGCCCCTGATCGGCCTGCCTCTCGACCCCTACCACAGAGTCTTGCCCGAAAGCGCGAGAGATAACCTCTACCTAATGCAGATGTACGGGTAGAGCAACGCACCAAATCGGCAACAAACTGGTCTATTTTTGGTTGCTGCAGAGGTTCCATAAGTTTACAATTGGTCCTGTCCAAACCCCTACCATGGAAGGCGATTAGATGCGCATTTTTACCTCAAGCTGGTTCCACCCACTGCCCAGCACCATTCAGAAGATCGGCGTTTCGAGAGGAACGCCGCGAGGCTACCCCGCCGGCTACCGCAAGATGCCGGAGCTGGCTCCAGGCCCCTGGTTCAAAACCGCCAGCGAACGCGATTATAAGCAGCTCTATTTCGAGAGCCTCGCCAGGCTTGATCCCGGCCGGATCGTCGCCAAGATGGAGGATCTCTCGGCCGGCAAGGATTGCGCGCTGCTCTGCTACGAGGCCCCGACGGACAACCAGTATTGCCATCGCGCCTACATCTCCGTGTGGCTGAAAGAACGGCTCGGACTCGAGGTCTTCGAATATGGCTTGGAGGCCCAGGGTTACTCCTGGCAGCATCCCAAGCTGCCGGCGCAATACCGCCAGCGCGAGAAGCCCCAGCCTCTCCAGGTGGCCGCCTACCTCGGCGCCATGGCACCCGACGCCCAGGGCCGCACATGGACAGTGATCGGCGTCAATCCAGAGCATGTCGACCAGGCGCTGGTGCAGTCGGGAGACGACAAGCGATCGATCTCCGTCGAAGTCCTGCAGAGCCGGTTCCAGCCGGTCAGCTAAAATCTGCGAAGTGTTTGAATTTATTGGCTTTTTTCAGTTGGTGCCACTTGTAACCGTTTTGGTTACACGCTAAGTTATTGAAGTAACTTAGAAATCTGGACCAATGTCGCAAAGCCGCTTCCTTTCACCACTGCAGTCTTTGTCAGAACAACCCGACGAATGCGGGCTGGCAACTGGTGACTTCTCGCTCATTCATCCGGCGGCCGAAAGCCGCTCGGGAGCGCGGGCCGGGCTTAGCACAGCCGCATGCGCGACGTCGGTTCATCCCCTACCACGGAGACCGGAAATGATGACCTCGACCACCACCAGGATCGACTACATCGGCGAGCTTTCAGAAGCCCTCGCCGACAACCCGAACAACATCGCGATCAAGATGCATCTTCGCTCGGTCAGCGCCATGGACGACAGGGCTTTCGCGGCGCATCGGGCATCCATGATCGCCGCCGCACCGCAGCGCACGGAGGCGGCTCGTAGCTTGGTCCTCCAGCTCGTCCGCTGATCAATCCCTACCTCGGAGACCAGAACAATGTTCATCGTTACCGTCAATCACAACGGCGAGAAGTGGCCGTTGCGCGGCACCGTCTGGGCTTACAGCATGGACCGGGCCGAGCAGTTCCCGAGCGAGCAGGCGGCGCAGACCGCGCTCGACAAGGCCAAGAAATTCATGAAGCCGGCCATTTTCAAGAAGGCCCGTATCGAGCCGGTGGCGGCATGACCGCGGCCCGGTTCCACAACGCGCTGCGCATCCTGCTCAGCCTGGACGGATACGACCTGATCAACGCCGGCGTCGCCGACCAGA
This sequence comes from Mesorhizobium sp. WSM4822, assembly GCF_055811155.1. Lineage (NCBI taxonomy): Bacteria > Pseudomonadati > Pseudomonadota > Alphaproteobacteria > Hyphomicrobiales > Phyllobacteriaceae > Mesorhizobium > Mesorhizobium sp. WSM4822. The sequence goes on along the minus strand of NZ_JBVVQM010000001.1, from coordinate 108,734 downwards.
ATTGGGGAACGGCCGAGGCCTCCGAGCGCGACCAGATGGGCGCGTTCCTGGAGGATCCTGCCCGGGAAGCTCTCCGCATGCCGGATGCGAATTTCGACCGGCTCATGGAGCTGGTCGAGAGCCGCCAGCCGCTGGCGCCGGCCGCCACCAATCGTCCCGGCGATCAGGCCGCCGTCTATGCCGAAGAGACCGGCATCGACTACGCGACCGCGCTTGTTCACTGCAACATGGATTGAGAGAGCTATCATGAAAATCTGGACCGTCATCAGCAACCGCGAGGAGGCGATCACCGCGTCGGTGTTCCTCGAGGCGGAAGCCGCTCGCGCCGAGCGCCGCGAATTGATCGAGCAGGATTGGGGCAAATGGTGTCCCAATGACCAGATGCCCGACGACACCCAGGACGCATTCAACGAACTCTGCAACCGAATCGGCTATGTCGACAGCTACGAGATCGAAGAGCACGAAGTCGATATTTCCCTCATCGCCAACCTGCTGGCGGCCGTGAAAATCAGCGAGCGCGTCATGGTCGCCGCGTATGGCGAGCCGTCGGACTCGGCCACCGAAAACGTCCTGGCCGCGTCGACAATTCGCAAGGCGCGAGCCGTCATCGCCGAAGCGGAGGGCCAGGCCAATGGCTAAGGGTGAGTACAGTGCGAACGATTTTCGCGCCGAGCTGGTCAAGCTCATGCCTGGCTATTCGTGGACGGTGAAACGGTCCTCCAGCGTCGACTACCTGCAAGCGACGGGGGCGCAGAGCAGCGGCTCGAACAGGCTGTCGACCCTTTCTGTCGTGCGCACCAATCGCGAGGGAAAGGTGGAGTACGTCTCCAGATCAGCCGGCTACGGGACGCGCGCGAGGTGGCTGCACACCAATGCCGATGGGACGCTTGCAAGGTCGCTGCGCGGGCTCCAGGACCATTACGAATACACTGCCAGCACATACTACGGCCACGCGAAGGCGCTGGCGAATGCACGGCAGGCGGCCGACGTCTCGGAGGGCCAGGCCAATGGCTGACCTTCGCACGTCCGACGAGCTGGTGCAGGCAATCAAGTTGCTGGCGCCGGGCTATTACACCGAACGCGATGGGGGCAACTGGTATTGCGTCACCTCATACCACGACAGAGTCGCCGAAGAGTTCGCCCGGCGCGACGACGCCCGTCGGTGCATCCTCTGGCTTGCCGGCGAGCCGATGCCAGACGGGTGGTGCATCACAAGGGTTAGCAATCTCGCTTGCGATCTCGACTGTGGCCAAGGGTACCGAGCGACGATCTGGACACGATCGGTTGCGACGGCCTTCCCGCTTCGCGCTGCCGCTCTGGAAATTTCTTTGTAACCCCACTTGTAACCGTTCTGGTTACAAGCTAAGCTATTGATGTTGCTATGAAATTTCCTACCACGGAGACCGGACCATGAAAAAGCGCATCCCCCTCGACCAGGTTATCCCGAACCCCGACCAGCCGCGCAAGCACTTCGACCCGATCAAGCTTCGCGAGCTGGGGGAATCGATCCGGGAGCGCGGCCTTATCCAAGCCATCACGGTTCGCCCGGTCGACGGCAAATTCATGATCGTGGGTGGTGAGCGCCGCTGGCGGGCTCACCAGCTGATCGATGCGGCCGACATTCTCTGCGAGGTCGTCAAGATCGACGACAACGAAATGGCGCTGCAGGCGATCGTGGAAAACCTCGCCCGTGCTGACATCAAAGCGATGGAAGAGGCCCGCGCGTTTCAGGCGATGCTTGACCGCGGCTGGACGATCGAGAAGCTGGCGAAGGATATCGGCGTGCAGACGGCGCGCATCACCGCCCGCACGGCGCTGCTCAATCTGGACGAGACCATCCAGTCGCTGGTCGACAGCAACCAGTTCCCGCTCGGCCACGCAAACTATCTGGTCGACCTTCCTAAGCACGATCAGATGCAGATCGTGAAGCTGTTCACGAGTGGGAAGCTGAAAGACTGGTCGGGCGTCCGAGCTGCCGCGCAATCAGTCCGCGACCGCATCGAGCAGGGCGGCATGTTCGACGACGACAACACGCCCGAGCCGTCGAAGGACGATATCGCCGCCATGAGCAGGATGGAGAAGACGGTCGAGCGGATCATCACCGCGATCTCCGGCGGCTTCAAAGATGGCGAGTGCATCGCCCTGAAATCGGTCGACCCGACCAAGGCCGACAAATGGGCCGACACGCTGGCGGCAGCGTCGCGCACCATCCGCACTATGGAGGCTCAGTTGCGGCAGGCGCATGCCCGCTCGGTGCTGATGTAGGAATCCGCATCGCCGGCTCCGGCCGGCGGCTGTGGTAGGGAGGGGCAGCGGATTGGTCTCCGCTGCCCCATTTTTTTGTCGAGTGTAGAGGCACCACCAGCGCGCGTCAGTCGCCGGCCTTCCCGTCACTCATGCGACGGGCGTATCGCTCGTCCTTGCCCGCCTCTGGCGGCGCAGCGTCCGCTTTCGCGAGTTCCTTATCTCTCAGCTTGGCGCAACGCTCGCAGCACTGCGAGTTGATCTCCGGCGACAGCCATCCCGCCGGCGCGTCCTGGGCACCGCAAATCGAGCGAGCGAGACCGACTTCGATGCGGCGAAAATAGTGAGGAGTCCCGGCGACGCCCCGCTTTGCCCAGCCCTCGGTGAAACCCTTTTTGTCAGTCATGGCTATCGATGCTCCACCGGAATCATCCGGCCTTTTCGGAAGATGCGTTCGGCCGCGTCGCGGGCGCTGGTGATGATCGCGCCATCGCGCCGCATATGGCCATTGAAGTAGCGCAAAAGGTTTTCAGTGACCGCCTTCCACGCCTCCACCTCGGTCGGGAAGACTCGAGGCGCGCCACAGGGGCCAAGCACCGGCTCCGCTCGGCCGTCCTCGGCAAAGCGCAGCATGGCGTGATGACCGCCGACGACCGGCGTGGTGAAGCCCGCGAAATGGTTCAAAGCATGCTCTCCTGGCGGACAGAGTTGGGGTGTGGGGGAACGATCTTTCGATCGACGAAGATGGGCTCGTCTGCCTCGGCGAACGTGCGGGCGCGGAGCTGCTTGCAGACGGCGCGCTCGATCTCTCGGCCGCTCATGAGCTGGGAGAGGTCTTTCGCCAGCTTCGACCCAGATGTTTTCGAGGTGCACGCGATACGGTGCTCGCCGGCAACGGCGCGGATCTCGTCGCTCCAGAGCAGGTGGATCATGCGGTGATACCAGGGCACCTGCGCGGAGAAGGGTGCGCGCCAGCCGCGCCCGCTGTTCATCACTGGCTCGGGATAGGTCCAGAGGTCGTAGAGGCGACGGCTGACACCCGAAAGAGTCGCGTCGAGCTTGCTCGGAATCGTCGTGCGATAGCCATGCTTCGGGTGCGGCTCCGACATGCCGGGGCTCGTCGTCCATTTCGAGTGCGCGGCGATGATCAGGCCGTGGCAGCAAGGACCGAAGAACTTCACCTGGTCAGGCAGCCGCGAGAGGGTGTCGCGCTCGGATTTGATCTCGCAAATCCAGATCCTGTCAGGCTGCACCGCGACGACGTCGGCGCGAGCTGCGCCGCCCTCCACGTTCATCTCGTGAATGATCCTGGCATCGGGCCACAGCTCGCGGAATCGCGCGACGACCTTCTGGCGGATTTCGATCTCAGCGAGGGAGCGGGTGTGTTTCATGCTCCGGCCCCCGGCTGATAGTCCTTCCAGTCGACGCGATTAATGATGGTCGGCCCGTCATATTCGCCGACGAGGCTTTGTTCCCAGACGAACCATGCGAGGTTCATGCGGCTGCTGGCCTCGTTCCCGTCCCAGCCGTCGCGATGCATCATCGGCAAGCGCCTGGTGAAGACGTGCACGCGGGCCGGCTTGCACTGGTCCATGGCGTAGTTGCGATCGGGATCGTCGAAGCCGCAGAGGAAATTCAGGTTGAGGAGCAGCGCCATCTTTGCCGGCCGATGCACGCGCAGCGCATGGGCGACGAAGGCGTTGAGCACGGCCCCGTAGGGCGGATTGGAGACGATATCGTCGCCACCCTCTCCCGCTTCGCTGGTGATGAAGTCCTGCACGTCCTGGAAGACGCCGTGGCGATCATAAGTGCCATAGTCGATGAGGTCGGAAAGCACGACGTCATAGCCGGCCGCTTCGAGCAGGCGCGAGATCGCGCCGCGACCGCACGCGGGTTCCTTGATCCTTCCGCCGAAGGTCTCCAGCGCCAGGAGCGTGTGTGTTGCTTCCGGGCAGGTCTCGTAGAGATTGTTGCCGCGCTCGGCGGCGCTGGCGCTGTCGGTGCCGATCGCCACGCGCAGGTTTGCCCGGCTCGGCTCGAGTCCAGCAGCGACGCGGCCGGCGATGGCGCGCTCGACGATGCCAGGATCTCGGCGCTCCGCGTCAGCCAGCCTGCGCGCCTCGTGGATTTCCCTTCGCGTCAGCCCTGCCTCGGCCGCTGTAAAACCGTTCCCAGATGGAACGGTTTTGTTCGGACGGCCGCCTTTCGACGCCTCACCCGATTCCTGAGCGGCCGACCATTCGGTGGCGATGGTGATCTTGGCGCGCGCCTCGATGATCAGCGCGTCAGCCTGGAGCCGCCGCGCCTTGGTGATCAGGTGTTCGCCGGCGTGGAAGCGCGTGGCATAGCTGCCTGCCGCCTTCGCCTGGTCATAGGCGCCAGAGGCCAGCATGCGCGCCGATGCGACGTCGCCGTCGTCGAACAGCATCCGGGCTCGCTCGATGACCAGAGCGAGACCGGAGGCGTCGAAGGGGACAACGGCGTTCATGGCTTATGCCATTTCCGCCAGCTTGGCCCGGGCAGGATCGAGCACCTCGAGTGTCGTCCTGATCTGGTGAAGATCAGCGTCCGTCTCCTGGTGGCAATTGTCGCGGACCAGCTTGCCCTGGGCCACGATCCGCTCGAATTCGACCGTCGCGGCGGCCTTGATCGCCTCCAGCTCGGCTTCCTTGGTGCGCATCTGATCGACGAGGCGTTTCAGCGAAATGCCGGTGTTGGCGATCATGTTGCGAACAGTCGGCTTCACCTCGGTGCTGTCGCGGGCCAATTCCTCGTCGACCGCCTGCGAGAATTCTTGCTCGATTTCGGCGAGGTCGCTGCCGAGAGCTTGTACGGTGGGCATGTTGTCCATTTCACTGGATCCTCAGGTGAATGCCGCGACACGACACGCGCGGAATTGCGCGGCCGCGAAGACGGCGGATGAAACGGGAAAGGCGAGCGGTCATTGCGCTTGGTCGCCGTATTGCTCGGCAACGACGGCGCCGACGATCTCGTCGAGCCAATCGTCACGCCACCACGCGGTTTTGCGGTATGTCGGAAGGTTGCCAGGCGCAGCCGCCATCCCCTTGCCGTAGCCGCAGCATCTGGCGATCCCGATCTTGCGAGCGTTGGGAAACGCTTCGGTCAGAGCTGCGAAAGCCAGATGCCGCCCGCGCGCCTCGCGCTGAGCGACTTGGCCCAGAGCCGTAAGGACTGGATTGGTCTCAGCCAACCGGCAGGCCGTGACGATGGCAAGCGCGATCTGATCAGCGGTCGGGAACATCAGATGACCCCCGCCGCAAACCGGTCAGCTTCACGATCGGCCTGCACCTTGAGACGTGCGAGCAGCTCGGCATGGGACCAGACGGTCGAGCGCAGCGCGGCAGCCTCGGCCAGGAGCACGGCGGTGAGCGTTTCGAGGCTGGAGCGATACCAGTGCTGCCCGAGATGGACGTTCGCCAGGAACCGCTCGGCCGCCAGCACAAGGGTGCGCGCCACCGGCAGACCCGGCGTCCAGACGACTTTCGCGAAGTGAAGCCTCTCCCATCGGCCGGGTTGCAGCTGGGGGAGAAGAGCTTCGATGTTCTCGGCCGGGGCGAGACGGAACACACCAGGATCGGCATCGAAGCCGACGGCGCAGACCGCGGCATAACCGAAGTTCTTGCGGCGCTCCACCAGGTTGCGAGGCATGGCGATATCAACCGGCATTTTCTTGTGCCTCGCGCCGGCGACGGTTTTCCTCGCGCTTGCGTTCCTTCCGGCGCCGCTCGATTTCGCGGACCGTCAGACGACGGAAACCACGGGTGGTGCGGACCAGCCCGAATTCCTGCTCGATGCCGGCGAGGATCTGACCCAGCACCCGGCTCTTGATGTCGTGCAGCGACTGCCTCGACATGATGTCGACGCGGTGCTTGTCCCAGACGCGGGTGCAGAACTCCGGGCCGTTGCCGCCGGCGTGAGCGAGGAAGGTGCGCTTGTAGCGCAGCGCGTCCTGCCCCTGCCGCCCGGCCCGCACGAAGCGCAGGAGGTCCATGATGTCGACCATCCGGTCGGCGGCCGACTGGTGAACCACGATCCGAACCTCGGAATTGTCGTATTGGGGCATGCCGTCTGCGAGGCGCGACCGCTCCCGGATAAAGGCTTCGCCCTCGGTCTCCCGCGACGAAGGCATGGCCGACCCGACCCGCGACACCATGCGACGCTCGACGTTCTGCATCTGGCGTTGCGTGTCGACGGCGTCGGCGAAGAGCAGCCAGAGCAGGTCGCGAGGCGAAGGCAGGCCGCGCTTGTCACTGGCGAAGAAGACGCCCTCGGCGTGCCGCATGTGCTCGATGAAGCGGTCGATCCGCTTCTCCTTTTCCGCCGGCGTGTCGAGAAAGAGACGTGTCATTCAATCAATCCCGAGCCGTCGAAGCAGGTGCCGTTTCAGTTACATATGTTGCCATTTTGGTTACACTCTGGGCAAGCGAAAGATCGCTCGGCCACCGTGTTTTCCTCACCAGACGACGACACTTAACCGTGCTTTCCACGCCTCTGTCGCCATACTGGCGACGGATGGAGCCCAGCCATTCGCCCCACTCGGGCCGCTCAGGCGTGATGACGAAATCTCCGTCCTTGTCGATCGGCGGCCCGCCATGGAATTCCAGGAACAGCTGCTTTTTCAGAAACGGGATCATGTGGGGCTTTTCCTTCCGAAGGATCATGGCCGTTCGATAGGTCTCAGCCGTCGCAATCGCCATCGCCCAGCCGTCAGCTCCGATGGTGGCGAATATCTTGGCAGCCGCTTCCCGGCTATCTGGCCGCAACTTCTCCGGCCATGAATCCCACAAAATATCGAAATCCCTCCCCCCTCGCGCGTCAGCGCGCCCTGGTGGTTCTCTTACTGGTTCTCTTACAAGGTTAGTGTCCGGATTCCGGACTCGGCTATTGGCATTTTCCGGACACGGCTTTGCCTGTTTTCCGGACACGGCTCCGTGTCCGGATTCCGGACTCGGCACCACCACATCTTGTGCCGCGACGAAGTCGGCCTCGAACGAGAACCGGTAGCGCGTGTTCTCCTGTTGCTTGGTGCGGGGGTTGATATTCTGCTCGCGCCGGATCAGGCCGATGCGCTCCAGGATCTTGAGATGTTCGTTGAGCGCCGAGCGCGACATCTCGCAGTCGTAGGCAAGCTTGTCCTGGGAGGGGAAGCAACCAAGGTCGGGGTTGTGGCGGTCGCAGAGGTGCCACAGGACGACCCTGGTCGCTGGCTTCAATCCGCGCTGAGCGATCGCCCAATTTGTTGCGGCGTGGCTCATGCGCTGGCACCAGCGCAGGCATATCCGCAGCGACGCCACGGATAGCCCGACCCGGTTTCTTTTTCTACGTACATGTCGCTCTCTCAACGTGAGGAGCGGCAATTCCTACAAGCTACAAATGGTATTGCCGTTCAAGTTCTAGGTAAGCGCCGCCCCGATCGCTGTGATCGCGGCTGCAAGTATTTCCTTTGTCCTAGCCGCGCCGACTGTCTCTTCGAGATATGCCGCCGCCGCGACCAGATGGACTGTCGCCGCTCGCTCGGCTGCAGATGATCCAATGCTCCTGGCTATTACACAGAAGCCGGCCATCACGGCTTTTACTTCCCCGTTTATGGCCGGCCCGCCGTCCGTCTGCTTCATTTATTTCAATTCCTCCATAAATGTTTCGCCCTGAAACATTTCGCGTGGCACCAATGGTGCCAAGCCGACGAAGAATAAAATCAAGTCTTCGAGCGCAAGGGGCGTGGCATAGTCAACGCCGCTCTCTGGCATCAAACATCTTCGCGAGCGGATCGTTGGCCGGCGCCAGAGAAGAGCCGGCCTTCTGGCAAAGGCGGTTGTATCGGGCCAGAAGATCGAAGATGGCTTTGCCGTTCCAGTTGGACGCATTGCCGTACCAGGCCTCACGCACGCGCCAATGGCCGCGCGGATAGCCCAGGTTGTCACAAGCCGCGTTGATCTGCGCCTTGATGCCCATGCCCGGTTTGATTGGACCCGCGGCCTTGAAGACCACGTCTTGTAGTTCAACTGCGATGTCTTGCATCGATTCCTCACGAACAACAGGAGAAGGAACGACGAACAGTCGGGAATCTCGGATGCCCTGTCGGACACCTCCAACGATTTGCGCGCCATAGTGGCACCCTGGGTAGGGAAGCTGCTGATGAACGACGACGATGATCACTGGACGCCCTTTGGCCTCGCGGCCTGGAGCGTTGTTGAGAATGCCGACCGGCTTCGGACGGATAGAGGGAACTTGTTGATTGTAACTCGGGCTAGGCCGAAGCCTGTCGCTTCGCAACGACATCAGCAGCCTCCTTGCCCAACCAGTGGCTTCCCGTCACCGCGCCGTCAGTCATAACGACGATGCGGTCCAGGTATGGTTGCTTTGGCATCCTGCCGTTCTCATAGCGGTCGACCGAAAGTCGCGAACAACCGACTTTCCGGCCGACTGCCGCAGCGCTTAAACCGCGCTCGACGCGCCACTTCTTTAAAGGATGATCAGCTTCCATGTTCTCGATTTCGCACCAATTTGGTTACACGTCAAGGATTGTAACCAGATTGGCACAGTTTCGCGTCCAAAAAATTTGCGGTACCGACTTCATATGAGCAATGGCATCCGGCATTTCCGCGAGAAGAAGGGCATCAGCAAGGCTGAGCTTTCGCGTCGCGTTGGCATCACTCGCCAGCACCTCGGCCGCATAGAAGAGGACGAGCGCAAACTGTCGGCAAAATGGGCTGAGAAAATAGCTCCATTTCTCGACTGCACGCCGCAAGAGCTTTTGTTTCCGGAGCTTGCCCAGATTGATCTGGCCAAGTTCAACAGCGTGTTCGAGATCCTCAAAGGCGATGGGGCAAGGCCGGAATCGCCCGCGCTGGCGATCGACACCGACTTCCTGGAGCGGATGGTGCCAGACGTGTCGGCACACAACCTCCGGTTCATGATGGTCGACGCCTACCAGGCAAACGGGCTTGTAACCAAAGGTGATGCGCTTGTCATCGATACGGATGACAACCAGCCGAATCGACCGGGCCTTTATGCGCTCGATATTGCCGGTGTGGTGCAGTGGCGGTACCTCTCCCCGATGACTTCTGGTACCGTGCAGGTTCATAGCGACAACAGCGCTGCGAACAATGAAACCGTCAATCCGGCGGATTTGAAGGTCGTCGGCCGCGCCCGTCTCAGGATTTCCACTTTGTGATGTGATTTTTTTTGCCTGTGTTGTAACCAATTTGGCTACAGCACTTGCAAAAGGCACCAAATTGGTTACGATTCCTTCACGCAGAAGGATCGCTAGACCGATGGCCCAGTTCCCCCTGGTTGTATTTCTCCATCATGGCTCGCGGTCTAGTGTCGAGTATCTGCGTGTTCCCGGCCGGGTTGGTGCCCTCACCCCCCAATACCAAGCCAAGCACCAGCTCGGCCGGGTCTCCCTAATCTGACAGCAGACCGCACCCACGACCGCTTTGTCGTGCCCGAAGTGGTGCCAAAATGGTTTCACGTGTAACGCAAAAGGATACAGACGGATGACGGCGGACCAATATGCATGGTGGCGTCAGGCTTTGAAACTGGCTGGCGGATATCGCGAGCTGACACACGATCAGCTGCTCCTGCTCGCCCCCTCGGCCGATAGCCCGGAGTCAGGATTTTTCAGGAACCGTCCGTACAAGGATGCGCCCCTGGTTCCCGTTGCCATCTGGCGCGACGCGTCGGGCAAAGTCATCTGCCTGCAAGCCGACAAGGAAGCGGAGGCCGACAAGGTCTGGAACTATGCTTGTCGCAACCCGATCACCGAAGCCCTCTATCATTCGGTGCTGGCTGGCGGGGCGTGGCCAGATGAGCCGCCGGCGGTTTCGAAGGAACACAACCTCCCGGCCAAGACCGGCGACCTCCACAAGGATTTGACCGTCGAGCTGTCGGCCGAGAAGGAAACGGTCGAGGGCTTCCTGAAAAAGCCGATCACCACCCAGGAGCAGGCCGATCAGGCGGGCGTCTGGGCAAAGCGGCTCGCCGGCATCGCCACCAAGGCGGATGAACAGTTCAACGTCGAGAAGCGTCCTTGGCTCGATGGCGGCAACGCCGTCGACGACAAATGGCGCGACGTGCGCACCGATGCAAAGGAACTCGCCAAGAAGCTGAAAAAGCACGGCGAGGCATGGCTGAAAGAGCTGGATCGGCTGGAGCAGGAACGCCAGCGCAAGGCCCGTGAGGATGCCGACCGCATCCGGCGCGAGGCCGAAGCGGCAGCGAAGCGCGTGGCCGATGCCGCCCGTGCCGCCGAGGAAGACGCGGCTCGGCGCGATGCCATTGCTACACCGGCCGGCCTTGCGGCTTCATTCGAGCAGGAGAGCAAGCAGGAAGCCGACTTGATCGAAGCCGAGGCCGAGGCCAAGCGGCTCCTCCAGCAGGTAGCAGACGCCGATCGCGAGGCTCAGCCCCGTTCGGTCTTCTCCGGCAGGACCGGCGCCAAGGTGTCGCTCCACACCTTCTGGGTCGCGAACATCACCGATTACGGCGCCTTGGTTGTGGCCTTGAAGGACGAACCAGAGGTGCGGGAGGCGGTCGAGAAGATCGCCGGCCGCATGGCTCGCAACAAAGACGCCATCCTGCCAGCCGGCATGGAGCGCATTCCCGACAAGAGGGCAGCATGACCGACCAGAAAATCATCGCCGTGAAATTCGGCGAGAGCGACAAAACTTACGACTATTTCGCCGGTGCCTTCGATATCGCCATCGGCCAGCGCGTGATGGTCCCCATGCGCGGCCGCGAAGTCAGCGTCATGGTGGCCGAGTTCAAAGACCATTCCGATCTGGCGAAGGTGGCTGTCATCCGCCCTGACGTGCGCACCGACGAGCAGCGCGCCGCCAAGCATCCGAACGGTCAGCACCAGTGGTCGGCCGACGGCACGCTGCTCGACGAGAACGGCAACCGGTCGATCTTCGACGACGTGGACAAGTAGCCATGAGCTGGGTGCGCCTCGCAATCATCGCCCTCTGGCTGCCGGTAATCCTCGTGGCCTTCTTCGGGACGCTACAGCGCGGAATCCGGTCCGCCCTCTGGTTCGCATGGAACGACATGCGGATCGAACACGACGCAATGCGCCACACCTGGCGCGTCAACCACTGGAACCCCGAGGATTGGAAATGAACGAACGGGCACAGATACCGGCTCTTATGGTCGGCGGTGCGATCAGCGCCATCATCCCACAGTCGATCGAGGAGACGTGGCGCCTCTCGACCATGATCGTTGAGGCCGGTTTGGCACCTCAGGCCCTCGTCGGCCGAGAGCCCAACGAAGATGCCGGCGACGATGCCTGGAAGCGTTGGGGCAAAAAGGGGACCAGCGCGGTCGCGATCGTCATCATGTCGGGCGCGGAACTCGGCCTTCCTCCCATGGTGGCGCTTCGATCCTTCACCGTCATTGGCGGCAAACCAGCGCTATACGGCGACGGCCTGATCAACGTCGTTCGCAAGTCGGGCAGAGTGAAATCGTTGGAGCTGGGATATCTTCGAGAGGCGTCGAAGGAAGCGCTCCTCAATCTCGGCCTGCACAAAGACGTCGTCGCGCAGATGAACACGGTTGACGAGCGGACGATCGGTTGGTGCAAGGCGGTGCGCTCCGACACAGGCGAAATGAAGGTCGAGGCCTTTTCGGTTGCTGACGCCAAGAAGGCCGGTCTTTGGGACGAGCGCCTGACGCGGCGCGGCAAGGTGTGGAAGGACGGTAGGCAGGAATGGGGCGATGTCCCCAATGACGCAGTGTGGTCTCGCCACCCCAAGCGAATGAAGCAGTGGCGAGCCGCCGGCTTCTGCCTTCGTGAGCTTTTCGGCGATGTCCTGGGCGGCATCCGCGACGAGTTCGAAGCTCGCGAGATCGCCGGCGAATCGATCGAGCACGACGACGAACCTGCACCCAAGGCGAGGCTCATGCCGCCATCGCCACCCAAGCCGCCGAGCCCAGATGCGCCCACCGGCATCGACACCATTCCCGACAACGGATTCGACAAAGACATCGAGGGGATGCACGACGGCGCCGAGGTGGCGGAACCCGAGCCATTCGACTACGGCCAAGGCAAGTCATTCAATTACGGCAAGTTCTTCGAGGACTTGCAGATCGGGCTCATCAGCACCCAGAGCGAAGCCGAGGTCGAGGATATCTGGACCGAGTTCGATGTGGAAGCTCGCTTCCAGAACGACGCCGACAGCCGCAGTTTGGCAGACCAGATCAAGGCTCGTCGGTTGACTGCCATCTCCTCGCACGGTGGCTGACGTGGCCGGCCGCATCGCCATGCTGCCCGACCACGGCGCCCAAGTTCTAGGACCTCCGGTGAAGTGGCGGCCGCGGCAGCTTACGACCAAGGAAAAGCTGGAGATCGTCGTGCGCCAGTTGGGCAAGGAACCCGGTGGCGCGCGGCTCAATCCTCTCGACGGCGTTCAGTTCGATCACGATCCTGCCCTCCAACGGCGACGGTGGGACGAGCAGGCCAAAGACACGATCCCGCCATCGTGCGCGCTGGCGTTCATCATCGCCCTCAACAAGCCGACCCACGGCATCAAGACAGCCAAGGTCGACGTGCCCGAGATCGCCAAGCTCAAGCGCCTCGAGGGGCGCACCGGCCAAAATAGAAAACCGAAGAGGAAGATCCCCGGTCAGAAGCTGCAGTCGAGGCCATTCCCCAAGCTCAATCGAGGGTTCCGGTGATGCGCTCCTTTCCGGCGATGCTGGCATGAAGGTGATCGACTTTGCACGGCGCTGTGCCGGCATCTCCCGGGTGGCCCTGAAATGGTCCCATGACAGCCTGTCGACGGCTCCGGTGGACGGCGGCACGCCTTGTGTGCCATCACAACGAACTCGACTGCCAGCGTCTCCCGTCGGTCCCTCAGAACTTCACTCCCAACGTTCCCTTGATGCTCTGGTCGGTAAGGTGTGATCCGAACTGGCCGCTATAAGCGATGGCGAGGGTGGCGCCGGGCGACAGGCTGACGTCGAGACCGGCTTCGACCACAGCGGCCTCTTCCGCGATCGGCGCGCCAGCTATGGTGAACGGCAGGCCGCCGGCAAAGGCCATCGTCGAGAGCGGCGTGGTGTCGCCATAGGCATGGCGCCAGCCCAGCATGCCCCGTGCCGAGACAGTCGTTCCATTGCCGATGGCGATCTCGGTGGAGCCGCGCAGACCGAGCGTGCTGAAGGTGACGCCGGTCGTGTCGGCCTGGCTGGTCAGCGCCGCCGCGCCGCCCGTCTCGCTGAAGCCATCGGTGGCTAGGTTGACATAGGCTAGGTCGGCGAAAGGCTCGAAGGCGAGCTTGCCGGCGTCGGTCTTGCCAACGTCGACGCGGTAACCGAACTCTCCGAAAACCTGTGCGGTACGGGCGCTGTACTTCGCTTTAAGTGAGTCCGCAAAGCCAGGGAACGCAACCGAGCGATCAGTGCTGATATCCTGCCATGTGTAGACCGCGCCCGAGCGGAAGGCGAGATTGCCCCACTGCGTGCCGCCATAGAGGCCGAGATGGTAATTGTCGCTCGAGCCGGAGGAACTGCGATCGACAACCTGGAAGGTCGAATGGCTGTAGCCGCCGAGCACGCCAAGCCGGAACGTGTCGGTGATAAGCCCGTCTCCACCGGCGAGCAGACCGCCAATGTCGCGCTTGATAGAGGCGGCGTTCCCGTCGCCATCATGCGATCCCCAAGCGCCGAAACCTCCACCCCACATCGCGAAGCTGTCGGTGTCGGGGAGCGCTTGCGTGGTCTCGCCATCGGCATAAGCCAGCACCGGAGTGCCGACCGCGCCGACGGCATCGAAGGCGTCGCGCAGCCGGTCGAGCGCCGCATCGCGGGCAAAGCGGCTGTCGTCTATCAAGATGCCCTTGGCCGATGCATGCACCTCGCCCGAAAGCTGGTCGAAGGCAGCTTGCGCCTGCGCCTCGGTCGGACTGTCGAGGATGGCGTCGTAGACGGGGCCGCTGCCGATGCTGTCCACGCCTGCGCCGGTGGCTTCTTGGTTCGGCGTCGACCCGGCGGAGGCAAAAGATTTTGTCTTCTCTACGTCGAGATAGACATGGGTAGGATCCTCATGCTCGACCAGGCCAACGAAGGCTGAGATGTCGCCGTTGGTGACCGAATAGGCTCCGCTGACACCGCCGTTGGCTTGCACGACTGTGTACTGGGTGCCGACAACATAGGGCACAACATCCGTTTTGGTAACTTCGAGAACAGCTCCGCTGTCCACGGTGGCGGTTCCGACCGCGTGAAGCAAATCCGACTGGCCGCTTGAATTAAGTTCGACTTGATAGGTCGAACCCGACGCCTGGTTGACATTGCCATCGACGGTGAGCGTGCCGATCGAATTGCCCGGGCCGATGATGCCGCCGGACTTGGCGACGATACCGCCGACCGTGCCGTTGCCACCTAGAATGCCGCCGCCAGAAACAGTCACGATGGAGTTCGACAACGAGCCGTTGACGGCAAGTCGCCCGCCGGTGACGTTGGTCGGTCCTGTGAAGCTGTCTGAATCGGCGGTCAGGGTAGTTTTGCCACTGAGCTGGTTGATCGTCCCGAGGCCGATGATTGTCGATGCGAAGGTGTAGTTCGCGGAGGTATGGTTGAAATTGAGGCTGCCCATGCCGGCACCGAAGACCACCACCGGTGCCGACAGCGTGCCGGGCGCGTCCGCTTGATACCCAACCCCGCCGCCGATGTTCAATACGCCGGTGGAACCTGCATTTACCGCAATCCTCAAGCCCGAAGCCGCGGTGACCAGACCACCGTCCGAAATGTTCAGGGTGCCGGAGCCATAATCGCCGACCGTGACCACACCGGTCGCGAAGATCGATGAGCCAGGACCGGAAACACTCACAGTGCCCGTCGCTGTCGCCGTCTCGCCGATAGCCAGGAGCGGAGCGATGACGGCGCCGCCATTATTTATGAACAGCGTGCCGCTACCATACGCGCCTACCGCGATGAGGGCGGCGGTGATTTTCGAACCCGTGCCATCGACCGTAACGGTGCCGGAAGCGTCAGCCGCGACGCCTATGTCTAACGCACCTGATGCGTTGATTGCCCCGCCCTTGCTCACGGCGATCGTGCCAGTGCCGCCGGTGGGATCAGTACCATCGCCGCCGACAAAGATGTTGCCCGTCGCATTGAATGCAGAACCCGCGTCCTCGACGGCGAGTTCACCGGTCGAGCCGTGGTCCTGGGCGACAAAGGTGAGGGCTTCCGCCGTAACCACGCCGCCATTCTTTATTTTTAACTCACCATTGCCGCCTTCACCTACAAACAGATTGTCCTTAATCTTGAGCGCCGAGTCCGCGTCGGTAACGGTCGCGGTTCCGGTGGAATCTGCGAAAACGCCGAGTTCCGCGGTGCCAACAACGTACACCTGGCCGGCATTCGAAACGGTGAGCGTGCCCGACGAATCGTTGTCCTCGCCAACAAGGAGGTCATTTTGGACCGCCCAAGCGGCCGAACCATCGACAGTGGCGGTGCCTGTCGAGCCGGATTGGGCACCGATGGTGGCTTCGCCCGATTGAAAGAGGCCGTGGACCAACAGGGAGCCTGTGCCGGCATCGCCGACGACGATGCCTTGGGTGACGTAGGCCTGGGAAGCCGCATCGGCAATGTTCAAGGTTCCGCTGGAGTTCGCATTGGCACCGAGGTCGAGGCTTTGAGCGTGCAAGGTGCCCCCATCCTGGAGGTTCATCGTGCCGGTGCCAGATAAACCGATGAGAACTGGGCCGGCAGGGGCACCGAGCGTCGCATCATCAACGATGACGGTCCCGTCCGAGCCGACGCTGCCGCCTACCGTGACGCCGGCTGCGTCGACTTCGCCCATTCCGCCGATCTTCAAATTGCCGGTTCCACCCAGATTGCCGACGGTCAGCAAGCCCCCAACCGTTAGCACCGAGCCCGCGCCGTTCACTCCGACAAAGCCAGTAAATCCGGCATTCGCACCGATCGTGGTGGCGCCCCCCACCGAGACCTGTCCGCCATTTTCAACGTCCAGCTCACCAGCACCGCCATGCCCAACGAAGAGGTTGCCGCTGGTGGTCCACGTCGAACCATCGTCCTCCACCGTTACCGCACCGTTGGCAGTCGGTTGGTAGCCAATATCAGCGTCGGTGTCCGTCACCATGCCGCCGTTAGAGACGGTCAGCGCACCTGTGCCGGCGTAGCCGACAAACAGGCCGGCATTGTTATTCCAAACAGAAACCGAACCGGCGCCATTCACAGTAACCGTACCACCGACATCTGGATTCACGCCGATATAGCCGGCCCTGTCCGTCAGGGTGGCGCCATTCTGGATCGATAGCGAGCCTGTATTGCCGCTCCCAACCTCTACGTCGTGGGAAAAGGTTGCCTGCGTCCCTGGGTCTTGGAATGTCACGTCACCCGTCCCGAGAGCGCCGATAACCAGAGACCCACTGCTGGTGACCGTTCCGGCGTCATAAACACCGAGGTTGCCATAGGACCCGGCGTTCACGCCGAGCGCGATGTTTCCGGTCGTCGTTAGAGAGCCGTTGCTGTTCACGGTAACCAAACCCGACGAGTCGAGGCCGATGGCCACGGCGGCCGCGCTGGCGCTGCTGCCCGTAATGTCGCTGGGCAATCCGGTGCCGGCCGCGCCGCCCCTGTCCACAACGACACCGACCGCAGCCGTTGGAACAATCCCGGTCGACCAGTTCGATGCGTCGAACCAGTCGGGCGACATCGTCCCGATCCAGGTTTCATCCGCCATGGCCACGCTCGTCATTGCCAGCACGACCATCGCCGTGGAGCCAAGCAAGACCGAGGCGAGAAGGCGCGATCTGCGAAAGTTTGTTGTGTCGCGAACAATGATCATAGGATACTTTCGGTGCTGAGGGAATGCGGCCGTGTTGCTCGATCGGTTCATCGCAGGGCCGAGAGGCCGCACGATGCGCGGAAGGCGCCGATGGTCTGATTGGTCGTCATCATGCCCCGCAGAACGAACCGTCCGCGTTTTTCGATCGCGGAATAGGAGGGCAATTTCGCGCAAAAGAGGGTCTGCGTCTTCTCGGCCCGCGCAGCCTCAACTCTCAAATCGTGCAGAGATCAGGGTTTTAGCTTACAGGCTCAAAGTGGCTGCGCGCAGTTCCGTCGGGGTCATGCCGGTGATCGCCCGAAACGTCCGGTAGAAAGTCGGCAGCGATTCGAAGCCGCAGGCAAACGCAATGTCGGTGACGCTGCGCAGAGTATCGTATCTTAGGGCACGTACCGCGTGCCCCACGCGTTCGCTGGCAAGGTGGCGCGAAAAACTCGTCCCGGTCGGTTCGAACAGTGTGTGCAACTGGGCGTGTCGACATGCCGAGTGCCGCCGCGACGCTGCCCGGCGACAGGGCCGGGTCCGCACCGTAGCGCGCAAGGTAGTCCCGCGCCGCCTGCAGCCGTGCGGCACGCACCGCTTCGCGCTGGGGCTCCTCGGCCTTGCGGTCCCGCCTCAGCGCGAGGATAGCCAGATTGGTCAGCGTCCCAAGCGCCGAGCCGCGCTCAAGCGCATCGAGGCGCGGCAGTTCGCGCATGAAGGACTGGAAGAAGCCATGCAGCAACGTGTCGGCGCCCGTCGAGCCCGCGATAAGACGCGGCTCCAGACGCTCGGGATTGTCGAGGACGCCGCGGAACGAAGCGCTGGGGAGGCGCAAGACTTCGACGCTGCATTCGCCGGGTTGAGCCGGGATGGCGAAGCGTTCACGGTCCAGGCCGCCGATGCTGGTCTGGCCAGGAACGGAGACAAACCCTTCCCTATCGGAGAAGTGAAAACCAACGGGATGGCTGATGGCCCGGAACAGGAAAATCCCGTCTCCGGGCGTGTTGCGAATGTCGTGCTGCGTGCGGCTGGTGCGCAGTGCCCTGAATTTCACCCGTAACTGCATCACGCCGGTGTCGGCGATCGGGACGCGGGTGAACGCGCCCGCGAACGCCTTGCGATCCTCGGGCGGCGCCTCCGGCGTGTCGCCGATCAGGTTGGCGCTGAGCACTTCGCGCCAATAGGCAAAACGGTCGGCCTCATCGACAGCATCGGTCGACCAACTCATAGTCCCGTCATCAGGCGATTGCGTCATAGGCTGCTGCTCACCAGCCTCGATCTATAACGCGATCATGCCGATGACATACAAGGCTGAAACGCTGCATACACGCAGTTGTGTGCAGGCTCATTCCTCCTGGTCCGATTTGCGTTGCTCGAAGGCTTGCGCCCGCAGATCGCGGGGCGTGGCGCCGAAGGCGTCACCGAAGGCGCGATAGAAGGTCGGCAGGCTGGAGAAGCCCCAGGCAAACGCGATGTCGGTGACCGGACGGCCGGCGGAAAGCGGATTCAGCAGGGAAGCCCGGCACTCTTCGAGCCGCCGCCGGCGTACATACTGGCCGAAGCTTTCACCGCTCGGCTCGAAGTAGAGATGAAGCTGGCGCAGCGAAATTTTCAGCGCCGCGGCCGTCTTCTCCGGATTGAGATCATGCGCCGAAAGGTTCTGCTCGACATAGCTCCGTGCCTGCTGCAGCTTCGCCGCCCGCAGCGCCTCGCCATGCTCCCTCGAGACGCTGCCGCAGGCAACGGCGATCAGCCGCGCCAGGTGATCCGACGCCAGCATGCTGACAGCTTCCGAAAAATCGTCCTGCATCGACAACGCGTCGAGATAGGCGACGATCAGATGAGACACGCCGAGCGAACCGGGAAGATGAATTGCCAGCGGGCGCGGCAAGGGCGGTAAATGCCGATCCATGATGGCACGCGGAATCATCCATGCATCATGGAGATATCTGTGCTTTGCCAAGGCTCGGAACGGCGTGTCGGCATCGGCTACCATAAGGTCACCCGGCAAGGTGTTAAACTCACGATCCCCGAATTGAACATGAGAACCACTCCCGATTTCGCGGTAGATCCAATACTGGCCCCATTCGAGCTTGCGGATATGGGCGCGCAGACGACGTACGGGTGAACTGTCGAAGTCAAACGTAAGCTTGGTAAGCGCTGCCGAGATGGAGGCGGTGACGCTCGCACGATAGTCGGCCACGCCTTGCGGCGGGTCACTACCCAGACCGAGATCGGCCAGGATGGACGACCAAGCCTCGTATCGATCCGCGGCGCGAAAGGACGCCGTGGTTATAATTCTTCGCAAAGGCAACCCCGAAATACCGCCAGTTCATTGCTGAACCCAAAGGCTGTTGATTAGCCGCTGGTCGGGGGGCGTCCTCTCATGCCGCGCATGAACCAATGTCACCGCGCGCAAACCCGATCACCTTTTCGTGCACCAATGCGCCCGCTGCGACGGCGCTTCCCACCGCATTAATAAGGCGCTCGCCGATGCGGCGCTGATGATCCTCGCCACCGACGCGCCCGGCGCCGACCAGGTGCGCAAGGTGCTGCAGACAATCTTCGCTCAGCGGCCGGGTGTCCCGATCGCCGTCGAGACCAAGCCCAAGAAGGGCAAGATCCAACCGAAACTGATCACCAGGAGCGAGCCATGAACGACTTGCCGAAGCTCGCGCTCTCGGTCCGCCAGCCGTGGGCCTTCGCGGTGGCGCACCAGTGGAAGCCGGTCGAAAACCGGTCCTGGAAAGCAGCCAACCCCGGCCTGAAATTCCGCGGCGATTTCGCAATCCACGCCTCGACCGGCATGACGCGCGACGAATACGAGGACTGCGCCGATCTCTGCGGTCCCTCGGCTTTCAATGTCCGCCGCCGGCCGAGCTGGAGCGCGGCGGGATCGTGGGCGTCGGCACCATCGTCGACATCGTGACCGAGTTCGATAGCCCGTGGTTCTTCGGCCCGAAGGGGCTGATCAGCGCCAACGCGCGCCCGGTCGAGTTCATCTCTGTGGCCGGCCAACTCGGGTTTTTCAACTGGAAGCGGCTCGTGCCCTTCGCGAAGAACGGCAAGCCAGTCGAGCCGGCGAAATGGATGCTCGGCCAGGCGCCCAAGGTTGCCGGCTCAACGCTGCCTTCCGACCCGCAAGGATCGCTCCTGTGAGCCATCACCCAGAAGTGAAGCAAACCATGCCAAACGTGCACAGACAACAAGACTGTGCGCGGATAATCCGACCTGACAAGCACCTTCCGGACTCAACGAGCATGTCCCAGGAACCCATCAGCGTCGACCAGTTTTGGGATAAGAACAGATTGATTCCGCCGCAGATGGAAGACTTTCTTCCAAAAAACAGGATGCTTGCCGATCTAGTTGCAACCTTGCTCCAGTTGGCCTTAGCTGTTCTTGTGCCAATTCTAATATTTCATGTTATTTTTCACAGCGATATCGCACTTGTTGTTATCGGTCTCGCCTCTTGCTCATACATTTCCGCGAGCTTCCATACCAGAAGGAGGCGAGCATTTATCCACTTCTACCAAGCCAGGAGACAATCGGAAAAAACTTTCCACGCCAACGCTTCAAAATTGTCCGATGAAGTCTGATCTTTCAGCAAAGCTGTCGATCAGCATAAAATCATGAAATCCTACATCATCAACCTGGACCGCAGCCCCGGCAGGATGCAGCGGATGGCTGACCGCCTCAACTCAATCGGAGCGGACTTCGAACGCGTTCCGGCGGTGGACGGACGTCTCCTCAGCGATGCCGAGTTATCGGACGTCTACAGGCCCGTCGTTGGCGCCGCCGCGATGACCCCAGAAGAGGTCGGCTGCTTCCTGAGCCACCGCAAGTGCTGGGAGCGGATCGTGTCGGGCGCGGACGCCTACGGCTGCGTTTTCGAGGACGACCTGTTGATCTCGAGGCAGGCAGGTCTGTTCCTGGGGCAGGACACCTGCTGGATTCCAGCGGGCGCGGACATCGTGAAGATTGAAACGGTCGGCGGAAGAGTGTGGCTTGACCGCGCCGTATCTCCGCTGCCGGGTGCCTTCAAACTGGTGCTTCTGCGGAGCTTTGCTTTTGGCTCCGGCGGATACATTCTTTCGAAAGTGGCGGCCGAGCGCCTATTAGCGCTCACGAGAGTATTCTCGGATGCGGTCGACCATGTGAAGTTCAACCCCGCCTGTGGAATAGCCGGCAGTCTGAAATCCTATCAGGTGATCCCAGCCCTTTGTGTTCAGACAAATGTCTTCTACGCCGAAGGGTCCGACCTGGTCGAATTGCCTACGCTCACCCTGCACAG
The DNA here is from genome assembly GCF_055811155.1 of Mesorhizobium sp. WSM4822. Lineage (NCBI taxonomy): Bacteria > Pseudomonadati > Pseudomonadota > Alphaproteobacteria > Hyphomicrobiales > Phyllobacteriaceae > Mesorhizobium > Mesorhizobium sp. WSM4822. The sequence continues at coordinate 87,384 of NZ_JBVVQM010000001.1, read as the reverse complement.
TGATCCTCGTTTCCCAGGGAACTTAGTGAACAGGCCATGGCTGGTGCGAAAGACCCTGCAGGCGTTTCGTCGGCTGGTACACAAGCTGCGCCGACACTGGCAAGCCGAGATCATGTTTGCCGACCACCCAGGGGCCTTCCCCCGCACAACAAGCTGAAATTCTCTGCCTCGACGCCCGCCGGCGTCAAATAGACGGCTTTTCTACTTGACTTCATTGTAACCAAAATGGTTACATCATGCAACGATTTGGCCACACCAGAGAACCAGAAATGAACGAGTTGCCCGCAATCGTCGTGGCCGGCTTAGGTAGATGCGGAACATCGTTGATGATGCAGATGCTGCACGCCGGCGGCATCCCCTGCGTGGGCGAGTGGCCGGATTTCGAGACGAACGACAGCATGTTTGGCCGGTTCGATCCCAAGGCGTTCTCGGCACTTCGCGGCAAGGCGATCAAGCTCGTCACGCCGGCGGACCTGCCCATTGGCCCGATGCCTCGCCATGTCGTCATCTGGCTCGATCGAGACCCGCAAGAGCAGGCCAGATCACAGTTGAAGATGCTCGACGGTATCCGAATGCCGGTGGCCAACAATCGGAAATCCATGCGCGTCTTCGTCGCCGGCCTGCGCCGCGATCGACCCTTGAACATGGCGGCGGTAGGCCTCGGCCGGCTTCCCAATCTGAGGCTGAGTTTCGAGCGCCTGATCACGCGGCCTGCCCATACCGTCGACGCGCTCGAGGCGTTCCTGCTTTTGCACGGATACGCCACCGTCGATCGCCGAGCGATGCAGCAGCAAATCCGTCCGCGCTCGGCCGCCTGCTATCCCGGCATGATGGAGGTCGAGCTTCTCCATTCGCCCAGCTTCGAGCGGCAACGTTCGCAACCAGGTCGCATCGGGGTTTCTAAGCCCCACGACGCCAACCCCTACCACGGAGAGTGAACATGGAAGACAAGAGCCTACGCCTCATCGAACTGACTGCCGGCATCGTCTCGGCCTATATCGCCAACAATCCGGTGCCGGTCGCCCAGCTGCCCGACCTGATCGCCAGCGTGAGCGGCGCGGTCAACAAGCTCGACAGCCCGGAGATCGTCAACGCGACCCCCCGCCAGGAGCCGGCCGTCAACCCGAAGAAGTCGATCTTTCCCGACCACATCATCTGCCTGGAGGACGGCAAGCGCTTCAAAACCTTGAAGCGGCACCTCCGCAGCTACGGCCTGACCCCTGACGAGTATCGCGCCAAGTGGAACCTGCCTGGCGACTATCCGATGGTCGCGCCGAATTACTCGGCCAAGCGCTCGGCGCTGGCGAAATCGACCGGCCTAGGTCGGCATCCGAAGGTCTTGCCGATCCGCGCCAAGGCCGGCGCCCGTCGCGCTTTCCAGTAGGCACGACAATGAACGTCCGCACCGTCGTCGAACGGCTCGCTAAGGGCGATCACCTCCACCTCGGCTTCTCCAGTGGCCAGAGGCGTTGGTGGTTCGAAGGGCCTTTTCTGGCCATCCCCGAGCATGTTGTTCACGCGGCGGTGCGTGATGGGGCTGTCGCCGTGGTCGAGGCCGGCGACAGCCTTTTCGGCTTCAAGGGAAATTCTCAGACCTGGTTGGTCGCGGAGCCCTCCGATGCTCGGTAATCCCTGGGCTAGCTACGACGCATGGAAGACGACACCGCCTGACTGGAGCATGCCCTATTGGCTGGAGCCCGACGGCGAGGAGCTGGCGCGCATGCACCGCAATTATGATCTCACGCCGTTCTTCGACGGCGACGAGAGCCGATACGAGTGGCTCTGCGAAGAACGCGACGAGCTTGCGCGCATCGATGCCCACGAACGGGCACCCGAGGATGAAGATTTCGAAGAGATTGAGACCAAGCTCATGATGGTGACGGCGGTCGATCGGCTCTGCTTCGAGCCATCATGAACGACGAGCCTCCCGAGGTGCTGACCGTCGCCCAGACGCCAGAGTACTGGTCGTCGCTTTTTCACGACAAAGGGTTGCGTATGTCCGCGAGGTCGTTGCGCGAGAAAGCGATCGCGGCCGGGCTCTGCTACCAGGTCAACAAGCAGATACTGATCTCGCCTCGGCAGATCGACGAGTTGTTTTTGTGGAGTAAGTCATGCCGATCACCCTCTACAAGCGTGGCCGGTTCTACTGGCTCACCGGCACAGTCCCAACCCGTGAAGGCGAGCGGCGCGTTCATGAGAGTTCGGGCAAAACTGACCAAAGGGAAGCGGACAAAGTCCGCCTGAACCTCGAAAACCGTGCGCAACAGGAAATCGATCTCGACCCGAAAGATCGCTACACCTTCGCCGAGGCGGTCGAGCTATACCTCAACGCCGGCAAGGACGACCGCTTCATTCTGCCGCTCCTCGAGCATTTCAAAGACACCAGGATCTCGGAGATGACCGGGTCGGACGTGAGGGCCGCCGCGAAGCTCCTTTATCCGACAGCAGTCTACACCACTTGGAATCGCCAGGCGGTGATCCCAGCCAGGGCAGTCATCAATTTCGCGGCTGATGAGGGTAAGTGCCGCGAGATGATGATCAAGGGCTATTCGAAGAACGATCGAGACGCGCGGCGATCGAGCGCGCCACCAAAGCGGGCTGTCGACCGCTCCTACATCGACACGTTCCGGGATCACAGCGACGATCCCCGGCTCAGCGCCTTAATGCTGTTCCTGTTCCAGACCGGCGCGCGAGTTTCCGAGGCGATCGATCTGGAAGACGATTCTCCGGACATCGACCTGATCAACCGCAAGGTGATCTTCCGCGAGACGAAGAACGGCGAGGATGGCGAGGCCGACCTCACCATCGAAATGGTCTACGAGATCCAGCAGCTCCGCGAGTGGAAGCACGAAAGATTGGCCGCGTGGGAGGTGCGCATCCCATGGAAACACAAGCGATCAGGTGAGCGCCATAGCGGACGGGGTGCAAAGAAGCCCAATAGCAGGCTGTTCGGCTACATGGGTCGCGGCTCGGTCTACAGGGACATAAAGCGCATCTGCAAGCTGGCGGGGCTGCCCTATCTCGGGACGCACCAGCCAGGCCGCCACAGCTTCGCCACCGAGATGATCGTCAGGCACGGCGTCGACGTGGCAACTACTGCCGCGAAAGGCCGCTGGAAGACGAAGAAGCTGCTCATGGAAAACTACACCCACGCCGAGAAGGGCAACGGCGTTATCGACAAAGTGTTCGGGAAGAAGAAGCCGCGCAAACCGGCCAACGGTGACGACGGAACCAAACTGGCACCGAGACCTTGCACCAGGCGAAATCGGGTGGGCACCTAAGCTGATGATATGGCTTGGGAAAACAGGCTGGTGCCGTCTTGGTTACTCCCTTACCAAGGGAGTGCTCTACCACTGAGCTACCGCAGCCGCTGATGGCGGGGCTTCTGCCATATCGAACCGGCAAGCGCAAGGCCAAGCGCAACGCTTCTGTGAAAGCCTTTGCCGGATAGCTTTTAATGACATGGCAGTGCCACAATGTTGGCTATCCCTGAACAGCAAGCTGGTGGGTCGCCGGCGGCGACGGGGCGATGGACGACAAGGCAATTCCAGTGAAAAAGGATGGTCCACCGAAAAACAGCGCAACAATCCGCAAGGATCGGCTGGCCGAGCAATTGCGCGCCAATCTGCAGAAGCGCAAGGCGCAGTCACGCTCGCGGCGGACCGGCGATGCCGACGAGCGGCCGGACGGGCTCGCTGCATCGAAGGAAATACAAAAAGATTAACTCAAATCGGCCACTCTTGGCCCGGGGTGGGCGAAATCCCATTTCTTGAACCAGCGTAATTCTTGAACCAGATTGGCCAATGGTCTAGACGGGCCGCTACTCAAACGATTGAACCGGCCCTTTTTGGCCGAGAGGGACGTTCTTCCATGGATCGCATCAGAATTGTCGGGGGCAACAAGCTCTCCGGAAGCATTCCGATCTCGGGCGCGAAAAACGCGGCGCTGCCTTTGATGATCGCCTCGCTTTTGACCGACGACACGCTGACGCTGGAAAACGTGCCGCATCTGGCCGATGTCGAGCAACTGATCCGCATCCTGGGCAACCACGGCGTCGATTATTCGGTCAATGGCCGCCGCGAGAAGCAGAATGAGGGCTATTCGCGCACCATCAATTTCTCCGCCCGCAACATCGTCGACACTACGGCGCCTTACGAGCTGGTGTCGAAGATGCGCGCCTCGTTCTGGGTGATCGGCCCGCTTCTGGCCCGCATGGGCGAGGCCAAAGTGTCGCTGCCGGGCGGTTGCGCCATCGGCACGCGGCCGGTCGATCTGTTCCTAGAGGGCCTGCAGGCGCTGGGTGCCGATATCGACGTCGATACCGGCTATGTCATCGCCAAGACAAGGAATGGCCGGCTAGTCGGCAACCGCTATACCTTCCCGAAGGTCTCGGTCGGCGCCACCCATGTGCTGATGATGGCCGCGGCGCTCGCCAAGGGCGAGACGGTGCTGGATAATGCCGCCTGCGAGCCCGAGATCGTCAACCTCGCCGAGTGCCTCAATGCCATGGGCGCGAAGATTGCCGGCGCCGGCACGCCGACAATCACCATCGACGGCGTCGAATCATTGTCGGGCGCGCGCGTGCGCGTCATCCCCGACCGCATCGAGACCGGCACCTATGCCATGGCCGTCGCCATGACCGGCGGCGACGTCGTGCTCGAAGGTGCGCGTGCGGATCTGCTGCAGACGGCACTGGACGTGATCGCGCAGACGGGTGCGGAGATCACGCCGACCAATTCCGGCATTCGTGTGAGGCGCAACGGCGCCGGCATTTCGCCGGTCGACGTGACGACAGCGCCGTTTCCGGCCTTCCCGACCGATTTGCAGGCGCAGTTCATGGGCCTGATGACGATGGCCAAGGGCAAGTCGCGGATCACCGAGACGATCTTCGAGAACCGCTTCATGCATGTGCAGGAACTGGCGCGGCTCGGCGCTCATATCACGCTTTCGGGCCAGACGGCGATCGTCGACGGCGTGCCGAAACTGAAGGGCGCGCCGGTCATGGCAACCGATCTTCGAGCCTCGGTGTCACTGGTCATCGCCGGCCTGGCGGCGGAAGGCGAGACCACGGTCAACCGTGTCTACCACCTCGACCGCGGCTTCGAGCGGCTGGAAGAAAAGCTGTCCAACTGCGGCGCGGTGATCGAGCGGATTTCGGCGTAGCCCGCGACCTCGGCTCCTCTCCAGCAACGCAGGAGATTGGCGAGATCCTTCGCGGCAGCGTCCTTCTCCCCGTCACTATACGGGGAGAAGTGCCCGGCAGGGCGATGAGGGGCAGCGCAGACCTGCAGCTGTTGGTGCGGTTGCACCGATCGCCAAGACCGCCTAACAGAAGGCTGAACAATCAACCTTCAGGTGCGAAATCCGCATGACCGGCCTTAAGCTTATCGCGCTAGACGACCAGGACCTGAGCATCGTTTCGGCCCACGTCCAGGACGCCGTGCTGAAAGTCAGCGACCTCGAATTCCTGCCTGCGGCCAAGCGTTTCCTGCTGACCATGAACCGTTTCGTCTGGGAAGCAAAATCCGGCCTGTTTCGCCAGCACAATGAGCGACGGCAGGCCGTGCTGCATTTCGACCGCGTGCTCGGCGCCAAGACCAGCGGTATCGACCGCGACAAGCCTGCGGAAGTCCTGTCTCTGCTGGCGATCAGCTTCATCGAGATCAGCAAGCCGGCCGGCATCGTCGAGCTGATCTTCTCGGGTGGCGGTGCGATCATGCTCGACGTCGAATGCATCGAGGCCCGCCTTGCCGACATCGGCGGGGCGTGGGAAGCCACCTCGCGCCCCATCCACAAGGCCTGAGCGTCCGATGGCCATCACGCTTCGTCAGTCCGACGCCGATTTCGAGCAGCGTTTCGCCGCCTTCCTGTTGACCAAGCGGGAAGTGTCCGCCGACGTCGATGCAGCGGTGGGCGCCATCATCGCGCGCGTGCGCGCCGAGGGCGACGCGGCGCTGATCGACTATTCACGGAAATTCGATCGCGCCGATCTGGCTGGACTGGGCATCGCCGTTTCGAAGGACGACATCGCCCAGGCCTACAAGGCCGCCGACCCAAAGACGATCGAGGCGCTGGAATTCGCGCGCGACCGCATCCGCTCGCATCATGAGCGGCAGCGACCAAAGGATGACCGCTATACGGATGCCGCCGGCGTCGAGCTCGGCTGGCGCTGGACGGCGGTCGAGGCGGTTGGGCTCTATGTGCCGGGCGGCACGGCGAGCTATCCAAGCTCGGTGCTGATGAACGCCGTGCCGGCCAAGGTGGCCGGCGTCGAGCGCATCGTCATGGTCGTACCGGCGCCGGGCGGCATCATCAATCCGCTGGTGCTGGTGGCGGCCGACATATCAGGCGTGTCGGAAATCTACCGTGTCGGCGGCGCGCAGGCGATCGCCGCCCTTGCCTACGGCACCGAAACGATCAGGCCGGTCGCCAAGATCGTCGGCCCGGGCAATGCCTATGTCGCGGCGGCCAAGCGCCAGGTGTTCGGCGCCGTCGGCATCGACATGATCGCCGGGCCGTCGGAAGTGCTCGTCGTGGCCGACGGCAGCAACGATCCGGACTGGATCGCGGCCGACCTGCTGGCCCAGGCCGAGCACGATGCATCGGCGCAATCGATCCTGGTCACCGACGATTCAGCCTTCGGCATCGCTGTCGAACAAGCCGTCGAGCGCCAGTTGCAGAGCCTGCCACGCGCCGAGACGGCGGCGGCGAGCTGGCGTGATTTTGGTGCGGTGATCCAGGTGTCGACCATCGACGCCGCGCTGCCGCTGGTCGACCGCATCGCCGCCGAACATGTCGAACTGGCCATCGACGACGCCGAGGGCTTCCTGTCGCGGATGCGCAACGCGGGTGCGGTCTTTCTCGGCCGCCACACGCCGGAAGCCATCGGCGACTATGTCGGCGGCTCCAACCATGTGCTGCCGACGGCGCGCTCGGCGCGCTTCTCGTCCGGTCTGTCGGTGCTCGATTTCGTCAAGCGCACGTCGATCCTCAAGCTTGGACCGGAACAGTTGCGGATCTTGGCGCCGGCGGCGATTGCGCTGGCCAAGGCGGAAGGCCTTGACGCGCATGGACGCTCCGTCGCCATACGGTTGAACATGTAGGCGGCGATGTCTGGCCCCGATCAAACCCGCGCCAGGCTGATCGATGTCGAACTCGATGAATCGATCGGCCGGTCGACACCCGATGTCGAGCATGAACGCGCGGTGGCGATCTTCGACCTGATCGAGGAGAACAGTTTTCAGCCCGTCAGTGACAGCGGCGACGGCCCTTACCGGCTGAAACTGTCGCTGGCCGAGCAGCGCCTGGTGTTTGCCGTGGCGCGCGAGGATGGCACCGCCGTCGTCACCCATATCCTGTCGCTGACGCCGCTCAGGCGCATCGTCAAGGACTATTATATGATCTGCGAAAGCTACTACGACGCCATCCGTTCCTCGACGCCGAGCCACATCGAAGCGATCGACATGGGCCGCCGCGGCCTGCACAATGAAGGTTCGCAGACGCTGATGGACCGGCTGTCCGGCAAGATCGACATCGACTTCGATACGGCGCGCCGGCTGTTCACGCTGGTCTGCGTACTGCACTGGCGGGGCTAGCCCTGGCACCCGGCGCCCTGCCCCGTTCGATCCTGTTCCTGTGCGGCATGAATGCCGTGCGCTCGCCAATGGCAGAGCAACTGGCGCGCCGCATGCTGCCGGCCACCGTCTTTGTCGCTTCGGCAGGCGTTCGCGCCGGCGAGCGCGATCCATTCGTCGATGCGGTGCTTGCCGAAGACGGTCTCACGCTGGGCGAGCGTCACCCAAGGACGATGGACGATCTCGAGGACGACTATTTCGACCTCATCGTCACGCTGGCGCCGGAAGCGCACCACGCCGCACTTGAACTCACCCGCTCGCTCGCTGTCGAGGTCGAATACTGGCCGACGCCGGACCCGACCGACGCCAGCGGTACCCGCGAACAGATCATGGCTAGTTATCGCGACGTGCGCGAGCGGCTGAAGGTGCGCATAGGCCGACGTTTTCTGCTTCCAGGAGCAAAAAACGCGACGGATTAAGCGTGTTCACAAGCGGACGATTATCATATAGGTTCCGCCGAAATTCCGGCCAGGGTGCTGGAACTACCATCCAAGCAAAGGTATCGAATGCCGAAGGAAGAAGTCCTCGAGTTTCCGGGTGTCGTGACGGAATTGTTGCCGAACGCGATGTTCCGGGTAAAGCTCGAAAACGAACACGAAATCATCGCCCATACGGCCGGCCGCATGCGCAAGAACCGCATCCGCGTGCTGACCGGCGACAAGGTTCTGGTCGAGATGACGCCATACGACCTGACCAAGGGCCGCATCACCTATCGTTTCAAGTAAGCAAAGCCCGACTGGTCCGCGATGAGCATTTTGCAGAAGCTGGTGCTTGCCTCGGGTTCGCCGCGCCGGATCGAGCTCTTGCAGCAGGCCGGCATCGAGCCGGACCGCGTGCTGCCGGCCGATGTCGACGAAACGCCGTTGCGTGCCGAGCATCCGCGCTCGCTGGCCAAGCGGCTGTCGAGGGAAAAGGCCGAGAAGGCGTTCGCCTCGCTGCAGACCGAAGCCGACTACGCGCCAGGTTTCGTGCTGGCCGCCGACACGGTGGTTGCCGTCGGACGGCGCATCCTGCCCAAGGCGGAAACCCTCGACGACGCTGCCAACTGCCTCGGGCTGTTGTCGGGCCGTTCGCACCGGGTCTATTCCGGCATCTGCCTGATCACCCCGGGTGGCAAGCTGCGCCAACGGCTGGTCGAGACGCGGGTGCGTTTCAAGCGGCTGCCGCGCGAAGAGATTGACGCCTATGTCGCCTCGGGCGAATGGCGCGGCAAAGCGGGTGGTTACGCCGTCCAGGGCCTCGCCGGCGCCTTCGTCGTCAAGCTGGTCGGCTCCTACACCAATATCGTTGGCCTGCCGCTCTATGAGACCGTCGCGCTGTTGAGCGGCGAGGGCTTCAAGGTGCATGGCGGCTGGCTGGCGGGACCCCGGCTGTGAATTCCGATCCCAAAGTCACGCCCTTGCGCCCGAAGCGCCCCTGCCCCGAATGCGGCAAGCCCTCGGCGCGCGACACCTTCCCGTTCTGCTCGACGCGCTGCAAGGACATCGACCTCAATCGCTGGCTGAAGGGCGCTTACGTCATCAAGGCTCGCGACGACGAGGAAGAAACGGACCCCGACGATTCGAAATGAGCCGGGCGCCGCCGATCAGGCGGCGGCCTCGCTCTTGCGTTTCGTCCGCGCCCAGGCAGGCAGCCAGTCACCGTGGGCGGCCAGGAGATCATCGACCAGGGACCAGATCTGGTCGAGATCGAGTTCGGCTGATGTGTGCGGGTCCATCATCGCCGCATGATAGATGTGCTCGCGGTTCTCGGTCATCAGCGCCCGCACCGTCAGTTCCTGCACGTTGATGTTGGTGCGCATCAGCGCGGTCAATTGCGGCGGCAGCTCGCCAATATAGGTCGGCTGGATGCCTGAGGCATCTACCAGGCACGGCACTTCGGCGGCGCAATCGCGGGGCAGCGAGGTGATACAGCCATTGTTGCGGACATTGCCGTAGATCACTGACGGCTCGCCGGTCCAGACCGAATTCATGATCGACGAGGCATATTCCTTGGACTGCTCGACTTCGATGCGATCGGCCGAGCGATAGGCCTCAGCCTGTCCCTTCCAGCGCTCGATCTGTTCGATGCAGCGCTTGGGATACTCATCCAGCGGGATGCCGTACTTCTCGATCAGGTCGGGGCGCCCTTCCTTGATGAAATAGGGCGTGTATTCGGCGAAATGTTCCGAGCTCTCGGTGACGAAATAGCCGAGCCGGGTCAGCATCTCGTAGCGCACCTTGTTGGGGCAGCGCGGGTTCCAGCCGGGCTTGGGCGCGCGGCCTTCGCGATAGGCGCGCACGAGATCTGGGTAGAGGTTGCGGTAGGAACCGTCCGGCTGGCGATGCTCGAACTTCAGGTAGAACGCCATGTGGTTGATGCCGGCCGAGCGATAGCGGATTTCTTCGTAGGGAATGTCGAGGTCTTCAGCCAGTTCCATCGCCGTGCCCTGCACCGAATGGCAGAGGCCGACCTGCCTGATGTCGGGATATTTCTCCGATATCGCCCAGGTGTTGATCGCCATCGGGTTGACATATTGCAGCATGATCGCCTGCGGGCAGACGGCGAGCATATCTTCACACACCTTCCACAGATGCGGCACGGTCCGGAGGCCCCGCATGATGCCGCCGACGCCCAGCGTGTCGGCGATCGTCTGGCGCAGGCCGTATTTCTTCGGCACCTCGAAGTCGGTGACCGTGCAGGGCTCATAGCCGCCGATCTGGAAGGCGACGACGACGAAATCGGCGTCGGCCAGCGCCTTGCGCTGGTCCGAATGGGTCTCGGTCTTCGCCTTGACGCCGAGCGTCGCGATCAGCTTGTTGACGACGATGGCGCTCTCTTCCAGCCGCTGCGGATTGATGTCCATCAGCGCGATCGTCGCGCCCGAAAGCGACGGGCGCTGCAGCACGTCGCCGACAATGTTCTTCATGAACACCGTCGAGCCGGCGCCGATGAACGTGATCTTGGGATTTCTTGTCATGCTAACCTCCGGCACATTTTCAGGCCACGTCGAAAGCGGCCCTGACGAGCCGTTCGGTGTAGGCGGTCTTGGGATTGGACAGGACGTCGTCGACGGGGCCCTGCTCGACGATCTTGCCGTTCTGCATGACGATGACGCGGTGGCACAGTGCGCGCACCACCTTGAGGTCGTGCGAGATGAAGAGGTAGCTGAGGCCGCGCTCGTCCTGCAGCTTGCGCAGGAGGTCGATGATCTGCGCCTGGACGGAGAGGTCGAGCGCCGATGTCGGCTCGTCGAGCAGGATGAATTCGGGTTCGAGCGCGATGGCGCGGGCGATGGCGATGCGCTGCCGCTGGCCGCCGGAGAATTCATGCGGAAACCGCGACAGTATATCGCCCGGCATGCCGGCGCTGACCAGCGCGTCGCGCACCCGTTCGACCCGCTCGCGCCGCGTCGCCCCTATGCTGTTGACGATCAGCCCTTCCTCGATGATCTGGCCGATCGTCATGCGCGGGTTGAGCGAGGAGAACGGATCCTGGAAGACGATCTGCATGCGCGAGCGCAGCGGCCGCATCTCGGCACGCGACAGGCCATGGATCGGCTTGCCGTCGAAACGGATCTCGCCGCGCTTGGCGTCGATCAACCGGAGCAGGGCCTGGCCGAAGGTGGTCTTGCCGGAGCCGGACTCGCCGACCAGCCCCAGCGTCTCATGGCGGCAGAGGCAGAGGCTGAGATCGTCGACGGCGACCAGTTCTCGCCAGTCCGGCTTCAGGAAGGTGCCGTGGCGCAGCATGAATGAGACGTGCACGCCGCTCGCCTCGAGGATGGTGCCGCAGCCCTCCGGCAGCGGCTTCGGCTGCCCATGCGGCTCTGAAGCCAGCAGCCGTCTCGTATAGGGGTGCTGTGGGTTGGCGAACAGCCGTTCGGTGACGTTGTGCTCGCACATTTCGCCATGCTGCATGACATAGACGTAGTCGGAGAACTGGCGCACCACGGTCAGGTCGTGGGTGATCAGGATCACCGCCATGCGCAGCTCTTTCTGCAGGCTGCGGATCAGGTTCAGGATCTGCGCCTGGACGGTGACATCGAGCGCTGTGGTCGGCTCATCGGCGATCAGCACATCGGGATTGTTGGCCAGCGCCATGGCGATCATCACCCGCTGACGTTGCCCGCCCGATAGCTGGTGCGGGTATTGCTTGAGCCGCGCGGCGGGATCGGGAATCTGCACATGCTGCAGAAGTTCCAGTGCGCGCGCCCAGGCCTGTTTGCGGCTGACCTTACGATGCACCCGGATCGCCTCGACGATCTGGCTGCCGACCGTATAGATCGGGTTGAGCGAGCTCATCGGCTCCTGGAAGATCATCGAGATGCGGTTGCCGCGCAGCTTGCGCCGGGCGCTCTCGGGAAATTTCAGGATGTTTTGCCCGTCATAACAGACGCTCGAGCCGGGCGACACCGTGGCGCGCCGCGACAGCAGGCCCATGACGGTGCGCGCCGTGACCGACTTGCCCGAACCGGATTCGCCGACGATGGCGATCGTCTCGCCGCGATAGAGCTGAAACGAGATGTCCTTGACCGCGTCGACGACGCCATGCTCGACCTTGAAGGCCACGGCGACGTTGCGGGCATCGATGATCGGCTGGCCCTGGCGTCCGTCATGGTCGTGACGGACGGTTGGTGCGAAGGATTCGGCGAGCGCGACGGTCATCTCAGCACCTCAATAAGGGTCGACGGCGTCACGCAGGCCGTCGCCCAGCGCGTTGAAGGCAAAGACGGTGACGAGCACGAAACCGACCGGCGACAGGATCCAGGGATAGGTGCCGATGACGGAATAGGTCGCGGTGTCCTGCAGCATCAGACCCCACGAGATCAGCGGCGGCTTGACGGCGAAGCCGAGGAAACCGAGGAAGGATTCGAGCAGCACCACGGTCGGGATCGCCAGCGTCACGGCGACGATCACGTGGCTCATCACATTGGGGAAGATGTGCTGCATGATGATGCGCCGGTCGGTGGCGCCGACCGCCATGGCGGCGCGCACATACTCGATCCGCGCCAGCGCCAGCGTCTTGCCGCGCACCTCGCGCGACATCTGCGCCCAGCCCAAGGCCGACATGACGATGATGACGAAAGCCAGGAAGACGTTGGTGGGAGCGGTGACCGGGATCAGCGTCGTCAGCGCCAGATAGAGCGGCAGCTGCGGGAAGGCGAGCACCAGTTCGACGAAGCGCTGCATCCAGACATCGAACCTGCCGCCAAAATAGCCGGAGACCATGCCGACGGTGGTGCCGATGACGGTGATGATGAAGACGACCGTCAGCGCGATCATCAGCGAGACGCGCGAGCCATGGATGGCGCGCGACAGCACGTCACGGCCGAACTTGTCGGTGCCCAGGAAATGCACCGGATGGCCGTTCAGCGAGCCGAACAGATGCCGGTCCGCCGGCAGCAGCCCGAACAGCTTGTAGGGCGCGCCATGCACGAAGAAACCAAGCAGCCTTGGATGGTCGTAGTCGGGACCGACGACGGGCTGAAAAGTGACCGGATCGAGGTCCGCCGAATCGGCCAGCGCATAGACCCTCGGCCGTGCGGTGAAACCGCCGTCTCTGTCATGGAAGCTTGGCACCTGCGGCGGAGCGAAGCCGACATCCGTGACCTTCGGGTCCATTGGCGCGATGAACTCGGCGAACACGGCCATCAACAGCAGCAGCACGACGAGCCAGAGCCCGGCCATGCCGGTCCAGGAGCGCTTCAGCCGGCGCCAGACAAGCGCGATGTAGCTTTCGTTGCCATGCGCCGGTTTGGCGACGATGGGCCCTTCGGCCGGCAGCGGTGGAGGGGATGGATCGCGCGCCAGCATCTCAGCGCTCCCCGAACTGGCGCACGCGCGGATCGAGCAGGACGAGCAGCATGTCGGCGATGATGTTGCCGACGATCAGCGTCGCCGACAGCACCATCATGAAGGTGGCGGTGACATAGACGTCGCCGACAGCCATGGAGCCGACGATCGCCGGGCCGACCGTCGGCAGCGCGAAGATGATCGCGGTCTCGATCTCGCCGGTCAGCATATAGGGCAGTACCACACCCTGATACATGATGAGCGGATGCAGCGCGTTGGGCACGGCGTGGCGCATGACGACGGCGGCACCCGTCAGCCCCTTGGCCCTGGCCGTCTCGACATATTGCGCGTTCAGCGTATCGAGCAGATTGCCGCGCATGACGCGCATATTGTAGGCGAGGCCGCCGAAAGTCGCGATCGCCACCACCGGCCAGACATGCTTGACCAGGTCGACGAATTTGGCCCACGACCACGGCGCGCCACCATATTGCGCCGAGAAGAATGAGCCGATCTCCGACACGTTGAACTGGAACACCAGGAGATAGACGATGATCAGCGCCATCAGGAAGCGCGGCACCGTCATGCCGAGGAAAGAGATGGCCGACAGTGTCGAGTCGATCCAGGTGTATTGCCTTGTCGCCGCCCATATGCCGAATGTGATGCCCAGCACCGAGGCCAGCAGATGGCAAACCAGCGCCAGGAGAAGGGTGCGCGGCAGGCGCTCTCCGACCACGTCGGCGACCGGTTTGTTGTAGTACAGGCTGTAGCCGAAATCGCCGCGGGTGACGATGCCACCGATCCAGTTGAGATACTGGAGAGGCAGCGGCTTATCGAGACCATGCTCGATGCGATAGGCCTTTGCCTGCGCGTCGGCCTCGGCGAAGGAGGCTCCACCCTGGTTGATCGCCTGCGAGCGGATGTAGTCGGCATAATCGCCCGGCGGCGCTTGGATGATGGCAAAGGTGGCCAGGCTCAAAATGGCGAGGACCGGGATTGCCGACGCTATGCGCGTGAGCAGGAATCGCAGCATGGACGGTTCGTTTCCTTGTCTCGCCGATCGCGCCCTTGGTTGCGTCCGGAGGTTGGTTTGTCCGGCCCCGCCAGCGGCGCGGCCGGAGGTCTCTCAGTCAGGGAGGTAAACCTAATTCATCGGCCCCTTCTCTCCGGGTTTGCCGGGCAACTCCTCGGGGAACAATTCGTATTTCGCCTGCTTGTCGGCCGCGACAAAGACCCTTTCGCGGATGATCGAATCTTCGGCCCAGTTGAACATGAAGATCGGCGTGCCCTGCGGAATGTTCGAGAAGCGCTTGTTGACGATCAGCGCGCCGGGATATTCCGTCAGGCCGACATTGTAGACGTGCTCCGTCGAGATCTTCTGGAATTGTTTCATCAGGCTGGCACGCTGGTCGTTGTCCTGGGTGGAGACGAACTTGTTGACGATATCGACGAGGTCCTTTTCGAACGGCATCACATCGACCTCGCCGTTCTCCGGCGCCCGATGGTCCCAGCTGGTGCGCGGACCGACCGGGGCAAGCTGCACTGTGTTCTGCACCACCGACGTCAGTTCCTGTTCGTTGCGCCGGACCAGCCAATCGAAGCGGCCCGAATATTGGGAAGCGTCGCGCTGGGTGCCGTTGAGGCCATTGAGCACGACCCGAAGCCCGAGCTTTTCCATCTGGGCGACGACGCCTTCGGCAAGGCTCTTGTCGGTCGTGTAGTCGTTGTTGACCAGCATCACGATCTCGACATTCTTGCCGCCGGCGGTACCGGAAGGGAAATTCACGAAGCCGTCGCCATCCGTATCCTTGAGGCCGGCCTTGGCGAGTTCCGCCTTGGCGCCCTCGAGGTCGAAGGGGTAGTAGACCGTCGACGCGCGGTCGTAGAAGCTGGTTCCTGACGACAGGCCGCCGGGATAGATGGCGGTGAACGGCCCCTTGACCAGCGAGTCACCGAGCGCCTTGCGGTCGAGCGCCATGGTGACGGCCTTGCGGAAATCCTCGTTGCGGTTCAGCTCGCGAATCGCCTGGCCGCGTTCGTCCGGATTGCCCCAGCCATTGGCGGAAAAATTAAAGCGCAGATTGTAGCCGATGAGCCGCGGGCCGAAAGCAAGACGGGCCGGTGCGTTCGCCTCTGCCGCACGCTTCAGCGAGGCGACGAAGTTTTCCGGCTGCTCCAGATTGGAGAAGTCGGCCGCGCCGGCCACCGCCTGGACGTCGCGATCGGCCCAGGTCGACAGCTTGTAATGCAGTTCGTTGAGGTAAGGCAGTTGATTGCCCTTTTCGTCGACCTTCCAATAATAGGGGTTGCGGCGCATGACGATGATGTCGTCCGGCCGGTATTCGACCGGGACCCAGCCACCCATCACCGGCATGTTCATGAATTCCGGCGGGAAGGCATTCTTGAACTGATCGTAGGTGTTCTTCGAGTATTTCGGATGCTGCGGCTTCAGGATGTGCGCGGGGCCAGGACAGAAAGTGCCGTAGGCCATGGCATACAGATACTGCTTCGGGAAGGCATCCTTGAAGGTCCATTCGACGGTGTAGTCGTCGATCTTCTTCAGCGTCGTGCCGACGCCGAAGGTTTCCGGCGTGGCGCCGTTCAGCGGCGAGACGTTGGGATCGACCACCTCGTCGTCCCAGTAGAACATGACGTCGTCTGCATTGAACGGCACGCCGTCCGACCACTTCGCTCCTTCGATGAGGTGCATGGTCAGCTTGTGGCCATCGCTCGACCAATCCCAGCTCCTGGCCAGGTTCGGCAGCGGCTCGGTGTCCTTGGCCTCGACCTGGAACAGCGGGGCGGTGCGCGTCAGGCATTCGGAGAGGCCGATGTCGATGCCGCCCCAGCCTTGCGTCTGACCGGCGCCGTAGTTCCAGCCTTCCGGCCGCCCGCCGATGACGTGGCGCATCGTATCGCCATAGACGCCGATGCCGTCCTGCATGTTGCCCTTCTTGAAGACCAGCGGCTCCTTCGGCAGCCTGTCTTTCACCGGCGGCAGCTTGCCGGTCTTGACGTATTTCTCGGTGACCCAGTCGGGCTCGTGATATTCGGGGAGCGCCTTGAACTCCAGGATCGAGTCTCGCGCGACATAGTTGATCTTGCCTTCGGCGGGAAACGGTGTCGGCGCCGGCGGAACCGTCGGTTCGGAAGCGTAAGCACCGAGTGCCGAGACCGAGACGCTCAGCGTCAGTCCGGCAGCAAGGCCGATATTGCGGAAATTCCTCACGGTCTCTCTCCCTCTTGTTTGTCCGGAGCGTTTGCACCCGCTCCGCCTCTCCTCGAATTCAAACGGCTTCGTGGCAGTGGATCCGCCTCCCATGGATCCACCATCACCGCATGAATTTCCAGCCGGCCCGTCTCAGCCGGCTCGTCTCAGCCGGCTTGCTTCAGCGCGGCTTTTTCGGCGCGCAATTCCTCGATCGAGCGAACGCTGCGCCGTGCGGCGCCCGCCCACTCGCGGGTCTTCACCTGGGATGTCGACAGCCGCTCCCTGGCCGCCGGGACCGCATGGGCATATTGCGGCAGCCAGGCCGCCTGAGCGACGACCATTTCGTCGACCATCTGCCAGACTTCCTCCGGCGTCGAAACCGCGCCGACCAGCGGGTCATGCAGCACGGCGAGCTTCAGAAGATCGATGTCGCCTGATATCGCGGCATGCACCGACATGCGCTGGACGTTGATCGAAGCGATGCAGGTGGCGGCGCAGGCCTCCGGCAACGTGATGCCGGCGGCCATGTTGATGCCAAAACGGTCGACGAAGCCGGGCGACTCGATGATGGCATCCTGCGGCAGGTTGGTGATCACGCCATTGTTCTTGACGTTGAAGTGGCCGCGATAGACCCGGTTGGTCTCCAGCGCCTCCAATATGTGGCTGGCATGCTCGTTGGAGCGCTTCGCCCGGTCGATCGGCTTTGACGCCGCTTCGAGGAACTGCGGATATTCCGTCTCGAACCAGTTGCGGGTTTCGGTGGAGTAGCGCAGATACCCGCCTGTCTCGCCGTGAATCCAGTCGGACATATCGATCCAGCGCATGATCTCGTCGGGACGTTTGCGGTACCAGGGCAGATATTCGGAAAGATGGCCGTTGCTCTCGGTCGAATAGACGCCGAAGCGCTTCAGAACGTCGATGCGCAGCTTCTCCTGCCTGGAATAGACCGGATGCACCTCGAAAGCGGCCACCAGTTCGTCCTTGCCAATGGGGCGGCCGTTCAGGCGCAGGTCGATGAACCAGGTCTGATGGTTGATGCCGGAACAGACATAATCGAGCTCCTGCGTGGACTTGGCGCCCAGCACCTCGGCGATCTGTTCGGCGCCGTGCTGGACGCCGTGGCAGAGCCCGACAGTGTCGACCTTGCCGTATTCGATCGCCGCCCAGGTGTTCATCGCCATCGGGTTGGCGTAGTTCAGGAATTTGACGTTCGTCTCGGCGACCTCGCGCATGTCCTTGCAGAAATCCAGGATCACCGGGATGTTTCGCTGGCCATAGAGAATGCCGCCGGCGCAGATCGTATCGCCGACGCATTGGTCGATGCCGTATTTTAGGGGAATGCGGATATCGTCGGCATAGGCTTCGAGACCGCCGACCCGCACGCAACTGATGACGTAGCGTGCGCCTCCGAGCGCCTTGCGGCGGTCGGTCGTCGCCGTCACCCTGGTCGGCAACCTATTTGCCTCGACGATCCTGTCGAGGATCGCCTTGATCATCTGAAGGTTGTGCTCGCTTACATCGGTGAGCGCAAATTCGATGTCCTTGAATTCGGGCACGCAGAGGATGTCGGTGAACAATTTCTTGGTGAAGCCGACGCTGCCGGCACCGATGATAGCGATTTTGAAACTCACCAGCCGCACCTCATTCCATTTCGAATTGCAGGCAAGGAATGACAATGGGAAGCTGTTGCCACATGCCGTGGCATGTGTGCAGGACAAGCCGGAAACCGGCTCGCCAACCTCCCTGTCCGCTCCTCGACTGCGGATCTCTCTCGCTTTTCGACGGCGATTATGCGCTTATTCGCGAGCGCGACCAGAGAAGGATTATGCTTTCAAGGGTAATTTTGTGCTGCAGGATTTGATAAACAACGGACAGTCCATGCGCACGATCTCGCTGCCGCGCGGCCGCCAGCGCCTGCACGCCATGCCGACGAGCACGGGCTATGAAGTGCGCGAGGACGAGATCTACGACTGGGATGGGCGCAGGCGCGGCCAGACGCCGTTCACCGTCCTCCAACACACGATCAGGGGAACCGGCCGGCTGCGCTACGAGAACCGCAATTACCGCCTGCAGAAGAACGACACATTGCTGGTGCTGGTGCCGCACAACCACCGCTACTGGCTGGCCGGGGATGAGCGCTGGGAATATTTCTGGATTTCGATGAACGGCGAGGAGGCGCTGCGCATCCACAAGTCGATCCTCAGCGTCTCGGGTCCGGTATTTCGGCTGCAGCCGGCGACGATCGATCATCTTGCCGATTGCAGCTTGCGCCTGATCAAAGGGGCCGCTTCGCCGGGTGCTGCTTCGGCGGTCGCCTATGAGGCTGCGATGGCGCTCTATGACGATGTCTTCGGCTCCCATGCCTTTGCCGAAAAACAGAGCGCCATGCAGCCGGTCATCGATCACATCAACGCCAATCTCGACGGGCCGCTGCCGGTGGCGGACCTGGTCCAGATCAGCGGCCTCAGCCGGGCCCATTTCTCACGCTGTTTTGCTGAAAGCGAAGGCTTGCCGCCTGCCGAGTTCGTGCTGCAGCAGCGTCTGCAACGCGCGGCGAAGCTGCTGACCAAGGCGGATTTTCTGCCGGTTAAGGAGGTCGCCATTCTGTGCGGCTTCGAGGACGCGAACTATTTTTCAAAAGTCTTCCGCCGCTGCTACGGCATCACGCCGAGCCAATTCCGCACCACCGGCATGTATGCCAATTTGCGGACACCGGCCAGGCGTGGCGTCAGGGCGCCTGATGACGAGACCTGACGCCGCGACGGTTAAAAAGGCAGCCAGCTAGGCAGCGCGCCGACTGCCGCCATCCAGCCATTCGAGATCGGCTTGCGACAGCGCGATGTCGAGAGCGCGCAGGCTGTCGTCCAGCTCATCCAGCGTGCGTGGCCCGATCAGCGGGATGGATGGGAAGGGCTGAGCGAGCACATAGGCCAGCGCAATATGAATCGGGCTCTTGCCCAGTCTCGCGGCAAGTTCGACCGCCCGGTCGCGGCGGCCGAAATTCCGCTCGGAGTACCAGACCCGCACCAGTTCCTCATTGTCTTGCTTGTCCCGACCTGCGCGATCGGTGAAGAAGCCGCGCCCCTGGCTCGACCAGGCGAAGTTCGGCATCTGCCGCGCGGTCAGCCAGGCCTTCCACGCATCCGTAGAGGACGTAATGCAGCCGGCCCAGATCGGCTCCAGCATTTCGGCCAGCGAGAAATTGTTGGACAGCGCGCCGGGCTTTTGCTTGCCGGTGCGTTCGGCATAGGCGATCGCCTCATCCATGCGTTCCATCGTCCAGTTCGAACCGCCGAACGGGCCACGGATGCGGCCGGCCTTGACCTCACGATCCATCGCATCGACGAATTCGCCGACCGGCACATCCGGATTGTCGCGGTGCATGAAATAGACATCGACATGATCCGTCTGCAGCCGGTCGAGCGACTGGTCAAGCTGCTTGCCGATTACATCGGGATAGCAGAGCGGCGAATGCGCGCCCTTGGCGATGACCACCGATTGCGCGCGCACGCCGCGGTTTTTCAACCAATCGCCAAGCAGCTTCTCGGTATAGCCGCCGCCATAGACATAGCCGGTATCGAAGAGATTTCCGCCGGCCTCGAAAAAGGCATCGAGCAGGATCGAGCCTGAGGAAAAGGTACGGAAATCCTCGAAGCCGAGCGCCACCACCGATGCCGGCTTCGACAGGCCGGGAATGGTGCGCTTGGCGATCGCCGTGCCGCCGGACCGCAAAGGCCGGCCGGAGATGGTGTTGGTACGCTGCTGGGCCTTCTCGATCCCGTATTCGAGGCCGGCGGCCGCCCGCCATTTGTCCAGTACACGCAAGGTGCCGAGGCTTTCCGCCCATGCCATGCCAGGCCAGGCGAATTCTTGGCCGCCGGCACGGATGGCCTCACCGGCGGCGTCGACCTCGAAGGAATAGACATGGCGCTTCTCTTCGACGCTAATGGTCTCGCGCGCGCCGGTGGATGCGATGATGTCGATCCGGCCGAGGCCGACGTCGCGGTTACCGCCGGCGAACCAGAAGTCCGGCACTTCGATACGGCCCTTTGTGCCCAGGATGCGCAGCACATTGTCCTGGTTGAGCGAAATGCTGCAGGAGACTTCGGCGACAATGCCGCCTGGGAAATGCAGCAGCGCGGACGCCCATTCGTCGACGCCGGACTGGCCCAGATGGGCGGTGCCGACCACCTTGTCCGGCTCGCTGAAGGGCTGTCCCACTGCCGCGCCGGCAATCAGCCGCACCATCGAGACGGGATAGCCGCCGACGTCGAGAATGCCGCCGCCGGCGAGATCGTTGGCATAGAGCCGGTGCTGCGGCATGAAGCCCGGCATGGCGAAGCCGAAGCTCGATTTGATCATCCTGATGTCGCCGATGACGCCGGACCTGATCAGGTCCACCAGCTTCTTGGTCTGCGGGTGCAGCCGGTACATGAAGGCTTCGCCGAGGAATGTGCCGGCCTTGCGTGCGGCATGCATCATGGCGTCGGCTTCGAAGGCGGTCAGCGCAAGCGGCTTTTCGCACAGCACATGCTTTCCGGCCTCGGCCGCCTTGATCGCCCATTGCGCATGACCGGGATGCGGTATCGAAATGTAGATGGCATCGATGTCGGGATCGGCGAGCAGCGCGTCGTAGCCGTCGAGAATGCGGGCGCCGGGAAAACTCTCGGCGAGGCCGGGCTTGGCGGGATTTCGCGCGCCGATGGCGACCAGCTTTCCGGTGCGCGAAGCGGCCACGCCACCGGCAAAGGACTGGGCGATGCTGCCCGGGCCGAGGATGCCCCAGCGAATGGGCGTGGTTGCGGTCATTGTCATTCTCCTTGAAGGCTGGAAAGGGCCGGCGGTCAGCGCAGCCGCAGTCCTTTTTCGTCGAACAGGTAGGATTTGCGGATGGAAACGGTGATCTCTGATGTGTCGGGAACCTTCGTCGCGTCGCGCTGGATCACCACGTCGTCACCGTTGGCCGTTCTGGCGTAGAGGAAACTTGTGCCGCCCAGGTGCTCGACCACGTCGATGGCAACCACGAGGTCGGCGTCGCCCTCTCCGGCATTGCCGAAATGTTCGGGCCGCACGCCGACAATGACCTTGCTGCCGATTTTTGGGCTGCCCATTTCAGGTG
This sequence comes from Mesorhizobium sp. WSM4822, assembly GCF_055811155.1. NCBI lineage: Bacteria > Pseudomonadati > Pseudomonadota > Alphaproteobacteria > Hyphomicrobiales > Phyllobacteriaceae > Mesorhizobium > Mesorhizobium sp. WSM4822. Next base: position 65,649 of record NZ_JBVVQM010000001.1, on the reverse strand, counting down.
CAGCGCCGGTCAGCGGTTGCGTGATGCAGGTCTTCTCCTGACCCGCCAGCTCGACCACGACACCACGCGCATCGTGCCCGACGACCCGGCCTTTGATGAAGTTCATTTTCGGCGAGCCGACAAAGCCCGCGACGAACTGATTGTCGGGGTTGTCGTAGAGATCGAGCGGCCGGCCGATTTGCTCGATATGGCCGGCGCGCATCACGACGATCCTGTCGGCGAGCGTCATCGCTTCGGTCTGGTCGTGCGTGACATAGATCATTGTCGTGCCGAGCTCCTTGTGCAGCCGGGAGATCTCGACGCGCATCTGGACGCGCAATTCGGCGTCGAGGTTGGAGAGCGGCTCGTCGAACAGGAACACCTGCGGTTCGCGCACGATGGCGCGGCCGATGGCGACGCGCTGGCGCTGTCCGCCGGAGAGTTTTTTCGGGCGCCTGTCCATCAATTCGCTGATGCGCAGGATCTCGGCCGCCCGCTTCACCCGCCGTTCGGTGTCGGCCTTTGGATTGCCGGTCATGCGCAAGCCGAAAGAGAGGTTCTGTTCGACGCTCATATGCGGATAGAGCGCGTAGGACTGGAACACCATAGCGATGCCGCGGTCGGCCGGCTCGACATCGTTGACCACCTTGCCGCCGATGGCGATCTCGCCGCCGCTGATGTCCTCGAGCCCGGCGATCATTCTGAGCAGCGTCGATTTTCCGCAGCCGGAGGGCCCGACGAAGACGACGAACTCGCCGTCCTTGATGTCGATGCTGGCGCCATGGACGACCTCGAAGACACCGAAGCGCTTGACGACATTGTTGAGCGTGACCGTTGCCATGCTGCCCCTTACTTGACCGCGCCGGCGGCGATGCCGGCGATGAAATGGCGCTGCAGCAGCACGAAGACGACGAGCATCGGCACCGTCAGCATCACCGCGCCCGCCATGATGCCGCCCCATGACACCTTGGTGAGGCCGATCAGCGTGCCGAGCGCCACCGGCGCCGTCATCGAACCCGGCTGGCTGTTGATCAAAAGCGGCCACAGATAATTGTTCCAGGAGGCGAGGAACAGGATGATGGCGAGTGCGGCCAGCATCGGCCGCGCCAAAGGCAGCGCGACGAAGAGGAAGATGCGCCATTCCTTGACGCCTTCGACGCGCGCAGCATCGAAGAGGTCGTCCGGCATCATCGAAAAACTCTGCCGCATGAACAGCACGCCGAGCGAATTGAACAGCGGCGGCACGATCAGCGCCACCCAGGTGTTGGCGAGCTTGAAGTCGCGCGCCACCATGATGAATTGCGGGATCAGCACGACCGCATAGGGAAGCGTGATGGTGCCGAGGATGATGGCGACAACCACGCCCTTGCCGAAGAACTGGTAGCGGGCCAGCGCCCAGCCGGCCATCGACGTCAGCAGCACCGACAGGATGGTGTAGGTCACCGCCACCGAGACCGAAATGCCGATGGCGCCGACGAAGTTCGTGTCACGCTGCAGATTGTTGAAATTGTCGATGAAATTGCCGTGCGGCAAAAGCTCGATGCCGGGGCTGAAGATGCCGTTGTCCGGCATGGTCGAGAACACCACCATCATCCACAGCGGAAACAGCCAGATCAGCGCCAGCGGCGTCAGGAACAGATGCAGGGCGATGCTGCGTCCCAGTCTGGCGGAGGAGCGCGAACTCATTTCGGTTCCCTCGTCAGCCACAGCTGCGCCAGCGTGATGGCGATCGCCAGCCCGGCCATGGTGTAGGCGACGGCCGACGCATAGCCGAAATTGAGCGACCGAAAACCCTGGCGGTAAAGCAGCAGGCCGAGCGTCTCCGTGCCGCCGCCCGGCCCGCCGCGCTCGGTGATCAGGAAGGGCTCGGTGAACAGCTGCATGGTGCCGATGATCGACAGCACGAGGCAAAATACGATGACCGGCTTCAAGAGCGGCAGGGTGATGTAGAAGAACTGCTTGAGCTTGCTGACGCGGTCTAGCGTCGCCGCCTCGTAGACATCCTCGGGAATGGACTGCATGCCGGCGAGCAGGATGATGGCGTTGTAGCCGGCCCAGCGCCAGGTCACCGCGATCATGATCAGCGCCATCGCCGGCGTGACGTTGGAAAACCAGTCGATCTTGGGCAGGCCGATGCTGTTCAACAGCTTGTTGATGATGCCGAAATCGAGGTTGAACATCAGCCGGAACACAGCCGAATAGGCGACCTCGCCGACCACCACCGGGGCGAAGAAGGCAAAGCGGTAGAGGCCGCGCGCCTTCAAGAGCGGCGAGTTCAACAGCACCGCCATGACAAGCGCCAGCGAGATCATCACCGGCACCTGGATGACAAGGATGAGCAGCGTGTTCTTCAGGGCGTTGAAGAAGGCCGGATCGCCGATCAACCGGCCCCAGTTGAAGCCGGGCGCGAACCGCCACGGCACGGTACGCGTCGCCTGGAAGGAGATCATGAAGGAGCTGATGATCGGCCACACCCAGAAGATCGCGAAGATCAGCAGATAGGGCGTGAGGAAGCGATAGGCCGTGGCGTTGCGATTGCGCATCTTCCTCCTCCTTCTACCGATTGTTGTTTCACGCCATCGCCTGGGTCTTCCCTTCTCCCCTTGTGGGAGAAGGAGAAGCGGTGGTCACGACTTGACGGGCAGTCCGGTCGCCGCCGCGATCTGGCTTGCGGCATCGTCGAGTGCCGTCTTGGCGTCGGGATAGCCGCCGGCCAGATACTTGGTCTGCACGGCGCGGACGATGATTTCGGCGTCGCTCTGGAACTGCGTGCCGCGGCTCGGAACAACCTTCGGCAAGGTGCCGAGAATGTCCTTCCACACCGCCTGGCCGCCCCAATAGGGCAGACCTTCCGAGACGTAGGGGTCATTGAGCGCCGAGATCAGGGACGGCACCAGGCCGAACTCCTTCAGCATCGTGATCTGGCCTTCATTGGTTCCGAGCGTGTATTTCAGATAGGCGTAGGCGGCCTCCTTGTTCTTCGACACCGAGGTGATAGCCAGCGAGGAACCGCCGAGATTGGCGGCGCGCGGCCCGTCGGCGGTAAGGCTCGGCATCAGATAGACGCCCCATTTGCCGTTTTCACCGGCAGATTCGGTGCGAATGGTGCCCTCATACCAGCCGCCATAGATCTGGGTGGCGACGGTGCCGGCGGTGTTGTTGGTGATCTTGGTGCCCCAGTCGGCCGACGAGATGATGCCGGCGTCCTTCATCTCCTTGACCTTGGTCATGGCATCGACGCATTTGGGCTGGTTGACCGTGATCGATTGTCCGTCCTCGGAGAAATAGGCGCAGCCCTGTTCGTTGGAGATCATGCGGAAGAATTCCGAGTCACCGTTGAAATCGGCATTGGTCATCGAGACGCCAGGATTGGCGGACTGGATCTTCTTGCCCGCGGCGATGAAATCGTCCCAGGTCTTGATCGAAGCCGGATCGACGCCGGCCTTTTCGTAGAAATCGCGGCGATAGAACGCGGCAACCGGGCCGGAATCCCACGGCATCGCGTAGGCCTTGTCGCCCACTTCCAGCTCGGTGCGCTTGAAATCGGGGAACTTTTTCTGGTCGTCGGCTGTGTAGCCGAGCGTATGCAGGTCGACGAAGCAGTCGGGGAACTGGCTCCAGTAATTCTCGGCCTCACCGTTCTCGACGGTGACGATGTCGGGCAGGCCGACGCCGCCGGCGGCGCAGCCGGCGATCGACTTGTCATAGGTCGGCTGGTTGCCGAGATCCTGGACGGTGACCTTGACGTCGGGAAATTGCTTGTTGAAGCCGGCAATGGTCGCCTTCAGCGATGAAGCCGCGACATTCCAGCTCCAGATGGTGATTTCGCCGGATTGCGCGAAGGCCGGGGCTGAGCCCAGGGCAAGCGCGAGCGCGGCGCAGGTCATTGTGATGCGCATTGAAATCCTCCCATTTCATTTGCTCTCTCACTGTGAGCGTGGCTAGACTATGCAGTGGGCAAGGCCTGTCGCCGTCAAAAGGAATATGAAATTGGCGGAAAGTAAGATGCCTGAACGGCCGTTCTACCAGCCTGGGGCCAGCAGCGTGGAAGGCCTTCCGCTGCTCCTGCAGATGTTTCACACCAATCCGTTGGTGATGCTCAAGCCGCACTGGCACGCCCAGGTCGAGGTTAATTTCATCGTGCGCGGCAGCGTGCATTACCGCATGAACGACCACGAGATTTCGCTTTCGGCCGGCGAGATGTGCCTGTTCTGGGGTGGCCTGCCGCACCAGATGGACGATTTGTCCGACGACGCCATCTATGCCGGGGCGCATCTGCCGCTGGTGCATTTCTTCCGGCTGCACCTGCCCACGGATATAAGGCACCGGCTGATGACCGGCGCGACACTGGTGACATCAGCCACCGACCAGTCCGACAACCATAATTTCGAGCGCTGGAACCGCTACGCCCGGTCCGGCGACCAGGCCAAGGCCGAACATGCCGTCAACGAATTGCTGCTGCGGCTGGAGCGGGTGCGGTTCGAGCCCTACCGGCTGGTATCCGCAACTCCGAACGACCAGGAAACAGGCAGCCCCTTCGACCAGCAATCGTCGCGCAATGTCGGTCGCATGTGCGATTTCATCGCCGAAAACTTCCTCTACGACATCGATTGCGTGAACATCGCGGCGGCCGCCGACATCCATCCCAAATATGCCATGAGCCTGTTCAAGAAATCCACCGGCATGACGCTCAACGAGTATGTGAACCTGTTGCGGCTGAGCTATGCGCAGGCGCTTTTGATGCATCAGGACGCCAATGTGCTGCGCGTCGCCATGGATTCGGGTTTCGGCTCGCTCAGCGCCTTCAACAAGTCGTTCCGCAAGCTCGCCGGCATGTCGCCCTCCGATTTTCGTAGAGGCGTGACCGGCGCCAGATAGGTAGCGGCGACCAATGCGGGTCTGAGCCGCGAAGCATTGTGCGCCTCGATCGCCGGCTAAAGGCAGTGCCACGGCATGTCAGCCGGCAACAGCGGCACGGACAGGGATGGCGAAGGCCGCATCGTGCCATGCCGTGCCCGATTCCGGCCCGCAAGCGGCATGGAAACCGGGGCACCGCACGGCGTCGCTTTTCCTGCCTGAAATCGCCCACTAGGCGCTGGACAGGCCGAATTCCCGTGCTATAACCCACGCGCTTTCAAGGGGCGCCCCACGGCGCCTCAATGAATTCCGGTCTGCGAGTTTTCGTTTGCCGGAACAGGCCCAGATAGCTCAGTTGGTAGAGCAGCGGACTGAAAATCCGCGTGTCGGTGGTTCGAATCCGCCTCTGGGCACCATCCCCTCTTCTCTCGACATTCCCTTTCGCCGAATCTTCTACGCTTCTATTTCGGCAAACAGCTGAAATCATTGGAGATTTTGTCGCGCAAGGCGCGATTGGTCGGGTTTTGTGGAATTGCGGCGTAATTGGTCCAACGAGGCGGAGGGCTGGTATTTTCGCTGGTATCGGCGATCCTGATGGTATCGAAACAGCCAAATGGAGGCCCCGAAAATGGCCCTTTCCGACGTGAAATGCAGAAATGCCCGACCCGCTTCAAAGCTCGTGAAATTGTCTGACGGTGGGGGGCTTCAGCTTTGGGTGCAGCCTACCGGATCTCGCCTCTGGCGGGTCGCCTACCGCTTTGACGGCAAGCAAAAACTGCTAGCGCTGGGCAGCTATCCCCTTATCTCTCTCGCCGAGGCGCGGGAGGCGCGCGATACCGCCAAACGTCTCCTCCTACGTGGCATCGACCCCGCACAGGAGCGTAAGTCGCAAAAAGCTTCAGCAGAAGACACCTTTCGCTCAATCGCGGAGGACTATGTCGACAAGCTGAAGAAGGAGGGACGTGCCGACCGGACCATCACCAAAGTCAAATGGTTGCTCGACTTTGCCTATCCAACGTTTGGGGACAAAAGCGTTCGGGAGATCGATCCGGCCACAATTCTTGCCGCTCTCCGCAGCGTGGAGGTTCGCGGTCGATACGAGTCGGCCAGGCGACTGCGCTCCACCATCGGCAGCGTGTTTCGATATGCAATCGCAACCGCACGCGCCGATGTAGATCCGACGATCGCCCTGAGGGGAGCGCTCGTCGGTCCGACGGTCACGCCGCGTGCCGCGGTTACCGATCCAAAGCCCTTGGGAGGCTTGCTGAGGGCGATCAATGCATTTGACGGACAGCCTACAACGCGAGCCGCCCTGAAGCTGATGGCCTTGCTGTTCCCCCGCCCCGGCGAGTTGCGCGCGGCCGGATGGGACGAGTTCGATTTCGAAAGCTCGGTGTGGAGTATCCCTGAAGGACGCATGAAGATGCGACGGCCGCACCGCGTACCTCTTTCCAGGCAGGCCGTCAGCGTCTTGACCTCACTTAGAGAAATCTCTGGTGGTGGATCGCTGTTGTTTCCTAGTGTTCGATCGGGTTCGCGTCCGATTTCCGACAACACGCTTAACGCCGCGCTGCGTCGTTTGGGTTACGGCAAGGAAGATGCTACCGCGCATGGCTTTCGAGCAACGGCATCAACTTTGCTAAACGAATGTGGAAAATGGCATCCGGACGCCATTGAGCGGCAGCTGGCCCATGTTGAAAACAATGACGTTCGTCGCGCCTACGCTCGGGCAGAGCACTGGGACGAGCGCGTCAGGATGATGCAATGGTGGGCCGATTATCTCGATGACCTAGAGAGCAAAAATGCGCGAGGTGAAAATTTTTTCCGGGGTTGAAGACCGCCAAAACTGGATGGCCCGTGGTGTGGCGAACCCAATGACCAATACGAAGACTCATTTGAACCCGTGGCACCGATCCTGTCGAAATCAAGGCTCCAGGCTCTGCGACTTGGCCTGAAAGCCCTTTTCACAACCTACCCAGCAGGTCCTATGCGGAAATCTGCGACAAGTGCTGGGCACAGGCACAAATCCCCAGATGCGATCGTCTGCGGCCGCGGGTTGCTGCGTGAGAGACTTTCGTACGGCTGACGGCACCCGAAACTCTTCAGTGGTTATCGACGCATGTTCGTGGTCCTGAAAGCGGACGTTGCTCCCGATCCCGCGGAAATTCTTGTCTGTGTCATCTGCGATAGCATTCAGAAGAGAGTGAGTGGAGGCTCTTCGGGTTCGGGCTCTGTATAGGCCAGGAACTCGGCATGCGGAAATCGGTTGACGGACCAGTTCCCTGCGCCCGGCGGACGCGCACGTGTGCTGCAGGTGGTAAGGAACAGTCGCTCCTTCGCCCTCGAACAGGCGACGAAGAATGCCCGGCGCTCCATCTCGGCATTACCCCAGAAGGTCTGCTCTTCGACCCCGAGCACTATGACCGTTCCGAATTCGAGACCCTTGCTTTTGTGGATCGTCATCACCCTTACGGCCCGGTCGGTCGAAAAGGCCTCGAGTGCCTTGACGATGTTCGGCTCGGCGGCCAACTGCTCATGCAGGAGGTCCACACATGTGCCGATAACCTCCTCAAGCCTTCCGGCCCGGGCATACTCGGGAGAAAGCGCCACAACTGTTTCCCTCCCTAGAGCAGAAACGAGGGCCTCCGCGAGCGCGGCCAGCGCATCCCGTGCGGCCAGGTCAAGCTGCCCCAATCTAATCCGTTTTCTCGTTTCGTCGACGAAGGCGTTCCATTTGCCGCGCGCTCGGTATTCGTCATCTTCGTCGAGGTCCTGACCGTAAACGACCAAATCCAGCAATCGCTTGAAGGCCTCGGGATGCGGGCCTCCGACCGTGACGAGAAGCAGGTCTGTCAGTAACACGCATGCTGGCTCGGCTCCCGTGCTCTGGGACTGATCTTCAACACGGAAGGCGATGTGCGCGTCCCGCAGCGCCTGACGCAGCTTACGACCGTAGAGATCCTCGCGCCTTGATATCAGTATCGCGATCTCTGACGGATCCCCGCCCGCGTCAATCCAGGCCTGAATGCGCGCAGCGAGCGTCGTCGCTTCCTCTGCATCATCCTGGAAGCCGAGGACCTCGATCTCCCCCTCTTCGCCCACGATATCGGAGTCGTCGACGGCTGCGTCCGCATCCATCACCTTTACCATCGCGTTCTGCATTCGGCGCAATACGGGCGCGGACCTAAAGTTCTGGTAGAGGTGGAGAGTCGTGGCGTGGAAATCTTCGGCGTAGGCCTCGAAGATGCCGTCCATGGCGCCGGCGAAACCCATAATGGATTGCTTGACATCCCCTACGGCTACGAGTTGCGCGCCGGTCTCAAGGAAACAGGCCTTGATGAGGCCGTACTGGAGATCGGTGCAGTCCTGGAACTCGTCCAAGAATACCTGGCTGTATGTTTTCCTCAGCGCGTTCCGCGCGATCACGCTGCCCTCGACGATCGTCTTCGCAAGAGGGATCATGTCGCTGAACGTAATCGACTGGCCCTGGATGCGAGCCGGCCCGACGGAGAAGTCCGCAGCCAGCACGTCCTGCCCGGTGAGCGCGAGGCGGAACTGCTGGATTATGCGGAGTGCGAAGCCATGGAATGTGAAGCTGTCGAAGCGTTCCGCAAGCTGGTGGCCGCACCGACGCCTCACGCGCGCCTTGAGGTTCGTGCTGGCATCGACCTTGAAGGAGATCGCAAGGATTCGCTTTGGGTATCTGCAGCTTCGCGTGCGCAGGAGAAAGTCGGCGCGTTGCGCGAGCATCTCCGTCTTGCCGGCTCCCGGTCCGGCAGTGAGCGCTAGGTTGGCTTGGGTCTCTGTTGCTGCCGCTAGGGCATTGGGCTCCAGAACGAACCCGTCCGAAGGCTTCCAATGTTCCGCACGGATCATTCAGGAAGATTTCCCAGCATCGTCCTCACGCGTTCGAGAAGTCGTTCGAGGACGTCCGGCATGTCGTCGCGGAGTTGCTCGTCGGTGAGGCTCGCCATCGCCTCGATATGAGATGAAGGTTTGCTTCCGAGCTGGAACTTGGAGTGATAGGCATCGAAGTATGAAAGCTCCGCGGCGACATAGTCGTGGGTGTTTCCGTGCGACTTTCCGAGAACCTGCGTGGTCGTGGCCGCATCCGGCACTTCGCGGTCTGCGTCGGCGATGTCGTATTGGTCGCTGAACGCAGTCATCATCATGAAGTCGAGATCGAGCGGAGCCGAGAAGAACACGTCGTGTCCCTCGAGCCGCGCGAGCCATCCCTTATCGTCGGAGACGACGGAGTCGTTGCTGTTCCACGCGGGTATCGAGGCTAAGGAAACTCCGTCGATCTCACTCTCCGGCGCCAGTCCGTAGTCGGAAAGCTTGTTGGCGGCGTTCCGTATCCTTCCCCATCCGCCCTGATAGCGACCGGCATCGAGATCCAGTAAGGTCACGAACGGGATCCCTAGGCCGCTCAGCAGTCGCCAGAAATGGTTCACGTGCCGGCCGCCCAACGGGACCACAGAGATCGACACATCGTCGGCAAGGATTTCTTTCGCTGCCAGAAGGCGGGGCAGTACGATTTCTTCGCTGTCGCCTTCTCCAAGCACGACGAGCCTGGAAAAGTACAATTCGGGGAACGCCTGGACCGCCTCGCGGACGAACTTCCTTTCCTCCGTTCCGGTAGCTGGCAGCCTGATGGTCCTAACCATGGTCGTGCGGTCGGAGGCCAACCTCAGGTATCGGACGTATCCGGGAGGAATCCGGCGCATCATGGCTGGTGAGTGCGTTGCGAATACCGCCTGTCCTGCGACGCCCTTCCCGAACTCTTTTAGCACCTTCACGACGCGCCCAAGATAGTGAGGGGAGAGGCTATTCTCGGGCTCCTCGATCGCGATTAAAGTGAAGACTGCGGGCCGAAGCTTGTCAACATCGAAGGCGCCGTCGAGGTCTCCGGCCATGGTCTTGATTCCGATCTCGTGCATTCCCAGTACGATCGAGAGGTAGAGTAGCGATTGCTGTCCGTCGCTCAGCCGCGAAAAGTCGACCAAGTTCTCACCGTGGCCGGGTGTGAAGTCGATGCTGAGATGCCGGAGCAGTCGTTCGATATCACTGCGGGCGAAGGAGATCGATGGATCCTTGAAGAAATTGCCCTTGTGCAGAGCGCTCCAACGATCGGAAAGCGCCTGCGTCATGCCATCGATTGCGGCGTTCGCTGAAAGCGTATTGCTAATCTGCTGGGTGAGGTCGCCTATCTGCTCCTTTTGCGCCGACCAGTCCGCAGCCCGCAAGGCGCGTCCTATAAGGGCGTTGGCCGAATACGAGATGTGGTCGGCAGGATCACGGCGGGCAGGAAGGTAGTGTACCTGGATCGCATTCCGCTCCTGCTTCGAGACCCTGCCTTCGGTTGCGGGTTCCCCATGTTCGTCGACAGCGATCACGTATGTGAAGCGCTCTTCGATGTCCTCGTCGCTATCCATCTCGGCAAGCAGCCGGTAGCGTACTTGGGCAGGCCCGGTTTCGCCCATCAGCTGCATGTGGGTGAACTGCGTGGGTACGGCGGGATCATCGTCTCCGTTCGCTTCAAGGTCCGGGAACTCGAAATCCGCTTCGAGCCAAAGGACTCGTGATGCTGGCGCGTTGGCGGAATCCTCGTCGTATGGGACATGGAAGTCGGACTTCCGGATCCGGCGCTCCGCGGGGTCCAAGCTGAACATACTTGCCAGGGCCTGAAGTACAGTGGTTTTACCCGCGCCGTTCGGCCCGAGCAGGAAAGTGGTGTCGTTGAAGGTGATTTCCTTCGCTTCGGGGCCGAATGAGCGGAAGTTGTAGATGCGGAACCGAACAAGCTTCACCGTGTCCTCCCGCGCCTAGGTCATCTGGTCAAGAAATGGTCGGAAGCTGGCCGCTACGGAGCCATATCTGTCAGCGGTGAGCACGGCACCCTTCTCGTGAAAGGTTATGACCTTGCCGTCAACGATCTCCTGATCGTGGAGCGAAACGGTCCCAAGGATCGTCTGTCCGTCCTGGGGGCGGCTTTCCACGATCAGCGAGATCATCGCCGCGACGTTTCCGGCATCCTGGTCCTGCTGGTTGGGGCTGTCGATAACCATCGGCGCCGTGAGAGCCGTCGAGAACTTGAAAATGGTTCGCATCAGGGCGAGATGGTACGACAGGACCGCGCGCGGTAGGTCGCTGCCTGTGTCGTTGATTTTCCGGTCGATCTTCGTCACCGAGTCGTGGTCAATGTTCTGTACCGCCAAGGCATTGAGGAAGTTCAGCATCTCAGCCGCGTAAAAGGCCTCGATCTCCTTCTTGCGCTTCCGGGAACCCTTCTCGAATTCCTTGAGCTTGTCATCGGCCGCCGCGATGTGGCCTGCGATGCCGGCCATCTGTTCCGAAAGTTCGAACACCTGGGCGTCCAGCATAGCCCGGGCGCTCCTCCGGCTTTCGGCCTTTATCACGTCCTCAAGGGTGAGGTCGCCCCGCTTGTGCGCGAGGATTCGCGAAATCTCCTCCATGGTGTGGTCGGCCTCCAGCATGGAGTTCTCGATCACTTTCGCCTTGGATGCGATAATCCTCATGCGCTCGAGACAGTCGCTGACGAAATCGGAACAGGCCTCGCTGTCGTCGACGATGGCAAATTTGTTGGCGAAATTGTTCTGGTGGACCGTACCGCAGGTCGGACACATTATCTCGCTGTCGTCCACTTTCGACACCCAGCGGAAATCCTCGTCGAATTCCTTCGCGGCGGCGGTTGCGATTTCCATTTGCTCGCGGACTATCGAGCGTTCGTCAACCAGGACGGTCAGCTCTGCGGCACGTCGCTGTCGTGCGTCCCTCAACGTCCGGAAGCGCAGGAGCAGTTGCTCGATGGAAGCCTCATGTTCGACTCTATTCAGTTCCAGACCCGTGAAATCAGGTTCCAGGCCAAGCTTTGCGATGGCGTTTTCGACGGCCTTCTTGTCGCGCCCGACCTCATCCCGTTCGATCATGGCCTTCCGCTTTTCGGCGGTCAGTTCGTAAAATTCGTTGGAGCGGATACCGGAATGGAACTCGACGACGCTTTTGCGGACGCCGGGGTATTGCTGGATGTTGTCGAACGATTCCAGCGTCTGGCCCCAGCCGTTGTCCTGATCGATGTAGAACGGCAGCAGGGCGAAGGCCGGAGGCGGCGTCCCTGACGAGCCATTCTTGTCGGTAAGGACCAGCCGGAAGTTCACCAATTCGGCAAAGGCGGGTCCCAGCTCTGAGGTGATGCTCGTGGTCGACAGCATCACCTTTGAGTCCTTATCGAACAGCGCGATCCTGGAACCGTCGCGGAGAATGAAATGACGGTTTCCGTCGACAGTGAAGGTCACGAGCGCCTTCACCTTCGCACTCTTCCAGGACGGGTGGGTCTTGGTCGATGCGCCGAACGCCCAATACAGGCTCTTTATGACCGAGGATTTGCCGACGTCATTCTCGCCGTTGATCACCGTCAACCGAGGGTGGAACTCCACCGTCTTCGCTCTCTTCTCGATCGTCGACAGGAGCTCTAACTTCTCGAAGCGCAAGTTTTTCATTCTGTCGCTTTCTCAGATTACGGACGAGGAGTCGGAACCTGGCACTATCCGACATAACAGTACTCGTAGAGCATGATCGCCCTCAGGTAGTCATTGGACAGGAGCCCGTCGCTTGACCAATGGGATGCGATCTTCCGGACCTCCGGAAGCGCGGCGTCGAGCATTTCCATCAGAGATCTGCCTGTATCCATATGCGGCACGACCAGCTTCTTCACGTCGCCTTGGAACTTCAGGGCAGACGCGCCAAGCCTGCTCTTGCGCTCGATATCGTAGGAGAAGAAGTGCGGCTTGATCGCTTGTGCCTCGGTGATGCTGGCAAACCAGCCCGAGACCTCAGACCATTGCACCCGGTTCTCATTCTTATCCTTCAATTCCTTGAGCCACTGCTCCATGTCCACCCGGGTCACGAACTTCGATTTCAGCAGCGCCGGAAGGTCGCTTATGTCCGAGAGCTGCCTCGACCGCCTGCGGCACTGGTCGACGAGCATGAGAGCGAACGCCCTCGGGCCGATGTTGTCGAGGCCCGTCTCATGGTGGATGAACGTGGTAACCTCGCCAAGTAGGGCCTTGTCGAAGCTCCCGAGGTTGAACGGCGAGTATGAGAAGCTGAAGAGGCTCAGATGCTCTTCCTTGAACGAGCCTTCTTCTGCCTGCAGTGACTTGAGGAAGGATTCGAGGTCCTTCTTGGGAGCGGCCGTGAAGGAATAGTCCTTGTGATCGTTCCCGAGCGCCGGACACGGCTGGTTGCTGACGAAAACCAGGCGTTGTGCGACCGCGCCAAACTTCTTCCGGTTCTCGAACATCCGCCATGCAAACGAAGGGGTGTGGACGCCCTTTACCTTCTTCCTCGCCGCGATCCTGTTCAGCGTCCAGTCTTTGGCCTTGTCGGTCTTGACCTGGTAGAAGGAAGCCTTGTCGGAGCTGTCTGAGCCCTTCAGCTCGACGATATCATCATGGAACTCGAATCCGACGGCGTATGGTTCACCGCCAGAGTGGAGCACCATCGCCCGCGATAGACCCCAGGCAGTCTGATAATCCAACCGCTCGATGGCGACCTTGCCGCCCCCTGCGGCGTCAGGGATCGTAAGTAACGACGTCACAACCGACAATGCATGCCCTCCGATTCAATCTTTGGATTGAACTGCCCCGAGCGGTTATAGATGTGCTCTTTAGATTCACACAAGTTGCTTCTTCGCTCTTGAGTCATTCCCATACAGAAAGTCGCTGCTAAAGAGTGTCATGAGCATAGCGCGGGTGCATCGGTTGGCGCCGGCTCGCTTACCTAACGCGAATTCAGGGAGGTCGGTTGGACAGAGCTGTCGCTTTCGGAGGTCGCGAATGCGACGTCTAAGACGAATCGTTCTGGGCTATTCCGTTTTCGTTCCGGCGTATGATTACGACATGGCCTGGCACTTCGCGGATGACGGCTCCAGTACAATTCCGGCGCCGATGAATGGAGCTCGTCATGCCGTCCGTCATTGGCCTGCGGGTCGCCAAAGGCGATCCCTGGAGCGTTCTCAATGTCTCCAGTCTTTTGGTCTGCCCGCCGAGCACGGTGCATAGAGCACACGTCGGCTTGTAGGGCAGGATTTTGGAGATCTCTACAACTTAGATGCAGTGCTTATTAGATGCAGTGCTTTTCTCATCTTGGCTCAGCGAAGCGGCTAGGCAGTTCTCGACCCCAAACGGACTCTGGTGGCTCTCTGATCGCCATTCCCGGCGAGGGGTGCACTGACCTGCAGCACAACCAGCTTCCCTCCCTTGATCCCTCCCTTGATCCACAGTTCCCACCGTTATTGCCAGTTTACGCCGCACGAACTAGTCAGGCCGCTTCCGCTTACCGAGGCTCTTCTTATTTTAAGCGCACGATCCCATAGCTGCGAAATGGCAACAAACTGTGTGCTTCGATACCTACAACCCAGGATTCTTAGGGCCGAGGCAGCGTCCATGAAGAGTGACGCAATCTCGTATGCCCCACGAGGGCTATCGCGCGAGGAAGCAGCTCGTTACGTCGGTGTCGGATCGACGCTTTTTGACGAGATGGTTGCCGATGGGCGGATGCCCAAGCCTAAGCGCATCAACAGCCGTGCCGTCTGGGATCGTATAGCTCTGGACATAGCTTTCACTTCTTTGCCGGACAAAGATAGCGGCCTTCAAGAGCTGTTGGAACGAAGCAAACGGGACCTAGAAAAAAGGTAGACACTACGCTCGTTGTCTGTACGCTGCAGGCGTAGTACAATGTTACTTTGTTCGGAAGGCATAGTGTGAACGAGAATGAGAAACTTGCGCAAGAAGTGAAAGCTTGGCGGGCCAAGGGCGCGGTCACTGCCGAAGCCGCGGCCAAGGCGCTGGGAATACCGAAGCGCACCTTGGAAGGCATAGAGCAAGGCAGAGGGTTCCCCTACCCGGTGCTCCTGCGCGTTGCCATCCAAAGTAAAACCCTTTCGCTACAAGCGATGCTGGAGAACTCCCCGCGAGTTGATCAGCGGCGGCAGAAGTCTGGAAGGAAAGTTGATGGCTAGGCCCTTCAAGGACGCGCGCTATCCTGGGCTCTCTTCGCGTCTCAAGAATGGCAAGGTGGTTTATCGCTACCGTGCAAAAGGCATGCCTGAAATCCACCTTCCCGGTAAGCCAGGAGATCCCGAGTTCGAGGTGGCTTACGAAAAGGCCACGCAGGGCCAACATAAGAATGCAGTTATTATAGATTTGCCCGGTCGGGCACTGCCAAAAACGTTTGGCCATGCCGCGCGTCGACTTGAGACCACGATGGAGTGGCTGGATTTTGATGAAGCAACGCAGCGGAAGAATGCGCGACTGATCGAGCGCTTTCTCAGCCTGCACGTCGATCCTGCCTATCCGCTGACGTGGCGCGAAACGCCAGTCGAACACCTCGACGCGGATCGGCTTCGCGCCATAATTGAAGGCATCTTCAGAACAAACCGTACGGTCGCCAAACACATGTTGGTGGCCATAAAGAAGCTTGTATGGGTCGCGACCGACATCGAAAAATGGATAAAGCCGCAGGATGATCCCTCGTTGTCCATCCGCGTGCGAGTGCCTAAGTCGACCAAGAACCCGGCTTGGCCAATCGCGATGCGCGAAAGGTTCGAGGAGCGGCATCCTATCGGCACCCCGGCACGCACTTGCTATGCACTCGGCTTCTGGCTTGGAAATCGTCGCGGCGATATCGCTGCGCTTGCGTGGGATGATCTTCTAACCGAAGAGATCGAGCTGTTCGACGGCTCGCTGGTGCTAATCGAGGCCTTTGATTTCCGACAGAAGAAGAACCGCAACCGCCACGGCGGGCGCGAGATGTTCATCCCAGTCGTAGACAAGCTAGCAGCGGTCTTGGAGCCGCTTGATCGATCGCAAGGCGGCACCGTCTTAAAAAACGCGTATAGCAGGTCATTTTCTGAAAAAAGCCTGACGGGCATGATGCAGCACTGGACCCGGCAGGCCGGAATCCCCAGCGGTTACACGCTTCATGGCCTGCGCCGTACCTTCGGCACTTACCTCGCTGAGTGCAACATCCAAGCACGCGCCATCATGGAGGCGATGGGCCACTCATCGATGGTCGTGACAGACGAATATGTCCGCGAGGCTAACAAGAAGCGGATTGCGGTCGATATTGCCCGTGCCATCAACGATCGCGAGACCAAACGCGACGCCATGAAACGGCGGGCAAACCTCCGCATCGTCAGATAATCAAATCGAGTCGGAACAAACCGGGACCGCGCTCTTTGCTTTGGGCCCATAATGGGCCCAAAAAGTTTTGGGCCCAGGGCAATTTTTGCCAATACAATCAAAGGTCATGGTGGGCCCGGAGGGACTCGAACCCCCAACCAAGCGGTTATGAGCCGCCGGCTCTAACCATTGAGCTACAGGCCCCACGCGGGCTGGATTAATGTTTTTCGCATCGCGGCACAAGGCTTTCCCGACGGGCTTCCGCAGATCGCCCAAATCAACCCATAATCGCGCTCTACGCGACCCCTTGCGACTTGATCGCAGACCAAGGAGATTTTCATGACCAGACATCTTTTGCCTCTCGCGCTCGCCACTGCAATCGCTTTTCCGGCGATGGCTGGAGCCACCGATCTGCCGACGCCGCCCCGCATCATCGTGTCGGGCGAAGGCGAAGCAACCGTAGCCCCTGATCTGGCGGTCCTGACGCTGAGCGTCATGCGCGAGGCCAAAACCGCGCGCGCCGCGCTCGATGCCAACAATGACGCCATGGCCGCCGTGATCGCGGCGATGAAGTCCGCCGGCATCAAGGACCGCGATCTGCAGACCGCTGGCATCCAGATCAACCCGCGCTACAACTACACCAACAAGCCGGACGGCAGTCAGGAAGCCGAACTCGTCGCCTACCAGGTGACCAACACGCTTTCGGTGCGGGTGCGCGACGTCGACAAGACAGGCGAGGTCCTCGACAAGGCGGTGTCGCTGGGCGTCAACCAGGGCGGCGGCATTGCCTTCACCAATGACAACCCGGCAGCCACGGTCACCGAGGCGCGCAAGAAGGCGGTCGCCGACGCCATGGCCAAGGCCAAGACGCTGGCCGAAGCCGCCGGCGTCAGCCTGGGCCGGGTGCTCGAGATCACAGACCAGAACATCAGGCCGGCGCCGATGCCGATCAATGCCAAAGCCTTCGATGCCGCGGCCGGCGCGGCTCCGGTACAGGCCGGTGAGAACGCCTACAATGTGCAGGTCACCGTCACCTTCGAACTGAAATAAGCGGCTCTGACGATCCGTGGCTGAGCCTGGCCACGGCAATCATCAACCAATAGCGTGCATGAAAAAACCCGCGGGATTGCTCCCGCGGGTTTTTTCGAGCCACACCCTTCAAACGGAAAGGGGCTCGGCTAGTCCAGACCAATCTTCGCAGAAGATTGTGTCTCCCGGCTGATCTTCGTAGAAGATCATGCCGCCGGCTGATCCTTGCAGAGGATCATGCCTCTTGATCGGCCAAACCCGAGCTTAGCGATAGATGACCGGGCAGCCGCGCTCATTGGCGAACACCACCACGACACGGTCGCCATCCTGGCGGCCCGCCACTTTTACCGTACGACGGTTGACGTCGACGATCCGGACGCGGTGGAGGCCCATGCGTTCGGCCTTGTCGAGGGCGCGGTCCGGCGAGCAGCCACGGCGCCAGTTGCCACGGCGCTCGTCACGGCGATGGCGATAACCGTCGTCACCGGTATAGACGCCGAAACGCGGGTCGTTGTTGTTGCCGAAGCCGAGATAGAGGCTGTCGGCGTGAGCGGGAACGGCCGCCAGCGTGCCGAGACCGACCAGGGCCGAAAGGGCTGCCGTCTTGATCGTGTTGAACATCGTCTTCTCTCCTTTTTGCGGGCCTTCGCCCGTCCTCGTGAACCGATGGTGGGAGAATGCGCCTGCCTGTCTGAACTCTTTACGAACCTGCCGTTCATCTCCGGTTCATATGGCGGGAAAAGGAAAGTTCCCGCCATTCGCCGTCGTCCCCAGCCCTCGGTGAAGGCCAGAACGCCTGACTCGGCGCCCGGTTCCGACCCCGCGGATTGGCCGAATGTCTTCAAACGCCAGGCTCTTGCTCACCGCCGCTGGTCCTACGGCTCCTCGTCCAGCACATAGTCAAAATAGTCTTCCGGCTCGGCAAGATCGGTTTCGCTCGCCTTGACCCGGCCGCGCATCGAGATGCCGGCTTCATGCACGGTCTCGGCGCTGCCCGACACCAGCCGGTGCCACCAGTAGAGGTCGCGGCCCTCGGCCACCAGCCGATAGGCACAGGTGCTGGGCAGCCAGCTGATGGTTCGCACATTCTGTGGCGTCAGCCCGACGCAGTCGGGAACGCGCGCCAGCCGGTTGACGTAGTCCGAACAGCGGCAGGTCTCGGCATCGAACAGCCGACAGCCGACGCTGGTCCAGTATATCTCGCCGGTGTCCTCGTCCTCAAGCTTCGAAAGGCAGCATTTACCGCAGCCGTCGCACAGCGATTCCCACTCGGCCGGGCTCATCGCCTCCAGCGCCTTGGTTTTCCAGAATGGCGTTTCCATTTCCGGGATGTGGCCCCAGCCGCGGGCAAGGTCAAGCGCGGCAATGGTCGCAAATTGCGGCTACCGCCAGGTGAATGACATGAAGTTGCCTTCAAAAGGTCGGTCAATCGCCCCGTACGGCCTCTATCCGTGCCAGACTGGAACCAATCGGCACAAGATCGGTTTCGGCAAGGATGGGACCCCACAAGGAGAATTTCGATGAAACGCCAACCACGGATTCTGGCAGGCACGGCACTCGGCCTGCTTATGGCATCCGCGCCGTTGGGCGCGTTCCCGCTTCAGGGAAGTGTCGCGTCCGGCCTTGCCCAGCGCACGGCAGCCCCATTCATCCTGGCGCAAGCAGCATGCGCCGAAGGCGAAGCCTGCGCACAACAGCAGCAGGCGGAACCCGAACAGAAGCGCGAGCGCAAGAAGGCCGAGCCTGAACAGCAGGCCGCGCCTGCCCAGAGCGAACAGCCCGCCGAGGAGCAGCAGCCACGCCGGAAGAAGCGCGACCAGCAGCAGCAGGCTGAGCAGGCGCCGGCCGAACAGGCCGCTCCGGCCGAGGAACAGCAGCCGCGCAGGAAGAAGCGCGACCAGCAGCAGCAAACCGAGCAGGCGCCGGCCGAACAGGCCGCGCCAGCCGAGGAACAGCAGCCGCGCAGGAAGAAGCGCGACCAGCAGCAGCAGACCGAGCAGGCGCCGGCCGAACAGGCAGCGCCAGCCGAGGAACAGCAGCCACGCAGGAAGAAGCGCGACCAGCAGCAGCAAACCGAGCAGGCGCCGGCCAACCAGGCGGAACCAGCCAACGACAACCAGCCCGGCGAGCAGACCAAGCCGCGCAAGAAGAACAGGCAGGACCAGCAGGCCCAACCTGAAGTCGCCCCGGCACCGAAAGAGGCTCCCGCTGGAGAGGCGACGGCCCCTGCCGGCGAACAGCCCGCGGCCCAGGGCGAGCAGCCCCAGGACACGACGAAGAAGCGTGTCAGGAAACCTGTTGGCGAGCAGCCGGCCACAGCCGAACAGCCAGCCACCGGCGAACAACCGGCCAATGGTGAGACGGCAGCACCGGCACAGGGCGAAAACCCGGTGCAAGGCGAAGCACCGGCCGATCCAAACGCCGCTCCCATCCTGGACAGCCAGAAGGACGCCGAGCGCAGAGGCGGCCGCAAGCAGGGCGACAAGATCGTCCCCCAGGATGGCGAGCAGCAGAATGGCGGGCAAAATGCCCAGCAAGGTGGCGATCAGGGCCGCAAGCCGGTGGCTGCTCCCATCGACCAAGGTCCGCCGCCCACCGACGACAGGGCCGCACAACAGGAGATCAAGCCCGAGAAGATCGCGCCGGTGACCGAGGAAAAGGGCACGCGCGTAGAGCGTGCGCCCGATGAGAACGTCCGTGACCGCCGGCGTCCGAAAGGCGTCGACGTCGTCAGGGAACTCGGCGACCGCGTCATCCTGCAGTTCAACAACCAGACATTCGTCGAGAGCAATGACGCCCCGCGCATGACCCGCGGCGCCAGGAACGTCTACTATGAGGATCTGTCGGGCGACCGCACCCGGGAAATCGTCGAGCGTGACAACGGTGTTCAGATCGTCACCATCCGCAACCGCTATGGCGACGTGATCCAGCGTTCGCGCATTGCGCCGGATGGACGCGAATATGTGCTGAGCTATGTCGATGAGCGGCACTATGAGGACGACAGCGACTGGCGCGATCCCGGCGATGATCTGCCGCCGATGCGGCTGACAATCCCGCGCGAGGAGTACATTCTGGACTCCGAGGATGTCGAAGATCCGGACGACTACTACACCTTCCTCGAACAGCCACCGGTGGAGAAGGTCCAGCGCCTCTACTCGATCGACGAGGTCAAACGTTCGGCACGCGTGCGCGACATTGCACGGCGCGTCGATCTCGACACGCTCAACTTCGAATTCGGCTCGGCCTCGATCTCCGACACCGAGGTGCAGAAGCTCGAGGGCGTCGCCACCGCAATGGAGAAGCTGTTGAAGAAGAACCCGGCCGAGACCTTCCTGATCGAAGGTCACACCGACGCCGTCGGCACACCGGAGGCTAACCTGGCTCTTTCCGATCGCCGCGCAGAATCGGTGGCCGAGGCCTTGACCAACGCCTTCGGCATCCCGCCGGAGAACCTGACGACACAGGGCTATGGCGAGGAGTATCTGAAGGTCAATACGTCGGCGCCGAACCGCGAGAACCGGCGCGTCGGCATTCGCCGCATCACCTCGCTGGTGGCACCTGTGGCCAGCAACAATTAGGTCATGATTTCAAAACCATGACCCGGTTTGTGGAATCGGCACGAGAAACATCCATCCCCGGCACCGCCGGGGATGGATGGATGTGACGGGTTCAACAAGAATTGTACGGGCATTAGACACGGCTCATTGAATCGCGGGCCCAGCCACCCCAGATTCGGGGCTGGGCGTTCCCTGCCCCGTCCCGACTCCAGCGGGACGCATTGAACCCCGCCGGACCTTGTTCGGCGGGGTTTTTTGTCTTGCAAACGGTGGCGGCCTGGCCGAATACGGCCATTGTCTGAGAGATAACCAGCCGGAATCATCCCATGAAGCGTCTCGAACTCGCCATCGAATCGATCATTCTCGCTTCACGCTGGTTGCTCGTCGTTTTCTATATCGGCCTGGCCCTGGCATTGGCCGTCTATGCGCTGTCATTCGGCAAGAAGCTTTATGAGTTCATTACCCTGGCGTTCACGCTCGGTGACACCGACACTATCCTCAAGATGCTCGGCCTGATCGATGCCGCACTGGTTGCCTCGCTGGTGGTGATGGTCATCATCTCGGGCTACGAGAACTTCGTCAGCCGCTTCGACGACCAGGAGGGTGGCGTGCACTGGCTGGGCACCATCGATGTCGGCTCGCTGAAGGTCAAGGTTGCCTCGACCATCGTCGCCATCTCGTCCATCCACCTTTTGCAGGTGTTTTTGAACTCGTCGACCTACACGACCGACCAGCTGATGTGGCTGACCATCATCCATCTCGCCTTCGTCGTCTCGGCCCTCATGCTCGCCTATATCGACCGGCTGATGGGCCTCGGCAAAGGCAAGAAGGATGAGGCGTAAGCAAGCGCCTGCCGGACCTTGAATCACCCCGGCAGGGTTTGCGCACTATCGCTTTGTTTGAACTAGGCTTTGCCGTGGCTCAGCCACGGCGGACGGCTTAGCTCGACGCTCACAATGACGCAGATCTAGTAGATGCTCTTGATCTTGCTGTCCGTGCGGGCAAACACCTCGTCAGGGACAAAAAAGTCACCGGCCAGAGGCCCTGTCGCACCTGGCGCATAGGCTGAAAAGTCGCTGACGCCCTCGGCGCGCAGCACCTCCTCGTCGATGTAGAAATTACCTGTTGTCTCGCGCGCCGGGCGCATGAAGATGGCATGCGCGGCGTCGGCCATGATGTCGGGCAAACGGCTCATCGCCGCCACCGTCGCGCCGCCGAGCAGATTGCGCACCGCCGCCGTGTCGATGGTCGAGATCGGCCACAGTGAATTGACGGCGATGCCGTCCTTGGCGAACTCCGCACTCATGCCCAGCGTGCACATCGACATGCCGAACTTGGCCATGGTGTAGGCGACGTGATTCCTGAACCACTTGGCCTTCATGTCGAGCGGCGGCGCCAGATTCAGGATGTGAGGATTTTGCGCCAACTTCAGGTGAGGAATGCACATTTTCGAGACCAGGAAGGTACCGCGCGTGTTGATCTGATGCATCAGATCGTAGCGTTTCATGTCGGTCTCGAGCGTGCCGGTGAGTTGGATGGCGCTGGCATTGTTGACGCAGATGTCGATGCCGCCGAATTTTTCCACGGTCCTGGCGACCGCCTCGGCCACCTGCGCCTCCTCGCGGATGTCGCACAAAACAGGCAGCGCCTTGCCGCCAGCCTGCTCGATCTCTTCGGCAGCGCTATAAATCGTGCCCGGCAGCTTCGGATGCGGTTCGGCGGTCTTGGCCGCGATCGTCACATTGGCGCCGTCGCGCGCCGCGCGCAGCGCGATCGCCAGCCCGATGCCGCGCGACCCGCCGGAGATGAACAGCGTCTTTCCCTTGAGCGACATTTCCTTGCGCCTCCCTTGCAACACAACAGGCGCAAACCTTTGCGCGGCAGGCGACCGCAGCGCAAGACCCGACACGCTGGACACCGCGTTACGCAGCGTAGGGTTTATGGCTAAACCAGCACCAGCCCTTGGCGCATCGCAATGGCAATCGCGTCGGTGCGGTTGGCGGCGCCGAGCTTGATCAGGATTGCGGCGACATGGAACTTCGCGGTGTGCACCGAAATGTTCAGCCGCCGCGCGATCACCTTGTTTGGGGCGCCCTCGGCCAGCAGCGCCAACACTTCCGCCTCGCGCGGCGACAGCGTTGGGCGGGCGGCATGCTCGTCGGAGGCCTCCTCCTCGAACGGCTCGCCATCGCCGGCACGGAAATCCTCATGGCGTCCGCTTCCGCGCTCGCCCGAGACGCGATAGCCGGCCGCGGCCAGCCGCGCCGCCGCGGCGATCAACAAATCCTCCGCGCCAGCGGACATCACGGCCAGCACCTCACCGGCGGGCCGCTCGCCGCCAGCGCGTCCGGTCAGCAGCACCCGTGGAATGAGGGCCGGCACGCCATCAGCAATGCTGTCGTCAACGATGGCGACGTCGGCTCTTCCACCGCCGGCCACGACCGGCAGCAGGTCATCGCTCGCGGCCAGCGAGGCCGCCAGGCGCTCGGCGCGTGACGCATCGCCAAGCGCAATCAGCACCACCAGCCGCCGCGAGACGGCACCGTCATGCATGATCCTGTCGCTGGTGAGCGTGTCCATGGATGCCCTCAGCTCAGCGGCTTTTCGCCGATTGTCAGCACGACATCGCGCTGTTCGCCGCCGCGCACGACACCGAGCGTCACCGAAGCGCCGGCACTGTCGGGTCCGAGCCTGCGGATCAGGTCCCGCGGGCCGTGCACCGCCTCACCGTTCCACGCCACGATGATATCGCCAAGAGAGAGACCGGCGGCCTTGGCGGGACCCTCGTCATCGAGGCTCATCACCATTGCGCCCTGCGCGTCGCGGTCGCGTACCGGATGCAGGCCGGCGCCGAGATAGCCGCGCGCGACATGGCCCTTTTCGCGCAAGGTCGCGACCGCCCGCTCGATCGTCTCGTAAGGCATGACCAGCGCCCGGTGGCGCGGTCCAAACAACAGCATGCCGATCAGCGCACCCTTGGCGTCGAGAACCGGGCCGCCCTCGAAACGGCCGCCGGCGCCGACGGCAAGATTGATGCGCCGGTCGATGGTGCCGCCGCGCATCGAGCGCCAGGCCGGACCGACTTCGCCCACCGAGCCCGAAACAGCCAAAGCCGAACCGTCACTGCTGCCGATGGCAATGGCGATGTTGCCCGGCCGCACCGCATCGGCCTTGGCCAACGGCGCGGCGCTGACGGCCTCCGCCGGCTTCAGCAGGGCAACACCGGTCGAAGGGTCGCGGCCAACCAGCTCGGCCTTCACCGTTACCCCCGAGGCCAACACCAGTTCGATCTCCTCGCCGGCCTCGACAGCCTCTTCAGCGGTGACGAAATAGCCGTCACGCCAGTGGAAGGCGCTTGCCGTGCGGTGATGATGCGTAGCGAATCCAGCCGTTGCCGGCGCGGCCTTGGCGGCGAGATCGGCGACGGCTTGCGAAAACGCGCTCAGATTGAAATCGCTCATAATGGTCTCCTGGGTTCATCCATGCCCCAGATATCGCTCGACAGCGCGTCCGCGGGTACTCGCCTGACGGCTAGTTGCCGGTTTGACTGGCCATCTGGTCAGGTCGCTGCGGTTCCAGCCGCTCCGCACATATAGTCACGATCAAGCCTGAACACACGGAGCCCTCCCATGGCCCTCGCCGCCGCCAAATTCCAAACCGATGATACGCTGCTCGACGCCTATTCGACGACGGTTGCCGACGCGGTCGACCGCATTGGTCCGGCCGTCTGCCGCATCGAGCGCGTTGGCGGTCAGGGCGGCCATGGCTCCGGCTTCGTCATTGCGCCGGACGGGCTGGTGGTCACCAACTTCCATGTCGTCGGCGATGCCAGGACAGTGCGCGTCTCGATGCCGGACGGCGCCTCGAGAGAGGGTCGTGTTCTTGGCCGCGATCCCGACACCGACATCGCGCTGGTGCGCGCCGACGGCAGCTTTGCCGACGTCGCACCGCTGGGCGATTCCAAGCGGCTGCGGCGCGGCCAGATCGCCATTGCAATCGGCAACCCGCTCGGTTTCGAATGGACCGTCACCTCCGGCGTCGTCTCCGCGCTCGGCCGCTCGATGCGCGCCTCCACCGGCCGGCTGATCGACGACGTCATCCAGACCGACGCAGCGCTCAATCCCGGCAATTCCGGCGGACCGCTGGTATCGTCGGCCGGCGAGGTCATCGGCGTCAACACCGCCATGATCCATGGCGCACAAGGCATCGCCTTCGCGGTTGCCTCCAACACCGCCAATTTCGTCATTTCCGAGATCATCCGCTTCGGCCGCGTGCGCCGGGCCTTCATCGGCGTCTCGGCCGACACCGTCAATCTGCCGCGACGCGCCGCGCTCCTGTCGCAAGTGTCGACCAATACCGCGGTGCGGCTGCGCAGCGTCGAGAAGGATGGCCCGGCGGCCAAGGCCGGCTTGAAGGAGGGCGACATCATCGCCGCAATAGACGGCCGCCCGGTCACCGGCGTCGACGACCTGGTGCGCGTGCTCGACGCCGAGCGCATCGGCCGCGAGACACAATGCACCGTGGTGCGCCGCACCGGCGTCAGCCAGGTGACGGTGATGCCGGTTGCGCGAAGCTAGTGCAGTCACCCAGAAGTGTGCCGCGGTTCTGGGACAACGACATGTATCAAGACAAAGACTTTAAGGCCGCCGTTGCTCACTCTCCCTTCGAGGGAGCAACGGGGACATAGGCTCCCTTCAGGAGAGCCACGAGTTGCGCCTGATGATGCGTGCCTGTCTTGTCGAAGATACGACCAAGATACGTGCTGGCCGTGCGATAGGTGATGTTGGCGCTTGTCGCCGCCACACCAAGGCTATCTCCCGATGCCAATGCCGCTGCCAATCGCGCCTCGGCCGGCGAGAGGTCGAAAAGGCCCGTCAGGATGGTCGGCGAAGGCACCAGATTCGTCGGGTTGAGAGCCGTGGCTGCGATCAGTATGTCGGCGCCTGAGAGAAGTTCGTGCGCCAGACGGCGAAGAGGGATGAGGTGAACGATCATGGCCTCGCTATTCTCGCTTGGCGCTATGGGCACGGAGCGACCCGACGCAGCGTCACCAGTCCCGCTTGCAATCGCCTGCTGAAACAACTTGTTTGCCTTGGCATCGGCAAGGGCGAGCCCATCACGGGCCGTCGGCACGAACACAAGGGGCAGAGCGTCAAGCAGTTGATTGGTCGCCAGAACGCGTCCCCTGCTCGTCATCACCGCGGCCGGCAGGCCGATCGCCGCAAGCGCCGTAGTCGTAGCGCGCGCTCGTTCCAGCCGCAGGCGCGCACCAATCAGGCCGGCGCGCGCCAGATGTGGCCTCATGCGGTTGAGCTGGTCCAATTCGTCTCGGGATGGCCGATCATTGGTCAGCCAACGCTCCATCGTAAACAACAGAACTTCGCCTGTAGGCAGGGATATGAACGTACCGACTTCGCCACCGATTCCCAATGGCAGCGTCCGGTCGAGCCGCGTCCGATTGTTCTCGAGCGCCTCCTTGGGGAAGTAATCCGCGTCGTAGACGAATTCCGAGGGTGGGGGCAGCGTCAGCAGGAGTTGGGAGACACTGCTGCTCTTGAACCCGCCTTCCGCAGAGATGCCCTCCAGTATCGGCCGGACCAGGTCCGACGCGATGAGCATCGGGTCCAGCCGATCATCGAATAAACCCATACCGCCTCCGGCCGAGTTCGACAGTTCGCTCAACCTGTCGAAGACGTCTGGCCATAAATCGGGGACGAACGCCGCTTCATAAATTCGATCGACAAGATCTTCGGTCATTCAATGGTCCGCTCGCCACCTGCACTCGCATGATTGCATCGCACATCTGCTCAGAAATCAAACCTTTCTCGGCTTGGCATTACCGGATGATCATAAATTGCGTAGGAAACAGCCAACACGAAAACATCGTTCAGGTGCCCACCGCCCCCTCCGCGTACTGCGCCAGAAACGCCTCGCTCGGCGGAATCGGCTTGATCACGTCGATCAGCACGCCATTGGGATCCCGGGTGATGAAATGGCGCTGGCCGAAGGGTTCGTCGCGTAGAGAGCGCAGGATCGGCAGCCCGGCCGCGACGATCCGTTCATAGACCGCATCGGGGTCCCTCACCTCGAAGTTGATCAGGAGGCCCGACGCGCGGCCGCGCCCCTCTTCCGGGATCGTTTCATGGTCGCCCTGGACGATGCCGAGATTGACTCTTCTGTCCTCCACCGATTGCAGATGCACATACCAGTCGCTTTCGAATAGCGGCTGGAAGCGAAAATGCTCGATATAGAACGCCGTCGTGCCGGCGACGTCGCCGGTCATCAGCACCGGGTAATAGCTCGTCGTCTTCATCTTTCCTTCTCCCGTCGATTAACATACAGTCTGCATGTAACTTCAATTAACATACAGGCTGCATGTATGCAACGCGATTCCGCGCGTCGTTCCAACCGTGACCGCACCGAGGCGACGCGCGCCGACCTGATTGCCGCGGCACGAAAGCTGTTCACCGAAAAATCCTATGCCGAGACCAGCACGCCGGAGATCGTCGCTGCCGCCGGCGTGACGCGCGGCGCGCTCTATCATCACTTCGCCGACAAGCAGGCGCTGTTTGCCGCCGTGGTCGAGCAGGAGGCGATGGCGGTGGCTGAGGAGATCGAGCGCGCTTCGCCGCCATCGCTCAATGCCCGCGACGCACTCATTGCCGGTTCCGACGCCTACCTCGCCGCCATGCGCGCGCCCGGCCGCACGCGGCTGCTGCTGCTCGACGGCCCGGCCGTGCTTGGCCGCGCTGCCATGGACGCGATCGACAACCGCCACGGCAACCGTTCGCTGCGCGAAGGGCTGGTCGCGGCGATGCGGGCGCAGACGATGACGAGATTGCCGGCCGACGCGCTGACCGCACTGCTCGGCTCCGCCTTCGATCGTGCCGCCTTGGCCATTGAGGCCGGTGCGTCAGTTCAGGACTACCGCGCCGTGCTCATGGCACTGATCGATGGCCTGTCTCTTCCTCAGGCACCTCGCCCGGTTCGAACTCGTTGAAGCAGCCGAGCTGGCGCTTGAACTGGTCGATCAGCCAGGCCGCCGCGGGCTTCGGGCTGCGATCGTTGCGGTGCATGGCAAACAGCGGCGAACTCACCTCCCTGAAGGATTCGAGGTCGATTTCGACCAGCCGGCCACTCGCCAGGTCGTCTGCTATCAGCCAGCGCGGCAGCCCGCCCCAACCCAGCCCCTCGCGCATCAGCATATGCTTGGTGCGCACATCCGTCAGCCGCCAGGTGCGGTAGGCGAAGACGCCGAAGTCGCGCCCCTTGGTGCGCTCCGACTGGTCGGTGACGACAAGCTGCGTGTGTTCGCGCGCATCCTCGATCGCCACCGGCTTCGGCAGCAGGGCCAGCGGATGGCTGGGCGCGGCGGCCAGCACGATCGACATGAAGCCGATGCGCACGAGATGCACATCGACATCGCCCAGCAGGCCGCCAATGCCAAGGTCGGCCTGCCCGCTGACGACATGATCGGGGATCAGGCCGAGCGTACCGATATGCAGGCGCAGCATCACGGTCGGAAACTGCGCCTCGAACGCCTTCAGCACCCGCACCAGCACCGGCGACGGCAACGCTGCGTCGACCGACAGCGCGACTTCAGCCTCGAGCCCTTGATGATGGCCGTCGACGCGCGAGCGGATGCGCTGCAGCACACCGATCATGCGCCGCGCATCCTCCAGCATCGCCCGGCCGATCTCGGTCAGTTGCGGCTCGCGGGTACCCTCGCGCTCGAACAGTTTCAGCCCCAGCTGCGCCTCGAGATTGGCTATGCCGTAGCTGATGACGGACTGTGCCCGGTTGAGCCTGCGGCCGGCGGCCGAGAAGCTGCCGGCTTCGGCGACTGTCACAAAGATCTGAAGTTGATCGAGCGTCGGATTGGGCTGCATCGTGATATCTAACTTATAGATGGATCGTATAGAAAGTATACCAGTTTATTGAATGGATCGAAAGTCCCATATCTGGCGGGACAAATCATTCCAACCGCTGGAGAGCCCAAAATGTCCATTCTTCTCATCACTTCGAGCCCGCGCGGCGCCGCCTCCCATTCGACCCGCATCGCTACCGAATTCGCTGAAAAGCTCGTCGCCGCCGATCCGTCGAACACGCTCGTCGTGCGCGACCTCGTCGCCAATCCGCTCCCTCATATCGACGCCGACTACGCGAGCGGCATCTACGTGCCGGCGGAAGCGCGCACTGCGCGCCAGGCTGAGGTCGTCGGCGTCTCCGATGTCGTGCTCGACGAGCTGTTTGCCGCCGACACCGTGATCCTGGCCACAGGCTTCATCAACTTCAACATCTCCTCGACGCTGAAGTCCTGGGTCGATCATATCTCTCGTTCCGGCAAGAGCTTTTCCTATGGCGAGAACGGCCCCAAGGGTCTCGTCACCGGCAAGAAGGTCTATATCGTGCTGGCTTCGGGCGGCATCTATTCCGAAGGTGCGGCCGTGCAGTTCGATCACGCCATTCCCTACCTGCGCGGCGTGCTCGGCTTCCTCGGCATGACCGATGTCGATGTCATCCGTATCGAAGGCGTCGGCATGGGTCCTGACGCGGTGACCGCAGCGCTCGCCAAGGCGACCGCCAAGGTCGATGCCGTGGTGGCAGCCAGCCAGGGTGTCGCGGCTGCCGCATAGGGAAAAGACTTAAATTGGAGGGCAGGCGCTTGGCGCCCGCCCTTTTTCGATGCGCTCCCCGCTTGTTTTCCTGACAGTAAACAGCGCGAAGCGACCAGAGTCCTTTGGGTGTGACTTGACGATCCACCTTGGTTCACTCACAATCACAATGAACCAAGTGGATCGAAACCATGACGGCTTTCACCGTACGCCTCCCCGACGACACGACAAACAGGCTCGACCAACTTGCCGAAAAGCTCGATCGCTCGCGCTCTTATGTGGCCGCCAAGGCCATCGAAGACTTTGTAGCTCGTCAAGAGTGGCAACTCGCTGAGATAGAGGCCGGATTGGCCGAGGCCGAGCGCGGTGAGTTCGCCAGCGAACAAGAGTTGGCCGCCGTGATCGGGAAATACGTCAAGCCCGCCGGCTGATCCATGAGCCGCAAGACAATCCGTTGGACCAAGCGGGCTTTGCGTCGGCTTGGCGAAATCGGCGCGCATATCGAGAAAGACAGTCCCGAAGCTGCCGCCCGTGTCATTGGGCGCATCTTGTCCGCAGCGGAGTTGCTTACCGAACAGCCGGCTATGGGTCGCGTTGGACGCATCAAGGCGACGCGAGAACTCGTTTTGGCCGATATCCCATATATCGTCCCCTATCGCGTAAGCGAAGATGCCGTCGAAATACTTACCGTCATACATGCCGCCCAACAGTGGCCAAAGAGCCTCTGAGCCAACTGGCCGCTGCCTTTCTAGCCGATGAAATGCCTGAGCAACCCCGCCGAAGCGACTCCGATCAGCACAGTCGGCAGCATGGAAAGCCGCGTGGCGGCCACCAGCGTAACAGCCAGCGCCAGAATATCCGCCGGGGACTTCGACACGAAGGCCGGTGCGATGACCGCAATCAGCACGCAACCGGGCGCAGCTTCCATCACAGCCGTGGCACGCCCGCTGAGCGTACGGTTGCGCAGCACGACATAGCCGCCGATACGCGTGAGATAAGTGACGCCGGCCATCAGCACGATGGTGAAAAAGGTCGTTGCATCGATCATGCATCACTCGCCATCAGCCAGGCCGCGACCAGACCCGACATGGCGCCCGCGGCGACATACCAGGCGCCGGGAACGAAGAGATAGACCAGTGCCGCCACGACCAGGCTGACCAGCCAGGGTCGCGCCGCCGCCATCCCCGTCCACATGCCGCGCATCAGCACCAGGAAGACAGCCGGGAACGCCATGTCGAAACCATAGGCCCCGACGTCGCCGAGCATCGGACCGAGCAAGGCACCCAGCGTGGTGAAGACCACCCAGGTGAGATACATCGCCAGCGCCGCGCCCATATAGTAGCGCGGGCTGAAGGCCGGCATGATGCCGGCAGCAGTGCGCTGTCTGGCATCGGCCAGGCCCAGCGCCCAGCTCTCGTCGCACATAAAGAAAAGCGCCGGAAACACCTTGCGCCGCGGCAGGTGGCGCAGGAACGGCGCCAGTGCCGCACCCATCAGCAAATGACGGCTGTTGACCAGGAAGGTGATGGCGACGATGAGCACGATGTGCGGCGGCGACGTCCACAATTGGATCGCCGCGAATTCCGAACCGCCGGCGAAATTCAGCCCTGTCATCGCGGACAGTTCGACCGTGCTCAGCCCTTTTTGCGTGGCCTGGGCGCCGAGCACCAGCGCATAGGGTATGGTGCCGAACAGCACCGGCGCGCAGGACGCCACGCCACGGCGGAATTCGGATCGCGAACCATTGCCCGCCGCCTCGACTGCCTGTGAAATGCTCATGTGTCTCCACTGGCGCGCCTCGCGGCCGCCGCTGCCCTGCGTTTGAACTCTCATGATACTGGCGGCAAACATACCCACAATTCTCCGCAATATGGTTGCGAATATTGTTGTACTTCAACTAGGTTCGGCATTGAGTGCCATTAATTTCAAAATAGATGGAATCTAGAGCCATGAAGCTGGATGAGATCGACAAGCGGATCCTGCGGGCGCTGCAGCGCGACGGCCGCATGGCCAACAACGATCTGGCCAAAGAGGTCGGCCTGTCGCCCTCGCCTTGCCTGCGGCGCGTGAAGCTGCTGGAGGAAGCCGGCATCATCGATCGCTACGTCGCAGTGCTGAACCCCGGCAGCATCGGCAAGGGCCTCACCTTCTTCACCCGCATCTGGCTGAAAACGCAGGATGAGGACACGATCGAGCATTTCGCCACCGAAGTCGCCAAGCTGCCGCAGGTGATGGAGTGCTATTTGATGCTCGGCGATTGCGACGCCATGGTGCGCGTGGTGGCGGCCGGTATCGACGATTACCGCCGCTTCCAGTCGGAGCATCTGAGCCGCATCAAGGGCGTGCAGAACGTCAAGACCGACGTCCCCAGCCAGACGATCAAATACACGTCGGAACTGCCGATCTGAGCTGCCGAAAACGGCGTCACGTAAAACTGGATAAAAAATGCAACCGGATTGTAGGATCGAACCCGGTGCCGGCGTCCTTCGGGTGCAAGCAGCGCGCAGCGCTGCCTTTAGGCATGGGAGATTTGAATGAGCCTTTCCTATCGTTGGGTCATCGTCGCCGCTGGCGCGCTGATGTCCTGCGTCGCCATCGGGACGATGTTTTCGCTGGCGATATTCCTGGAGCCGATGGCGATCGACACCAACTGGTCGCGCGCCGGCATTTCCAGCGCCATGACGCTCAACTTCCTGGTGATGGGCCTTGGTGGCTTCGCCTGGGGCGCGATATCGGACCGTTTTGGCGCCCGCATCGTCGTGATGATCGGCGCGGTGCTGCTCGGGTTGGCGCTGGTGCTGGCCAGCCGCGCCGGTTCGCTGCTGAGTTTCCAGATCACCTATGGCGTGCTGGTCGGTCTCGCGGCAAGCGCCTTTTTTGCGCCGATGATCGCGCTGACCACAGGCTGGTTCGACACCAACCGCAGCCTTGCCGTCTCACTGGTCTCGGCCGGCATGGGCGTGGCGCCGATGACGATCTCGCCCTTCGCCCGCTGGTTGATCTCCGCCTATGACTGGCGCACCGCCATGTTCGACATCGGCATTGCCGCCTGGGTGCTGCTGTTGCCGGCGGTGCTGCTGGTGCGCCAGCCGCCGAAGCCCGTCTTGGTCGACACCGGCTCCGCGCCGGTTGCCGAAGGTGCCGGCCTGACAGTCGGCCAGGCGCTGCGCTCGCCGCAATTCATCGTGCTCGGGCTGACCTTCTTTGCCTGCTGCGCGGCGCATTCCGGACCGATCTTCCATATGGTCAGCTATGCCATGCTGTGCGGCGTCGCCCCCATGGCAGCGGTCTCGATCTACAGTGTCGAAGGCCTGGCAGGCCTTGGCGGCCGGCTCTTCTACGGCGTACTGGCCGACCGGCTGGGCGTCAAGCCGGTGCTGATCGCGGGCCTGGCGATCCAGGCGATCGTCATTGCCGCCTATCTGTCGATCAGCCAGCTTGAGCAGTTCTACATGCTGGCCGTTATCTTCGGTGCCACCTATGGCGGCGTCATGCCGCTCTATGCGGTGCTGGCGCGCGAATATTTCGGCCAGCGCATCCTCGGCACCGTGTTCGGCGCCGCCACCATGCTGTCCAGCCTCGGCATGGCGCTGGGACCGCTTGCCGGCGGCATGGTGTTCGATGCCTACGCCAACTATTCCTGGCTGTTCATCGGCTCTGCTCTTATCGGGCTCGGCGCGGTCGGCATCGCCATCGCGTTCCCGCCACTGCCACGCAGGGAACTGCAGCCGGCTTAGTCCGGGTCGACTTCCAAACCTTGCTGGCCAGGCGCGCAATCAGCCTGGCCCGTTCGGTCCGCCGCGGATCCTGTCCCCTGTTTCATCCGTTCCCCCTTGTGCGAGTGCGGAAGTCCACGGCCACGTTTGCACCAAGCGACGACTTCGCGCACCCGTCCACCAGTGAGGGTACGATTTTGAGCCGAAGGCGCGCGGCTCCGCCACGGCCAGGCTTGAATGGCAGGCAACGGTCGATGGATCGAAAAGCTCTCTTAAGCATTTAAGCTTTGGCTAATAGTAGCCTCAGGAGAGAAACGATGAAAAAGACGCTGCTCATTTTGAGCCTGCTCATCCCGCTCTCGGCGTGCTCCCGTACCGAACAAGGCGCCGCCGTCGGCGGCTTGGGAGGCGCGGCCGTAGGCGCCGCGGTGGCCGGAGACCCTGTGGAAGGGGCGGTTGTCGGCGGTGCGGTCGGAGCGATAGCAGGGGCCGTCATCGGCCACGCCAGCGAAGCCGGCCAGTGCAGATATCGCGATCGGTACGGCCGGGTTTACGTTGCCCGGTGCCCGGACGGTTACTGATCTCAAGACGCGTGATCTCCTTCGATCACGCGTCTGCCAGGAGTAGTCGAATGGCCTATCGGATCAAAAAGCTGCCGGGTTTCTTGTTTGCCGCTGTCGGCGCTGCCGCGGTGAATATCGCGTCCACGATTGCGATTTCGGCCGCGCCGGTTGATGCGAAGACCATTGCCGATCACTTCTCATCGGTGAAATCCATGTCAGGGGATTTCGTTCAGTCAGGCCCGAAAGCGGAAAGAAAACATGGCAGGTTTTTTCTCCAACGCCCGGGCAAGATCCGGTTCAACTATGCAGGCCAATCTGGGATCAGCGTGATTGCAGATGGTAAATCCCTGGTGGTTTACAACAGGAAACTGAAGACATCGCGGCTCTATGCTCTCTCGAAGACGCCGCTCAAGCTGTTGCTCGACAACAAGGTCGACTTCTCCGGCAGTCGCCTCAAGAGCATCAGGGACGACGGCGCCCAAGTTACCGTCAAGCTGGCCGACAGATCGGCTTTCGGCAACTCGAACATCTCCATAGTGTTCGACAGAAAATCGCTCGATCTGCGCAGATGGAGCCTCACCGACGAGAAGGGACTTACCACAACGGTGACTATATCAAATGTGAAGCAGGGCGTTCGCGCTCCCGAGGGCACCTTCGTCATCGATTATGCGGCGAACCGTGAATTCAACACCACAACGAAATAGGGGCGGCCGCAGAATGGTCACAGCACCGGAACCAATATGATCAGCGGCGGTTTAATCCGTGAAGGGACCGGAACCGCAAAGGACGCGGCACAATGATTGAAATTCACAGCATCGAAGCGGCCAACGCCAGACTGCGCATAAGGAGAGCTGAGCACTCTCTGAAGCGCGCGAATGACTTGCTCGACGAGGAAGGCGGCGTCGCTCTTAATCTGGCATTGTGCGGCCGGATAAGGGCCGCGAGAAGGCATCTGATCGAGGCCAGGACCCGCCTGATGACGATCGATCCTCGCCAGGACGAGTTGATCCGCCGGCGGTCGTAGGTCAACCCGGACCGAGAGGTCCATCGTGGCGCAAAGGCCCGCATGGACCTGCTGGCGTGATCTACCCAAAAATCCGGTCGCCCTGCTCATCAACCAGTT
Organism: Mesorhizobium sp. WSM4822; assembly: GCF_055811155.1. NCBI lineage: Bacteria > Pseudomonadati > Pseudomonadota > Alphaproteobacteria > Hyphomicrobiales > Phyllobacteriaceae > Mesorhizobium > Mesorhizobium sp. WSM4822. Next base: position 31,006 of record NZ_JBVVQM010000001.1, on the reverse strand, counting down.
GGATGCCCTTCTTGATCGAGATGTCGACGGCGTCGTCGAGCCCGGCGAAACGGTCGGCACGGATAAATTTGTGTTCCTTCACCACACCGTCGATCTCCTTGGAGACGACGCCGCACGTCTGGTATTGGCCATCCGCCTTGTAGGGCGTGGCGCTGATCAGGAAGCCCTTGTGCTCGACCTGCTTAGCTGGCGCTGCACTTGTTGGTCCAGCCGTTTCGGCTCCGCTGGCGCCACCGCCGAAAAGACGCTTCAGAAAAGACATCGGGCTTCCTCCAACAGCATTCATCCCGCACCATGTAGAGTGACGCGGGATGAATTTCACTATCGGTCCTTGGCCCAGCGGGCAAGGGCTGCGTCCGGTCGGCTGGACGAGCTTACTTGCGCGACAGCGCTTCCAGCGCCTCGGCGGCGGCTTCGAGGATGGCGATCGCCTCGGCCTGCTTGTCGGCCGGGGCGTCGACGAAGTCACCCAGAGCCGCGCGCAGTCGGTGGCGGACTGCGCGGAATTCGTCGCGCGCTTCCGAACGATCCCCGCGGCTACCCCGGCCGCCACGACGCCCGCCCTCTTCACTCTCGTCGTTCCAGCCGAACCAGTCGCGCGCCTTGGCCATTTTGCGGCCGAAGCGCTCGAGATGGTCGAGCACGCCATCGATCATCTCGCGGTTGTCGGCGAGATGCGCCTGGCCAGCTTCGGTGATCGAAAACACCTTCTTGTTGCCGTCGGCGGCGGAGGCGGCATAGCCGGCCTCTTCCAGGAAGGTCAGCGTCGGGTAGACCACGCCCGGGCTCGGGCTGTAGATGCCGCTGGTGCGCTCTTCCAGGGCCTTGATGATGTCGTAGCCGTGGCGCGGCGCCTCGGCCAGCAGCGACAGCGTGATCAGCTTGAGGTCGCCGTCGGCCAGCATGCGCCCGGCGCGGAACATGTCGCCCGGGCCGCCGCGCCCGCCACCGCGACCGCCGTGTCCGAACGGGCCAAAGCCGCCGCCCCCTCTGCCACCGAATTTGCCGGCCATGTGCACGAACATGCGCTCGCCGAAATGACTGTTCCCAAAATGTTTGTGCATTGATTGCTCCTTGAGTTGTATCTTACGATATATCTTAATTAGGCAAACCAATCGATGGAGTCAAGATATATCTTACGATGTATCTGAATGAGGCGCCAGAGGCTTGCTTTCACCGGAACGTGCCGCTAGAAGGCCGGCGAGCGCCTCGGCTGCTCCGTAAGCGTCTGACGTCAAGCAACGCATCCAACCCGGTCTTCCGGGCAATTTTGCCGGCCACGGCGAATGGATGCCAATGCGACGGACCGGACACTTTCAGGGAACACCCGAAATGAATGCAAGATATCAGCGCAGGAAACTGCCTGCGCGCTATGCCGCTGTTCTCAGCCCGCTGGTGCTGTCGCTGTTGATGACCTTCATCGTCTCGTTGATCTCGACGTTGAAAAGCCTTGGCTTCCACCCCGAGCTGCCGTCCATCTGGCTGACCGCCTGGGGTCTGTCGTGGTTGGTGGCGTTTCCGACGCTGCTGCTGGTGCTGCCGATAGTGCGCCGCATCGTCGGCGCGCTGTGCAAGCCGGCCAGCCGATAGCGCGCACGAAAAAGGTCCGGAGATGTCCTCCGGACCTTTTGCCCTGCGGTCATCAATGACGAACCGCTACCAGCGACCCTTGCGGCGGTTCCAGGCATAGAGAAGATCGGCGAAGCGGTCGTAGGCAAAGCGTGTCACCGGCAAGGCAACCGGATTGCCGAACACCATCGCCAGCCAGCCTTCGCCCGGCGTGACCTTCCACACGGCGATGGCAACGTCGGCGCCGACCAGCAGCCTGCCCGCCGCATCGGTGGCGTGAAGCCGGCGGCGGATGTCCTCAAGCGACGCGCCATGTCCGGCAAGCGCTGCCGGTTCAAGATTGATGTCTCGGAACTCGATCCGCCCGGCCTTGACCGCCTCGATCAGCCGCCGCTTCTGCCTGCTGATACCGGCATCGCAGACCGGGCAGCGCGTGTTGTACCAGACGGTCAGCATCTATCCGTGGCCATGCCTGTGGTGCAGGTCGGGATAATGCGGATGCCGGTGGCGCATCGGGGCATGCCGGTGCCAGTGCGAATGCGGCTCGCTCACCGGCCCGTCATGATGGTGCTGGTGGTGCTCGTCATGCACATGGCTGTGCTCGTGTTCCAGTTCCTCATGGTCGTGCTCATGCTCATGGCGTTCCGACAAATGCAGCCATAGGCCAACGCCCATCAGAACTCCGGCGGCCGCAAGCTTGAGCGTGACGGCGTCACCCAGGATGGCGATTGCCAGCAACGCGCCGATGAAGGGAGCGAGCGAGTAATAGGCCCCTGTCCGGGCGGTGCCCAGATGACGCAGCGCCACGATGAACATCACCAGGCTGACCCCAATGCCGAAGAAACCGACTGCGGCGGTCGCTGCAATGACCGACGCCGGGGGAAACAAGGCCCCGCCGGCAAGCGCCAGCCCGACATTGACGACACCCGCCACCAGCCCTTTGAGCATGGCGATCACCACCGGGTCGGTGGCGGAGATCCTGCGCGTGAAATTGTTGTCGATCCCCCAGGCCAGACAAGCCCCCGCCACCATCAGGGCGCCACGGTTGAAGGCGACGCCCTCACCTTGCCACGACAGAAGAATGGCACCCGCCAGAATGGCGAAGGCGCCAAAAAGCAGGCGCCGGTCGACATTCTCGCGATAGACGAGCCAGGCGATCGCCATCGTCGCCAGCCCTTCCAGGTTGAGCAGCAGCGCCGAACTGGAAGCCGTGTTGAGGGTCAAGCCGAACATCAGCAGCACCGGCGCGATAACGCCGCCCATGCCGATCGCCAGCGCCAGCCAGGGAATATCCCCAGCGGTCAGTTGCGCCTCCCCGGCCGCGGCCTGCCTGCCCCGAAGCAGGCGGTACAGAGCGAGGCCAAGACCGGCACCGAGATAGAGCAGCCCGGCCAGCATGAAGGGATTGACGCCATTGAGCAGCAGCTTGCTGAGCGGTGGCGTCGCCCCGAACAGGACGGCCGAGCCAAGCGCGAGCGGCACGCCGGGCCACAGATGCGAATGGGAATGCGGTTCGGACATGATCTCACCCTATGATGGCAGGTGTGTCACTTGCGGCGCATGGCCACCTTCGGCCCGACGCACTTGTTGTCGCGAAACAGCGCCCACTCCTCGCAAAGGCGCCCATTGGGCAAGCCGCAGAATCCATATTCATTACCGGCCTTGTCCTTCCTGATCACCAGGCGCCCGCCGATATCGCCACAATGGACGGATGCCGGATTGGCCATGCCGACCGGTTTTTGCGCACTGGCGCCGGCGGAAAACGGCAGCGACGACAAAGCGGCAAAGCTCGCGACCAATATCGAAACCTTCTTCATCGCGATCTCCCCGGCCGCATTCTATCACGGCGAAGCGCCCCGTCTTGCGGCAAAGCGCCACCAGGCCGGCACCAACCAGCGACTTCGAGAAACCCTGCCGATTCCTTTATCCGAGCGAGGTGATGATCTCGCGGTAGGCTAATTCGGGAAAGGCCTTCAGCGTCCGCGTCCTGACATTGCCCGCTGCCGCCAGCATCAGCGAGAAGCGCGCCAGCACGGCGTCGTCGGGCGCTTCGACCACAGCCACCATATCGTATTCGCCCATGGTCAGGTAGAACGTCTTGAACGATCCGCCCATGTCTCCCAGTTGCCTTCTGGCGGCGTCGAGCCGCTTCGGTGACTCGCGTATGTTCCTGGCACCTTGCTCCGTCCAGTTCATCAGCACGATGTAGCTTGTCATGGCACACCTCCCTCCGGGGCCACGGAGCACGGCGGCTTCGCCGGGGCGGGCATCCGGGTTGTCGCCCAGAAAATGCATCCGACACCGAATTATCCTCCCGAAGGGTCTCGCCCGCAAGAGTGCGTCGCACAACAAAAAAGGGCGCCATCGGCGCCCTTGAACTCTTTGCATCGGTAAGTCTCAGCTATCCAGGAAGCTGCGCAGCTTGCGCGACCTGCTCGGGTGCTTGAGCTTGCGCAGCGCCTTGGCTTCGATCTGGCGGATACGCTCGCGGGTGACCGAGAACTGCTGGCCGACTTCTTCCAGCGTGTGGTCGGTGTTCATGCCGATACCGAAGCGCATTCTGAGCACGCGCTCCTCGCGCGGCGTCAGCGAGGCCAGCACGCGCGTGGTGGTCTCGCGCAGATTGGCCTGGATCGCCGCGTCGATCGGCAGGATCGCCATCTTGTCTTCGATGAAATCGCCCAGATGCGAATCCTCCTCGTCGCCGACCGGCGTTTCGAGCGAGATCGGCTCCTTGGCGATCTTCAGGACCTTGCGCACCTTTTCGAGCGGCATGGCGAGCTTTTCGGCCAGTTCTTCCGGCGTCGGTTCACGGCCGATCTCGTGCAGCATCTGGCGCGAGGTGCGCACGATCTTGTTGATCGTCTCGATCATGTGCACCGGAATACGGATGGTGCGCGCCTGATCGGCGATCGAACGCGTGATCGCCTGCCGGATCCACCACGTCGCATAGGTCGAGAACTTGTAGCCGCGGCGGTATTCGAATTTGTCGACCGCCTTCATCAGGCCGATATTGCCTTCCTGGATCAGGTCGAGGAACTGCAGGCCGCGATTGGTGTATTTCTTGGCGATGGAGATGACGAGGCGCAGATTGGCTTCGACCATTTCCTTCTTGGCGATCGCCGCTTCGCGCTCGCCTTTCTGCACCTGATTGACGATCTTGCGGAATTCCAGGATCGAGATCGCCGTTTCGGTGGCGAGGTTCTGGATCTCGGCGCGCAGGTCCTTGATCGCATCCTTCTCGTTCTTGGTGAATTCCTTCCAGCCGCGCGAGGTCAGATTGCCGATCGAGCGCGTCCAGTTCGGGTCGAGCTCGGAACCCTGATATTCCTTCAGGAACTCTTCGCGGCGCACGCCGTAGCTTTCGGCCAGCCTGAGCAGCTTGCCTTCGTTCTGCACCAGGCGCTTGTTGATGTCGTAGAGTTGCTCGACCAGCGCCTCGATGCGCGCCGTGTTGAGCGACAGCGACTTCACCGCCTTGATCAGCTGGTCCTTGAGCTCCTTCAGCCGGCGGTCCTGGCTGGGCGACAGCGTGCCGGCGGCGGCCAGACGGTTCTCGACCTGCTGGTCCTGCAGCTTGCGCAGCTTTTTGTAGGTGTCGGCGATAACGTCGAGCGTCTCCATCACCTGCGGGCGGAGTTCCGCTTCCATCGCGGCCAGCGACAGGCTCGCTTCGTCCTCGTCTTCGTCGTCGTCATCCGTCAGCCCACGCGTATCGGCGCCGACATTGGTGATGTCGTCTTCGTCGTCGCGCGAACGGCGCGGCTTGTCCTCGACCTTGGCTTCCTCGACGCGCTCGACCACCGGCGCCTGCTTGGCCTCGGGGCCGGCATAGGTGGCTTCGAGATCGATGATCTCACGCAGCAGGATCTTGGATTCGTTGAGTTCGTCGCGCCAGATGATGATGGCCTGGAAGGTCAGCGGGCTTTCGCACAGACCCGCGATCATCGTCTCGCGGCCGGCCTCGATGCGCTTGGCGATGGCAATTTCGCCCTCGCGCGACAACAGCTCGACCGAGCCCATCTCGCGCAGATACATGCGCACCGGATCGTCGGTGCGATCGGTCGGTTCTTTCTTGGTGGTGGTGGCGGCGACCGCGGTGCCGGTCTGCTCAGCCAACTCGTTGGCGTCTTCCTCGGCATCGGCCGCGGTGTCGGCGGCCTCGGGCTCCTCGCCCTGCTCGTCGTCCTCGACCACGTTGATGCCCATGTCGGACAGCATCGCCATCGTGTCCTCGATCTGCTCGGAGGTCACTTCCTCTGAGGGCAGCACCGAATTCAGCTCGTCCATGGTGACATAGCCGCGCTTCTTGGCGGCCTTGATCATCTTCTTGACAGCATCATCGGAAAGGTCGAGCAGAGGGCCATCGGTGGCGCCTTCGCGTTCGGTTTCGACCTCTTCCTTTTCCTTTGTCGCCATAGTCTTTATCTTCTCCTAGCGGCCGAACTTCAAAGCCGCGTAAGCTGTCGGACCAGTCAAATCGGATGCGCTCGCTTATGAAACGCGCTTCACCGGGCCAGTAACTGCATCAACTCGTTTCGTTTGGTGTATGTCGTTGCCCAAATCGGTTTCCCCTTTTGGGCGACATGCATTAAGTCCAGATTAACCCTGATATCTGTGGCAGGCGGGCTGCCTGTCCAGTGACCAGTACCTCACATCGCTTATTTCCCGTCGACGCGGGTTCGGGTTAACGTTTCGAATCGTCCTGATTCCGCCAATCTGCCAGAAGGTCAAGCGCCTCTCGCATGATTCGCATGAAAAAAGCGAATCAATTACCCGACTTAGCCCGTTACGCGCCATTTGGACGCGCAACGACGCTTTCTCAATTCACTCGCTTCCAACTAAGCTCGCCCAGCCCTGCCCGAGGAGACGCCAAACCCTTCGATCAGCGCTTCCGTGGCCTGCACATCCTGGAATTGCGCCTGAATTTCGATCAGATGCCGGTAGTTTTCGTCTGTGGGATCGGTGGCGAGCGCCGCTTCCGCCTGTTTCAGCTCCTTATGTAAGGTGCGCGCGCTGCGCTGCAAGTGCAGCGCCTGGCTGAAAGCATCGCGGGCATCTTCAAGGGCGGCGGTCTCCAGCGCCGGCCATTGCCGCATCCGCCGGATCAGCCCGACGGCCCGCTCCCAGATCTCGGCGCAGCCGGCGCGTTCGATCGTCGCAATCACCGCCTGACGGTCATTGGCCATGTCATGCGCCATCGCATCGAGGATTGCCGCATGCAGCCGCCTCAGGTCGGAGTTGGCGAGATCGAGGAACTCGATATGGGCGAAATTCTCGTCGATCAGCGCCGGATGGTTGATCAACGCCACGATGATCGTCGCCTCGCGCACCGACATCCCCTCGCCGCCGCGTTTGACCAAAGCCGACTGGCCGAGGCTTTCGGTGATCGCAATGCGGCCGCCACCGCCTTTGGCGAACTGCCCGCCGGGCGCGGCCGTCTTGCCCTGGCCCTGTTTCCAGTCCTGCCGACCTTGACGCCCACTGCGCTGCGAGCCGAAGAAGCTCAGCACACGCTCGCGCATCTCCTGCTGGTAGTGGTAGCGCAGGCTTTCGTCGCGGATGCGGCTGGTCAGTTCGCGCAGCGTCTTCTCGAGTTCGGCCCGCCGCTCCGGCGTATCGAAGACGCCGCCCGCCGTCTCACGCATCCACAAAAGGTCGACCAGCGGCCGCGCCTCGGCCAGAACCCGACGAAACGCATCCGGTCCTTCGGCCTTGACCAGATCGTCGGGATCCTTGCCTTCCGGCAGCAGCGCGAAGCGCGCCGAACGGCCGGCCTGCACAGATGGCAGCGCCATATCGGCGGCCCGCCACGCTGCCTTAAGCCCGGCCTTGTCGCCGTCGAAGCACAGCATCGGCTCCGGCGCCATGCGCCAGAGCAGTTCGAGCTGGTTCTCGGTAAGCGCGGTGCCGAGCGGCGCCACGACATTCTCGAAGCCGGCCTGCGCCAGCGCGATCACGTCCATATAGCCTTCGACGGCGATGACCGTGCCGCCCTTGGCCAAGGCCTTGCGGGCGCGGGCGAAATTATAGAGTACGTTGCCCTTGTGGAAGAGCTCGGTGTCAGGCGAGTTCATGTATTTGGCCAGCGCGTCCGGCTGCAAAGCACGGCCGCCGAAGGCGATGATCTTGCCCCGGGAATCCGGAATCGGGAACATGATGCGGTCACGGAACCAGTCATAGGAAACCGGGATGTCGTCACCGTGGCGCACCAGTCCACAAGCCTCGATGTCGGCCTTGGGCACGCCCTTGGCGGCGAGATGCTCCTTCAGCGCATTGCGGCTGTCGGGCGCAAAACCGAGCCGGAACGATTGCTGCGTCGCCGGCGTCAGTCCGCGGTCGCGCAGATAGGCACGCGCCTTGGCGCCTTCCGGCCCCTGCAGCCGTTCCTGGAAGAAGGTGGTGGCCATCTCCATGACGTCTGTCAGGCTGGCGCGTTCCTTTTCGCGCCGCTCCTCCTGCGCATCGCGAACCGGCATCGGCACACCGGCCATGTCGGCGATCTTTTCGACCGCTTCGGGAAAGCTCATCCCGTCGAGTTCGGTGAGGAACTTGAAATGATCGCCCGAAACCGAACAGCCGAAACAGTGGTAGCGGCCCTTTTTGTCCTCGCAGTGGAAGGACGGGCTCTTCTCGCCGTGGAACGGACAACAGGCCCAATAGTCGCCGCGCGGCGCGTTGGTTTTCTTCCTGTCCCACGCAACGCGCTGGCCGATCACCGATGAAATCGGCACGCGGTCGCGTATCTCGTCGAGGAAGGCGGGTGGAAAGCGCATCGGGGAACTCGTTTCCCGATTATATAATCATACCCGCGAAATCCGACGACCCTTAATGCGGGCCATACCCGGTTTCCACAGGCAAAAGAGGCGGCCGTTGCGGGCCGCCTCTTTCCAATATCCGCCTGGGGAGCGATCAGTGCGCGGCAAGCGCGCCGAAAATGACGCCGGAGAGCACACCGACCAACACATAGTCGTTGCCGACGCGGATCCATTCCTGGCCGCGGCCGGGACGATGCAGGCCGTAGCGGCCGTAGTCGCGGATCGGCTGGTGCTGTCTCCAGCCTGAATATTTGTGCCCGTTGCGCCAGTTGTTGCGCTTCACGATGACCTTCTTATGGATGACGCGCTTCTGGATGAAGCGCTTCTTGACATCCCTATTGGTGGGCTTTTGCCAGTCGACCTGGCTGTAGTTCGACTGCGGAGCGTTCGGTGCGTTCAGCGGTGCGGCTTGGCCGGTGAGCGACGTAGCGGCCAGCATCGAGAAAGCGAGTGCGGAAAGGACAATGCGTTTCAAGAGAAGTCTCCTTGGTTGTCGATGCCAGAGGAATAGCGGGCCACCGATGAACCGAAACTGAACGCCTGCATTACAATTGCGTAATGAATTCCTTGATTTACCCGATAGAGCTGAACATAATCGCAAAGGTCAGGAGTCTGTCGCGCTGCTAACTCGGCCTATCCGTTGCTTCGCGCCCGCCCCGCAATGCAACCATTTGCGCGTCCGTCCATTTTCCGACACCGCCCGTCGCGCTGCAACGGCCCTTGAAATCGACAAGATTTTATTATCCGGCTAAAATATTCGAGCTATTATAAGCCACCGCCATGAACATGATTCGTACCCTCGTTTTCCCTTCTGATCGCCACGCCAAACAGGACGCGCATCCTGTTTGCATGCGGGGGACGAAATGAGCGGGTCCGTCGTCCTTCTGCATCTGGCCGGCGCCGTGGCGCTGATGCTGTTTGCCACCCGCATGGTGAAGACCGGCGTCGAACGCGCCTATGGCGACGTGCTGCGCCATCGCCTGCGCGCCACCATGCGCAATCCGATCATGGCGGTGCTGGCCGGCACCGGCCTTGCCATCGCCCTGCAAAGCTCCACCGCCGTCACGCTGCTGGTCGGCTCCTTCGCCGGCTCTGGCATCGTCTCGGGCGCCGCGGGCCAATTGGCAGTGCGCGGCGCCGAGATCGGCTCTGCGCTGGTGGTCAAGCTGCTGACCTTCGACCTCACCTTGCTGGTGCCGCTGTGCCTGATCACCGGCACGGTCATGTTCATGGCCACCGAGCGGCGCGACTGGCGCCAGACCGGCCGCATTCTGGTCGGCATCGGCCTTTTGATCCTGTCGCTGGAGATGATCGGACAGGCGTCTGAGCCGCTGCGCAACAGCCAGCTCATGCCGGTCATCATCAACTACTTCTCGACCGATTCCATCACCGCCTATCTGCTGGCGGCGCTGATCACCTGGCTGTTCCAGTCGAGCATCGCGGCGGTGCTGTTGATGGCGACGCTGGCGGGCCGCGGCCTGATCACGCCTGAACTCGGCGTTGTTCTTATCCTCGGCGTCAATCTCGGCTCCTCGATCATCGCGCCGATGCTGACCCGCTCGTCGAGCCCCGAGGTGCGCGTCGTGCCGATCGGCAACCTCCTGATGCGCGGGCTTGGTTCGCTTGTCATCCTGATCCTGGTCATGATCTTCAGGCCGCACTTCGCCTTTCTCGGTTCGACGGCGGCGGACCAGATCGTCAATGCCCACATCCTGTTCAATGTGCTGATCCTGCTCGCCGGCCTGCCGCTGGCAGGGTTTGTCTACCGCGCTTCGGAGAAGATCGTCGCACTTGGCACCAAGCCCGTGCCGGCCGCCTCGCTTGACGTCGTCGAGCTGTCCGCGCTCAACGAAAGCGCGCTCGACGTGCCGAGCCAGGCGCTTGCCAATGCCACCCGCGAGGTGGTGCGGGTCTGCGAGACGATCGAGATCATGCTCAAGCGCATCATCGAACTCTATGAAAGCGCCGACGCCGACAAGATTAAAGCGCTGGCCGCACTCGACGACCGCGTCGACCGCAAGCACGCCGCGATCAAGCTCTACCTCGCCAAGTTGACCAGGAACGCGCTGACCGAGGACGAGGCGCTGCGCTGCCAGGAGCTGATCGGCGCCTGCGTCAAGCTGGAGCAGGTCGGCGACATCATCGTGCGCAACATGCTGGTGCATGTGAAAAAGAAGTTCGAGCGCGGACTGGAATTCACCGACGAGGGCTGGGCCGAGCTGTGCGCCTTCCATAGCTCGGTGCTGGCCAATGCGCGGCTTGCCTTCAACGTTCTGGTGTCGCGCGATCCCGAGACCGCCCGCCAGTTGGTGCTGGAAAAAGACCGGCTTCGCGACCGCGAAAAAGAAACCAGCGCCAGCCATTTCGTGCGCCTGCGCGACGGCACTGCCAAGAGCGTCGAGACCAGCTCGATCCATCTCGACACCATCCGCGACCTGAAGCAGATCAATTCGCTGCTGGCCTCGATGGCCTATCCGGTGCTCGAAGAGCGCGGTCTGCTGACTGGATCCAGGTTGAAGGCGAGCTGAGAAGCAGCCGATCTCCCCTCGTGAGGGAGATTGGCGCTTCATCGCCTCGCGCCCCCACTGAAGAAAACCTAAACTCGCGACAAAAATTTCTGGATTGCCCGCGACGCTCATCCGTGGTTTGAGGCCGTTCCAGCTAAGGCTTCCCCATGTCGCTTCCGCTCATTGCGCTGTTCATCGCCGCCTTTGCCTTCGGCACCACTGAATTCGTCATTGCCGGCGTGCTGCCGCAAGTGGCGGAGGGGCTCGGTGTCTCGGTTCCCTCGGCCGGCTATCTCGTCTCCGGCTATGCCTGCGGCATCGCCATCGGCGGTCCACTGCTGGCGCTCGCCACCAAGTCGCTGTCGCGCAAGAGCCTGCTGCTCGGCCTCGCCATCGCCTTCACCATCGGCCAGGCGGCTTGCGCGCTGGCGCCCGACTTCACCTCGATGCTACTGTTGCGCATTGCCGTGGCGGTCGCGCATGGCGCCTATTTCGGCGTCGCCATGGTCGTCGCCGTCGGTCTCGTGCGCGAGGACCAGCGCGGCATGGCTGTCGCCGTCATCCTGTCTGGCCTCACCGTCTCCAACGTCATCGGCGTGCCGGCCGGCACCGCGATCGGCAACATCTGGGGCTGGCGCGCCACCTTCTGGGTGATGTGCGCGCTCGGCGTGGCGGCGACGCTTGCCATGGCAGCCCTGTTGCCGCGCACCACCGGCTCATCGGCCAGGCCCGCCGGTTTCGCCCGCGAGGTCCGTGTGCTGGCCCGCCAGCAGGTCTGGACTTCGCTGATCCTGATGCTGATGCTGATGATCGGCCAGTTCGGCCTGTTCACCTACATCACCCCGACACTGCTGGAGGTCACCGGGCTCGACGAGAACCTGGTGCCGTGGGTGCTGCTGCTCAACGGCGTCGGCGCCACGCTCGGCGTCTTCCTCGGCGGCAAGCTGTCCGACTGGAAGCTGATGCCGTCATTGATCACCATGCTGGCCCTGCAGGCGGTGACGCTGGCCGTCATCTACGCCGTCAGCCCCTATCCCCTGCCGATGGTTGTGGCGATCGTCGTCTGGGGCGGCCTCAACTTCGCCATCGGCACACCGATCCAGACCCGCATCCTGGCCTGGACGGCGGACGCCTCGAACCTCGCCTCGTCGCTCATTCCGTCCGGCTTCAATGTCGGCATCGCGCTGGCCGCGTCGTTGGGCGCCGCGATGCTGAACAGCGGCTATGGCTACCGCAGCCTGCCGCTGCTGGGCGCCATAGCCATGCTGGTCGCCGTCGCGGTGGCGCTGGCATCCTATGTCTGGGAAGGGCGCAGCCACGCCACGCCGCCGCTGACGGCTCCGGCGGAATAGACCACTTCACCCGCGCCAGCGCAGCAGGCGCATGGCGTTGGCGGTGACCAGCACCGTGGCGCCGGTATCGGCCAGGATCGCCGGCCACAGGCCGGTGATGCCCAAAATGGTGGTGACCAGGAACACCGCCTTCAGCCCGAGCGCAACGCTGATGTTCTGGCCGATATTGGCCATCACCGCCCGCGACAGTCTTACCATGCGCGCGACATCCATGACGCGGCCATGCAGGATCGCCGCGTCCGCCGTCTCCAGCGCCACATCGGTGCCGCCGCCCATGGCGATTCCGATGTCGGCGGCGGCGATCGCCGGTGCGTCGTTGATGCCATCGCCGACCTTGGCGACCTTCAGCCCTTCGCGCTGCAATTCACCGATGATGCGCTGCTTGTCCTGAGGCAACAGCTCCGCCCGAGCCTCGATGCCGAGCGAAGCGGCGATGGCTTGCGCCGTGCGGCGATTGTCGCCGGTCAGCATGATCGTGCGGATGCCTTCGGCCTTAAGCGCCGCAATGCCGGCCGCCGCATCCGGTCGCGGCTCGTCGCGCATGGCGATCAGCCCTGCCACCACGCCGTCGGCGACCAGCACTGACACGGTCTTGCCCTGCCCGTTGAGGCTGTCGACGGCGAGGCGCTGCACTTGCGTCATGTCGGCGCGTTCGCCCGCCGCCGGACCGGAGCCGAGGAAGACGGCGACGCCACCGACGCTGCCCTCGACACCTTTGCCCGAGATCGCCTTCGCCGCCAGGGCCGGCGGCACCGGCGCCTTGTCGGTCTTGGCTCTCTCCAGGATAGCCATGGCCAACGGATGGCTGGAGCCCTGCTCGAGCGCTGCCGCCAGCGCCAGCACGGTGCGTTCATCGCGGCCATACGCCACGACGTCGGTGACGACAGGCCTGCCCGCGGTCAGCGTGCCCGTCTTGTCGAAAGCCACCGCCGTGACCCGGCGAAAGCCTTCCAATACAGCGCCACCTTTCATCAGCAGTCCGCGCCGGGCGCCGGTCGCAAGACCTGCGGCTATCGCCGCCGGCGTCGAGATGACGAGCGCGCAGGGGCAACCGATCAGCAGGATCGCCAGGCCCTTGTAGATCCATTCGTTCCAGTCGCCGCCAATGAGCAGTGGCGGCAACAGCGCAACCAGCGCGCCGACCGCCAGCACCGCCGGGGTGTAGGTGCGCGAGAAGCGGTCAATGAAGCGCTCGGTCGGCGCCTTGGCCTCCTGCGCTTCCTCCACCAGCCGCACGATGCGGGCGATGGTGTTGTCGGACGCGGCCGCCGTCACCCGCACCTTGAGCACGCCGTCGGTGCTGATCGTGCCGGCAAAGACGGCGTCCGCGACGCCCTTGCGCTTGGGCGTGCTCTCGCCGGTCACCGGCGCCTCGTCGATATCGCTCGATCCCTCGATGATCTCGCCATCGGCCGGGATGCGGTCGCCCGGCCGCACTAGGATGATGTCGCCGACGCCGAGCCGTTCGGCAGGAACTTCCGATGTGCCGCCCGCCCGCTCGACCAGTGCCGTCTTCGGCACCAGATCGGCAAGCCCCTGGATGCTCGCTCGCGCGCGGCCGGCGGCGACACCTTCCAGAAGTTCGCCAATCAGGAACAGCACCACCACGGCGGCTGCCTCTTCCGTGGCGCCTATCATCACGGCGCCTATCGCCGCGATGGTCATCAGCATCTCGATCGAAAACGGTGTGCCGGCCAATGCCGCCATCAGCGCGCGCCGCCCGATCGGCACCAGGCCGACCAGCAGGGCGGCAAGGAAGACCCAGCGCTCCGCCACTGGGAACAGATGGCCGATGCCATAGGCGGCGAGAAGCGCTGCCGCGCAGGCCAGCGTCAACACCGCCCGGCGGGAACGCCACCACGCCTGCCCCGGCTCGGCATGGCCATGATCGTGGCCTTCATGGTCATTGGGGACGTGATCGGCGTGCGCCCTGTCTGAGATCGGCGATACCTGCGCCTCGGCCTTGACGATGCCATAGCCGAGCCTTGCCACCTGTTGCAGCACCTTGTCTTCCGGCAGCGCGCCGCCGTGGCTGACCGTCATGCTGGCGCCGGTCACCGAAACCGAGACATCGGCGACGCCGTCGAGGCGACGCACCGCCGTATCGATCTTGGCCGCGCAGGAGGCGCAGTCCATGCCGCCGATCTTGAACCGTGTCTGCCTGATTGTTTCCTGCTTGAGGAGCGTCGTCATCACATCACCTGCCTGTCTTGCCCGCGCGGCGTCGCCGTATGGTCTTGAATGCTGATGTCAGGCATTGTAATTGCTCTAGTGACTAGAGCTTCAAGAGGCAAATTCATGTTTTCCATCGGTGATCTCTCGCGCCGCACCGGGGTCAAGGTGCCGACCATCCGCTATTACGAGCAGATGGGCCTTGTTGCCGCACCCGAGCGTTCGGAAGGCAACCAGCGCCGCTATTCCAGGCAGGAGCTGGAGCGGTTGGCCTTCATCCGCCACGCCCGCGACCTCGGCTTCGCCGTCGACGACATCCGCTCGCTGATCGAATTGAGCAGCCACCCCGAGCAGCCCTGCGGCCACGCCGACCGGATCGCCGAAGAACAATTGATCTCGGTGCGGGAGAAGATCACTCAGCTGAAGCGGCTTGAAGCCGAACTCGAGCGCATCGCTTCTTGCTGCGACGGCAAGACGGTCGGCGACTGCTACGTCATCCGCGCGCTGTCCGACCACGCGCTGTGCGCTGACGAACATGGGTGAGGCAAGGAGCGACGCGGCGCAGCCTTATGGGTTCCGTGCAACGACCTTAGAGAGTCGCAGCGCTGCAGAACCACCGGCACTGGGCGACGTAAAACGAGCATATTTCTGCTTTGACTTTTCGCAGACATGCTAACGTTAAAGTGGTTGATCCAGTACAATCACTGACGGCAAAATGTATAAAATCGGAGGCCAACCACGCGATGGACAATTTGCTTCATTTTCTTGGGGACATATTGGGAAACGCGATATCGGGCAACCCCTCGAAGTCGAAGCTGATGCGGTGGGTGGAACGCATTTTCATCGCGCTCGTGGTGATGCTCATCGCCATGGTATTGTATCGGATTTACTCGACGTGATGGCCGCTATTGGCGGACGGACTCCGATGACGGCGCATGTGCAGACCTACAATTACTAATGCTGCAGAACTAACCACCCCTCCGGCCGCGGCGCCCCGCGCCCCTACAACTCGATCCTGAACCGCAAACTTTCCGCCCCGCCGTAGGCAGCATCCTCGAAGAAGCGTTCGACGAGCTTGCCGCCATTGGCCAGTATCACCTTGTGCGAGGCCGGATTGCCCGGCTTGGCGGTGATCTCGACATAGGGCAGGCCGACCGCCCTCGCCTCGTCCAGCATCAGCCGCAGCGCCTCGGTGGCGTAGCCGCGTCGCCGCTTCCATGGCATCACCGCATAGCCGATATGGCCGAGCACATGCGGCGGCAGAGCGGCCGTGCCAGGTTGCCAGCGGAAGCCGATCGAGCCCGACGCCTCGCCGTCCCAGATCCAGCGGCGGAAGCCCGGCAGGCGCGGCACTTGCTTGCCGCCGGGCAAGGTGATCGGATCACCCTTGGCCTGGGGATCATCGAGGTCGGCGAGAAAGGCCACTGGATCCTTTTCGATTGCCGCAAGCTGCTCGCGCGTCGCTTCTTCGAGCCGCACATTGTCCGGCGACCAGCCGCGCTCGAGCGCCGCCTTGTAGGACGGCAGATGTTCAAGCGCGGGTTTGACGATTTCGACCATATTCCACCGGTGGGAGACGCTACGCCGGTAAAATAGCATCCTTGCCCGGGAAGGCACGGTCCACCAAAGCGCAGTCTCTTACGACAAGGGCCGCGTTCCCATCGCTGGAAACGCGGCCCCGATCTCATGTCCTTGGGAGGATTGGCACTCCGGCGCGGCTGCGCCGGAGTGCCTTATGCGAGTTCAGGCAATGTCGAAGCGGTCGGCGTTCATCACCTTGGTCCACGCAGCGACGAAATCCCTGGTGAATTTCGCCTTGGCGTCCGCCGACCCGTAGACCTCGGCAAGCGCGCGGAGCTGGGCGTGCGAGCCGAAGATCAGGTCGGCACGGGTGCCGGTCCACTTGACCGCCTTGGTCTTGCGGTCACGCGCCTCGTAGACTTCGTCGGAGCCGGCCGCCGGATCCCAGACCGTGTTCATGCTGAGCAGATTGACGAAGAAGTCGTTGGTCAACGTACCCGGCCGGTCGGTGAGCACGCCGTGCTTCGACTTGGCCGTGTTGGCGCCGAGCACGCGCAGACCGCCGACCAGAACCGTCATCTCGGGCGCGGTCAGCGACAGCAATTGCGCCCGGTCGACCAGCATGGCCTCGACCGACATCGGCTGCTTGCCCCTGACATAGTTGCGGAAGCCGTCGACTTTCGGCTCGAGCGCGGCAAAGGAATGGACATCGGTCTGTTCCTGTGAAGCATCCATGCGGCCCGGCGTGAACGGCACCTTGGTTTCGTGGCCGCCGTCCTTCGCCGCCTTCTCGACCGCAGCGACGCCGCCGAGCACGATAAGGTCGGCCAGCGAGATCTTTTTTGCGCCGGTCTGTGCCGCGTTGAACTCCGTCTGGATGGCTTCCAGCTTCGCCAGCACCTTCGACAGTTCCGCCGGCTGGTTGACGTCCCAATCCTTTTGCGGTGCCAGTCGGATACGTGCCCCGTTGGCACCACCGCGCTTGTCGGAATTGCGGAACGTCGAGGCCGAGGCCCACGCAGTCGAGAGCAATTCGGAGACCGACAGGCCCGATGCCAGGATATTCGCCTTCAGCGACGCAATGTCCTGCTCGCCGACCAGTTCATGGTCGACCGCCGGGATCGGATCCTGCCAGATCAGCTCTTCCTTCGGCACGAGCGGGCCGAGATAACGAACGACCGGACCCATGTCGCGATGGGTCAGCTTGTACCAGGCGCGGGCAAACGCGTCGGCGAACTGGTCCGGATGCTCATGGAAGCGCCGCGAGATTTTCTCGTAGGCCGGATCGACTTTCAGTGCGAGATCGGTGGTCAGCATGGCAGGCGCGCGGCGCTTGGACGGATCGTGGGCATCCGGAACGGTTCCGGCGCCGGCGCCGCCCTTCGGCGTCCACTGATGCGCGCCCGCCGGGCTCGTGGTCAGTTCCCATTCGAAGTTGAACAGATTGTCGAAGAAGTTGTTGCTCCACTTGGTCGGCGTCGTGGTCCAGGTCACCTCGAGGCCCGAGGTGATGGCGTCGCCGGCAATGCCCGTGGCATGCTTGCTCGACCAGCCGAGTCCCTGCGCCTCGATGCCGGCGCCTTCCGGCTCCGCACCCACCAGCGAGGCATCGCCGGCGCCGTGCGTCTTGCCGAAGGTGTGGCCGCCGGCGATCAGCGCCACGGTCTCCTCGTCGTTCATGGCCATGCGCGCGAAGGTCTCGCGGATGTCGCGTGCCGAGGCCAGCGGATCCGGCTTGCCGTTCGGCCCTTCCGGATTGACGTAGATCAGTCCCATCTGGACGGCGCCGAGATGGCCCTGGAGTTCGCGGTCGCCGGAGTAGCGCTTGTCGTCGAGCCACTTGGTTTCCGAACCCCAATCGACGTCCTGTTCGGGTTCCCAGACGTCGGCACGGCCGCCAGCAAAACCGAAGGTCTTGAAGCCCATCGATTCCAGCGCGACGTTGCCGGTGAGGATCAGCAGGTCGGCCCAGGAGATCTTGCGGCCATATTTCTGCTTGACCGGCCACAGCAGCCGGCGCGCCTTGTCGAGATTGGCATTGTCCGGCCAACTGTTGAGCGGAGCAAAACGCTGCTGGCCGGCCCCGGCGCCGCCACGGCCATCGCCGATGCGGTAGGTGCCGGCACTGTGCCAGGCCATGCGGATGAACAGCGGCCCATAATGGCCGAAGTCGGCCGGCCACCACTCCTGCGAATCCGTCATCACCTGGTGCAGGTCCTTGATCACCGCATCGAGATCGAGCGACTTGAATTCCTCGGCATAGTCGAACTCTTCGCCCATCGGATCCGAAAGGTTCGATTGCTGATGGAGAACGCCGAGATCGAGTTGGTTGGGCCACCAGTCACGGTTGCTCCTGCTGGAGGATCCGTGTGCAACGGGGCATTTGCCGGCGCTGGGATCATCGGTCTGTGCGTCCATGTTCTTCTCCGATCGTGGCTGTGTTGAGCTGTTCAACTGCTGCGTGAACAGGGACGTTGGATGTCCCTGGAGGCGGTCCGTTTCATGGCTGGCGCGATGACCATATGCCCGATACGCGACCGAATATGTTGGATGTCCCGTTGCCGCGGGCATGCGCCTCACCAGGCGGTCCCGGCTGCTCCTCATCTTTGTTGCGACTCGTATAGCAAAGCCAATTGATTAATTTAAGTTGGATTTCCTGATTACAGCGATAAGATGACATTATGACAAACCTGACGCTGAAGCAGTTGCGTTATTTCGAGGCACTGGCGCGGCACAATCATTTCGGCCGTGCCGCCGATGCCTGCGCGATCTCGCAGCCCGCCATCTCGGTGCAGATCCGGGAGTTGGAGGAAACGCTTGGCACGGAGCTTTTCCAAAGAGGCCCACGCCAGGTCCGGCTGACCAATTTCGGCGAGGAATTCGCCTTGCGCGTTCGCGACATCCTGCGCTCGGTGGATGAGCTGACGGATCTGGCCCGCGCCTCGCGCGACCGGCTGGTGGGACGGTTGCGCATCGGGGTAATCCCGACGATCGCACCCTACCTTCTGCCTGCCATCATCGGCAACCTCGCCCGCATGCATGACGGGCTCGATATCCATGTGCGCGAAACGCAGACGCAGAAGCTGATCCAGGAACTGGCCGACGGCCGGCTCGATGCCGCCATCGTCGCCTTGCCGGTATCGGAAGCGTCGCTGACGGAAATCGTGCTGTTTGCCGAGAACTTCGTGCTGGTCCGGCCCGGCGAGGATGAGGGAAAGCCGGTGCCCAACCGCGAAATGCTGCGCGAGATGCGGCTGCTCCTGCTCGAGGAAGGCCATTGTTTTCGCGACCAGGCGCTGTCGTTCTGCAACATGCATTCGGTGCGCCCAAGGGAGTTGCTGGACGGCAGCTCGCTGTCGACCCTGGTGCAGATGGTCGGCGCCGGCGTCGGCGTCACCTTGATCCCCGAAATGGCCGTGCCGGTGGAGACGCGCTCGGCGGCGGTCTCTATCGCCCATTTCGCCAACCCCCAACCGTCGCGGACGATCGGCATGATCTGGCGCAAGACAAGCCCGATCGCCAAACAGCTGCTGCTTATATCCGAAGTGGTTCGCCAGGCCGCCGAAGCATTGCGCGCGCAGCACGGTTCGGCATCGGTTGCGCAGCCTCTGAATCTGCCGGCAGCGGCCCAATGAAGGCAGGCTGACCTGATCGTCAGCCTGCCGCCTGGAACCGGATTTCGCCCTTGTTCAGGAAGCAGGTCTTGTCGAACAGCGACAGGTCCAGAGGGTTCGGTAACCGCACATCGCTGATATCGGGACATGGCTTCTTCGCCGGATCGTATGACCGATCGATCTGCGAGATGAAGACGAGGATCAGTCCCCTGTCGCGGGCAAAGGCCTTCAGCGTGCGAACCTGCGCCATCAGGTCCGGGTTTTCCCGCTTCTGATCGAGCTGTTGCAGATAATCGATCACCACCAGCGTGCCGCGCGGCGCCGAACCCAATGCCTTGACGATGTAGGCGGCACTGATGGCGTCGGAATTATCGAATGTGAACTGGTCGTTGAACTGCACCGGGTCCGCCCCGATGGCGCGAAACCGGTCCAGCACATCCCTTTGCGTATATTCGAGCGTAAAGAACACACCGCGATGGCCTGATTTCATGGCTTCGACCGCGAGTTCGAGGCTCATCAGCGTCTTGCCGTGTCCGGGTCGCGCACCGACCAGAACCAGGTCGCCGGGCGCAAGTTGCGCGAACAGTCTGCCGGCGGGCGCCGCCTCGGCTGCCTTGGCGGCAAGCAGGCTCCAGCTGGTGAACCCTTCCTGTGCTGCAACACGGTCGAGCGCTTCGTGCAGCGCAATCTTGCCCTCGCGAGACAAAAGCCTGGCTTGACGCTTGAGATGGTAGATGGGCGCGGACAACTTCATCGCAAAACCTCCTGGTGCGAGCCGTTTTTGCAACCCCTCCTTATGCCAAGTGCTCGAACAGTCGGTTCGGTGATTGGATAGCGCCCTGCATGAACGATGCTTTCCCGACGGAGGGAGGTGGCGTGGACCGCGCCAGAATCAGATGGTAGCTCAATCCCTGCGGATCGAAAATCGCGTACTGACGCTTGGCAGCCAAGCACGTAGGGCGGCTCTGGATGTATGAGGCTGTTGGCGTGACGCCCTGAGCTGGCTAGAGTGCTCTCTATACGGGGGACATCCTATGGTAGGTTACTTCGGTACGGAGATGCAGCAGCACCTGCAGGCACAGGCCGAGGCAAGCGCCGACTTCATCAATTCGACGCCCGGCGCGTGCCAGAACGGACGCATGATGGGCTGCGATGACCCAGACCGGCTCGGGTGGAAGATGATCGACGCGTTTCTGAGCCGTGATCGGGCCTGCGGCTTTCGCCTCATTCCAAGCGAGAAAGTGGATGAGATCAGGTCTCGCCTGTCTGAGCGAGATTGTCGTTTCGACACATGGAATGTCTTCCTCGCTGACCGCGTGACCGCTCTTGCTGCTTCCGAAGCTATCCTTTCCCGACCGCTGCCCGATGGCCTGGCCGAACTGGAACAACCGGACGATCCAGAAGGTGAGCCTATGAAGCACCTCCAGGCGCTTATGGCGGCGGCCGGGATTGTTCCATTCTCCGGCTCGCTGCTGCTCGGAGCTTGCGGGCCGGCAACCACCGTCGCTATCGGAGACGAAAAAGGAACCGTCGTGGCCGCCGCACACGGCTATCTGCCGCACAATGTGTACAGTTGTTATCACCGCTATGCCTGGGGCGGACTTGTTGCGGTAGCAGAAGAGCAGCGAGGCAAGGGGCTTGGCAGCTACATCAACGCCCGCATCATCGTCAGCGTGTTCCGCGATCTGGGTGCGACGCACATCTACGAACTTGTTTCGGCGACGAATATTCCCTCCCGGCGAATGGTCGAGACCTGCGGACTTCGCCCCGAGCCAGCGCTCGTGTGCGGGGCGGCAACGCCGAACGGAAGCGCACGCTACACCCGGTAATCTGAATCTGGCCATACGGTGCCGATACCAAGCGTCAGCCATTCACCACCGGGGTGCCCAACTTGGTGTGGAGGCCGGTATGTATCTATTTATTTTTTCGGCCCTTGCGGGCTTTATTTTGTGCTCGGTCGGACTGGCTATGCTCATAAGAATACGAGGAGAGAAAGCAGACCACGGTATTCCACGTTCGTCGTATTGGTTTGCTGCGGCGGCGGCCGTCGTGTTCGTCGGCGCCGTTCCTTTTTTTCGATGTAAATTCACTCTCTGTTGGCACCCCGAGTTCGGCTTCGGGTCGAAAGCAGCCCCATATGTGCCGCCTTCCTTTTGGGTGCGCTAAACAAGATGTGTTTCGCCTGATAATGCGAGACCCTCTACGGTCGATTCCTGGTGGCAACATCACAAAACGCTTCGACAAGGAGAATTGATCCGGTGCGGTTGAGATCTGTTTCTCTGGGTGTCGTCGCCAGCCTTCTCGTCGTCATCGCCGTGGCGGTATCGGCCCGATCCTTTGCCGCACCATCTGCCGTTCCAGCCTGGCTGCAGGCTCATGTCGGCGACAGCGACGGCCAGATCTCGCAAATTGTCCTCGAACGAGCTCGCGCGCTTTACCGGAAGAAGGTCGCGCAAGGCGCTGTCAAGAACCCCTGCTACTTCGCCATGGATGCGACACGCCCCAGCGATCTGGGCAATGGCGTGCTCGGCCGCCGCTACTACGTCATCTGCGAAGCCAGCCAATCATTTCGCGCGATTTCGTCAGGCCACGGCAGCGGCCGGAATTTGAAAGGCGTCGTCGATTTTTCAAACGGCAAACGGTGCGCGAAGAACTTCGGCAATGCGATGGATTCATCGTTGACGGCCGGCGGCGCCTATATGACCAGCGAGGCCAAAACCTCGTTCAAGGGCTATTACCGCACCGGCGCGAAGCAGGACGCGGTTTTCCAGCGCACCTTCATCCAGTTCGACGGCGAAGGCGAAGCCGCGAACGCCAGGCAGCGGGCGATCGGCGGTCACGCCGCCCAGGTGCTGCATGGCATGTGCCTGCGCAAAAACCCGAACAGCTCGCACGCCGACCATGACGGCTTCGTGCCGTTCGGCAAGCTGGTGGACTATGCCGGCGGTCGCAGCAATGGCTGCACCAGCTGGTCGCCGGCGGATGCCAAGCGGATCATCCCGATGGTCAAGGACAATCCGACGACGCTCTACATCTACCCGGAATCGCGCGACATCACCGCGGTCGCAGCCGACCGTTCACAGCCGGGCGCCTACTGGAACGCGTCCTGCCTGAAGGAAATCGGCACACCGAAATTCTGGCCGAGAAAGACCCTTGAGCCGATCATCGCCCAATACAGGAAGGATCATCCGGCACCGCCGCCACAGCCGCTGCCGATCTGCGAAGCGTCTTGAAGTCCGCATAGCGCCGCCGCGTTGATTAAGACCGTGCTGCTTTATGTTCGTCGTGCGAACGCATTGATCGGCGGCCCTGCGACCCACCAGCAATGATTCAATCCGATCTCCAAGGTCAGCGCGCCAGCAGCTTCGGCCCCGCCTCTCTCCTCGGCGTCGCTACTCAAACAGCTGTGTGCATAAGGGCCGGATGGATCAGACTGGTTGAATGCTCTGGCCGAGGAGAGAATTTCCGGCACCACGTTCAGCCGATTGCGGTGGTTGGAACCAACGGCCTGCTACCCAGTTAGAAAGCCAGCAAGTCTGGTTGTAGCCTTGCCGCCATGTGAATCAAAACCCGCCGACGCTTTCTACGGCCTAGCAGGAGTGGCGACCTTGCAGCGGCGGTGGCCCGCTGGAAAACCGGCGTGCCTGCCTTCGCAATCTGGGCTGCACAGCCGCTGACGACAGCCCAGCAGACACTGTCGCCGACAGCCAAACAACAGGAGATATGCCGACATGAAAGCAGCCCGCATCCATGCTTTTGGCGGACCTGAGGTTGTTTCGATCGATCAAGTCCCCTTGCCTCAACCGCTTGACGACGAGGTTGTGCTCAGGGTTCGCGCCGCGAGCGTCAATCCGATCGACTACAAGATCCGCGAAGGTTCGACGAGCGAAACCCTGCCGGTCACGCTCGGGCGCGACGTGTCCGGCACGGTGGAAATCTGCGGCACGCGGGCGCATACGTTGAAGAAGGGCGACCCATTATTCGCGATGCTTGGTCATGACCGGGGCGGCAATGCCGAATTTGTCGTGGTCAAGGCGACGGAGGCGGCTGCGAAACCGGATCGTCTAAGCCATGTCGAAGCCGCGGCGGTGCCGCTTGCCGGCATCACTGCATGGCAGGGCCTGTTCGACCATGGCGGCCTCAAATCCGGGCAACGGGTTCTCATCCATGGCGGCGCCGGCGGCGTCGGTCATCTGGCGATCCAGTTCGCCAAGGCCGCGGGCGCGTTCGTCGCGACAACCGTTTCCGCCGAGGACGTGGTTTTCGTCCGTGAGCTCGGCGCCGATCAGACGGTCGACTACAAGAACCAGCGTTTCGAAGAGGTCGTCGATGCGGTCGACCTGGTGTTCGACCTTGTCGCGGGCGACACGCAGGACCGCTCCTGGGATGTGCTCAAGCCAGGCGGAACACTCGTTTCCACTCTTTCCGAACCGTCGCAGGAAAAGGCAAACTTGCGCCGGGCGCGTGGCGTCTCCTATCTGGCCGAACCGAATGCGGCGCATCTTGCCGAGATCGGCCGCCTCATCGAGGCCGGCAAGGTCACCCCCTTCGTGCAAGCCACCTACCCTCTTGGAGAGGTCGCCAAGGCGGAAGAACGGCTGGAAAATGAGCATGTGCGTGGCAAGATCGTGCTTGAGGTCTCCGCCTAGCGAGCTGGTGCTTCTGCCGTCCCTCTGGAACGGGCTATCCGATCCGCGCGTCGCCGTCGCTGTCCGGCACGTTCGGAAACAGCACCTTCAGCTTGTGTTCCGCGCTTGCCCAACTGCGCCTGTGATGTTGCCAGAGGCACCAATTGCTCACCGCAAAGGCTAGAATGCCGACAGTCACGGCGAGACTGACTGTCGAGCCAATGACAACCTTGAGCATCACCCCGGCAAAGACACCGGCGATGGCACCGTTGACGACATTCACCATCCCTGCGGTTCCGGCGAACGCTTGCCAGGGCCTTGGCTTGAGGCCGACATCGGCCAGCAGAGCCGTTTGGTTGTCATGAGAGGAGTGAACCAGATAACGCGCCATCGAGGGAGTAAGCTCGGTGTAGTAGTGCCTGATGCGTGCCATGCCGCGGGCGTGGACCATGTCTTCGATGGCCACCTGCACAGCCCTGACGAATGTCACCAGCCCGATGAAGTAGAGGCATGGCAACAGGATCAGGCTGAACAGCATGAAAGGAAGCCCCATCCTTGTCACCTGGGCGACGAAGGCAAGGGCGATCGTGGCGCTGGATACCGAAGTCAGGAACAAATTTGCGCGCTGATTCGCCTCCTGAATCGTCGCCGCTCTGGCGGTCCCGAGCACCAAATGCTCCGTGGTCATCATCTGCAGGAGTTGCTGCCGGTTCTCGCCTTCATCGGTTTTTGTCTTCCTTGCAGGCATCGCAAAAAAACCTGTTGCGGGACGCGCTCCCCCACCCAACCAACTCCTCAAAGCCGCCCACTCAAGGAACGAACTGCTTCGGAAGGGGTTCCAGCGCAACCAAGAGCCATTCCGTGATCCTGGAGCAGAGCCGGATCACAGACCGAGCCAATTTTGTCGACAGATAGCGAAACGATTGTCCCCGAGCATCGTTTCGAAACCAGACATGAATTTGATGAGGAGGCGATGATGAGCGCTACCGGTTTGGATGTTTTTGACAGGACGCTGCAGACGACCAACATCTGGCTCGACGAGATCATGGACGATCATGGTCCGGATCGGCGGATTGCATGGCACATATTGGGCGCGGTCTTGCGGACCGTAAGGGACAGGCTACAGATCGGGCTTGCGGCCAAACTTGGGGCGGAACTGCCGCTCCTGGTGCGCGGCGCTTATTACGAGCACTACCGGCCCGCAGCCGAGCCGGACAAAACGCGCTCCCTTGAAAACTTCTCGCAGCACATCGGCGAGGAATTGAAATCGATCCGCCCCGTCGATCCCGAGGAGGCGGCACGCCCGGTGTTCCGAGTTCTTGCACGGCATATTGATCTTGGCCAATCGGCCAAGGTGCGCGATGCCCTGCCGAAAGAAATCCAGGCGCTTTGGCCCGAAAGCCTCGGAGTCAAATAGCGTCGGCATCGAATCTGACGGCTCCCTGGGCAGCCGTGCCGAGGCTGGCGCCCGTGTCAACCGTCAGTCCCGCAAACGGTTGGCGGCATGATCCTGGTGCTGCTCAGTCGCGACCTGTTTGGAGTCCAAACCGCGTTCTTTGGAATGCTGCGCCTTGTCGCGATTGGACAGAACCTGGTTTTCTTCGAGCTTGTCCTTTGGCGTTACGGTCATGGCGCCTGTGCCAGAACCCTTTCCCTGTGAACCTG
This sequence comes from Mesorhizobium sp. WSM4822, assembly GCF_055811155.1. NCBI lineage: Bacteria > Pseudomonadati > Pseudomonadota > Alphaproteobacteria > Hyphomicrobiales > Phyllobacteriaceae > Mesorhizobium > Mesorhizobium sp. WSM4822. The sequence continues at coordinate 5,160 of NZ_JBVVQM010000001.1, read as the reverse complement.
CTCCGATGTGTTTCTTGCTCCCGCGTGCCATGGGCTGCCTCCAATCTATGACAAATGTTCCAGGATCGGTGCTCATCTAGTCGTCAGGACGATTTTTGTGATGGACGCTTTCCTGATTTTTGCCGCGAAGGATGTTGCGGTCGTCCGGATCGACGAGGTCAGGTGTGTCGGTTCTCATGTCCGATCCTTTGCGCAGCGCTTCGCGTTCCGCCGCTGATCGTTTCAGATCCGCCTCTGAATCGAAATCCTTGCCGGCATTCTTTGTGTTTTCTCGCTCTTCAATGATGCGAATTTGTTGGTCATGGGTTTTGCGTCCAGTCATCGCTTCCTCCGGTGTGTTCGTGTTGGCGCTCGAAAGTCATCGGCCGCCTCTAAGGTCGGGTCACGGCGCTTGCCTGTCCGAGCCGGCTCTCGTGCTGATAATGGCAAGGTGACGCGATCGTTCCGAAGGCGTTGAATAAGCTTTTCGCCAGATGGCTCGGTTTCGCCTAGGCGCTCACGTTGACCGAGGCCGCCGCCCCGCCTTCTGAACCAGTACGTCCTTTGAACGTTTCGGCGACCGCCGGACTGGTGCCGGACGCCTTTCCGTCGCGCTCCAGCTCAGCGCAGGAAATCGACCACAGCCTGGATGAACTCTGCCGGATATTCGATGTTCGACAGATGGACCGCGGGCAGCACTATCAGCTTCGCGCCGGGCACCGCCGCGGCAATCATCTCACCGTGGCTGGCTGCTGTCACCGTGTCGTGCCGACCGGCGATCACCAGCGTCGGCCGCGGTATCAGTGCTACGGTGCGGCGAAGATCGGCGTCGCGAACCGCTGCGAACAGACCCGCCAGACCTTGCCGGTCGATAGCCAGCAGCATGGTGCGAAACTCTTCGACCACGGGCTCGTTGGCGGCAACCATCGACGTGGGGAACCAGTTGCTCAGGAACGTCTCGGCGGTTTCCGACATGTCCGGTGCCTGCCGCACCGCGGCAATCCGCTCGTCGAAATAGCTTGCCGGCGAGAGATGGGACGAGGTGTTGCTCAGGATCAGCCGGTCGATCCGCTCGGGCGCGTGGATGCCGAGCCACTGCGCGACGAACCCGCCGAGCGACAGGCCAAGGAAATGTACGCGTTGCAGGTCGAGCGCGTCGAGCAGCTCGATGACGTCGCGGCCAAGCCGGTCGAGCGAGTAGGCGCCGACGGGAACGCTCGATCCGCCATGGCCGCGAAAATCGTAGCGCAGGACACGGAAATGCTTCGACAATTCGCCGATCTGCCTGTCCCACATGTGCAGCGTGGTGCCGATGGAATTCGACAGCACCAGCACCGGCTTGCTTGCCTCGCCATCGAAGCGGTAGGCGATGCGCGTGCCGTCGCCCGTTGTGACGAAATTCAGCTCATTCATGATGAAGATTCCTTCTGGAACGTTGAACGAGACAGAGCCTAGCCGTGGAGCGATTTTGTTGATATTACAAAGATAGGACAATCTCTGTAATAAAAACTGATATGGCCGAATTCACTCTGCACGACCTGCAATGCTTCGATGCAGTGGTCCGCACCGGCGGTTTTCAACCTGCGGCGGCCATGCTGTATCGCTCGCACCCGGCGGTGTTCGCCGCCGTCGCCAAGCTGGAACGACAGCTCGGCCTCATCCTTTTGGACCGCAGCGGCTATCGCGTGCGTCCGACCGAGGCCGGGCTTTCGTTCCACCGCCGAGCGCTATCGCTGCTGCGCGAGTTGGACGGTTTGCGCGTCCATGCCGCCCAGTTGGCGATGGGTGAGGAAAGCGAGATCCACGTGGTGATAGGCGACCTGTGCCCGCGCCCGCATGTGCTGGGCATGCTCGGGCGGTTCTTCGCACAGTACCCAGGCACGCGCCTGCATCTGCATTTCGAAGCGGTGGGCGGCCCATGGGAGCGTCTATTCGATGACGAAGCCGATCTGATCCTGCACTGGGTCGACAAGGGCGATGCGCGGGTGGAATGGGTTGATCTGTGCAAGGTGTCCTTCATTCCCGTGGTGGCGCCGGGCTTTCTGCCCGGGCGTATCGAGCAGCCGATCACTCTGGACCAGATGCAGGCACTCACCCAATGCGTCATGCGCGACAGCGCCCGCCATTCGCCACAGCAAAACTATTCGCTGATCGAAGGCGCGCCGCAATGCCTCGTCGCCGACCAGGGCATGAAGAAGGAGATCATCCTGCAGGGCCTTGGCTGGGGCCACCTGCCCCGCTTCCTGATCGAGGAAGAACTGCATGACGGGCGCCTGCAATCCATTGCCGGCCGCCATCTGCCGGGCCGCACCGACGAACTGGTGGTGGCGAGGCGCCGCGACCGGCCGCATGGGCCGATCGCCAACCGGCTGTGGGATCATATCCAGCAGGAAGCGCCGGCATTGCGCCGCGCATTGGAGCCGAGGAGGCCCGCCGGACAGATACCGACCAACCTGTCGCGAAAGGCGCAAGTGGAAACCGGTCGCTGATGACCGGCCGTGCAATGCCAGGACCTCTCGGGTCCCGTCCAGCGATCACTTCTTGACATACGCTCCAGGCTGGCGGCCGCTCTTCGGAGCCTTGGCGTCCTTTGAACGCTCCGCGATAGCGGGGCCGGCGCCGGACGTCTTTTCGGTTGCGGCGCTCGGCGTGACTTGCCTTGGCGGGTTTTGTCCCTCCGATTGGCGGGTGCGGTCTTCTACTTCATCCTTCCTGCGGGTGAGCCCCATTCCGCTGGCGGGCTTCTTGTTGGCGGCCGCATCCTGGGAGAATTCATCGGAAGCGTCGGCATCGGTCTTTGCCGGATATTTCGTCGCACCGGTTTCATAGCGGGTTTCGTTCTCAGTCATGACATCTCTCCAGTTGCATGACGGATAAACATCTCGGCGCTATCCGGGTTCCAATTCCTGGACTTGGATTCCGGACGGACCTGGATTCGGAGAGCGCCCGGTCGGCCAACCAAGCGACGAGATGAGCAGCACCCTACTGCAGCAGGCCCTTGACGATGCCGCTCGCCTTGCCGAAATCCATCTGGCCGGCATATTTCTGCTTCAGTGCGGCAATCACCTTGCCCATGTCCTTCTGGCTGGCCGCACCGGTCGCGACGATCGCCTCGCGCGCCGCAGCCGTCACCGCCGCATCGTCCAACTGCGTCGGCAGGAAGGTGCGGATGATCTCCATCTCGCCGCGCTCCTGCGCGGCGAGTTCGGGCCGCTTGCCGTCGTCGAAGGCTTTGGCCGATTCCTCGCGCTGCTTCACCATCTTGGCCAGGATCTGCAGGATCTCCTCGTCGCTGGCCGGCTCCTTGCCCGAACCGCGATTGGCGATGTCGCGGTCGTGAATAGCCGCCTGGATCAGCCGCAATGTCGGCAGCCGGTGCTTGTCCTGCGCCTTCATCGCGCTCTTCAGGGATTCGGCGATTTTGCCGCGCATGGTGCATTCTCCTTCGATCGGCGCGGACAATAGCGCCGCGGGCGGGCCAAGGCAAACCCTGATGTGCCGGAGCAAGCCACTGATTTTGCTACGCGAAATAAAACATGGCGGCATTTCGCATGATCATTGACCGCCCTGCCCCCTTCCCCTATGTACTGGGCCTTGCATGAACGGAAATTTGACTGCGTGGGAGCCGCGAAATCGCCGCTTCGCGCCGTTTGCCGCGCAGATGGCCTCCCGGGGCGGTTGCAGCGCGCGGCCTGATAGGAGTGCCGCATGGCCGAGATGACGCCCGCCTTGACCCCCGCATGGGCCACTGAAAAGCCGACCGCCCTTCTGGTGCTGGCCGACGGCACCGTCATCGAAGGTCGCGGTCTCGGCGCCACCGGCTCCGCCGTCGCCGAAGTCTGCTTCAACACGGCGCTGACCGGCTACCAGGAAATCCTCACAGACCCTTCCTATGCCGGCCAGATCGTCACCTTCACCTTCCCGCATATCGGCAACATCGGCACCAATGACGAGGACATCGAGGACCTCAATCCCGCCGCCCGCGCCGGTGCCGTCGGCGCCGTGTTCAAGGCCGATGTCACCAACCCTTCCAACTATCGCGCCGGCACCGGTCTCGACCAATGGCTGAAGAAGCGCGGCATCGTCGCCCTGTCGGGCATCGACACGCGCGCTCTGACCGCGCTGATCCGCGAAAAGGGCATGCCCAACGCCGTGATCGCGCACGCGCCCGACGGCGTGTTCGATCTCGACGATCTGAAGCGGCGCGCCGCCGCATGGTCGGGCCTGATCGGCCTCGACCTCGCCAAGGATGTCACCTCGGGCCAGTCCTCGGTCTGGCGCGAGACGCCCTGGGTGTGGAACGAAGGCTTTGGCGAACAGACCGAACCGACAATGCATGTCGTCGCCATCGATTATGGCGTCAAACGCAACATATTGCGCCTGCTCGCCGGCCTCGGCGCCAAGGTCACGGTGGTGCCGGCCAAGACCGGCGCCGAAGAAATCCTTGCCATGCAGCCGGACGGCATTTTTCTCTCCAATGGCCCCGGCGACCCGGAAGCCACCGGTGACTATGCCGTGCCGGTCATCCGGGATCTGTTGAAGACCGACATCCCGGTGTTCGGCATCTGCCTCGGCCACCAGATGCTGGCACTGGCGCTGGGCGGCAAGACCGCCAAGATGCACCAGGGCCATCACGGCGCCAACCATCCGGTCAAGGATCACACCACCGGCAAGGTCGAGATCGTCTCGATGAACCACGGCTTTGCCGTCGATGCCGACTCGCTGCCATCGGGCGTCGAGGAAACCCACGTCTCGCTGTTCGATGGTTCGAACTGCGGCATCACGCTGACCGGCCGGCCGGTGTTCTCGGTCCAGCATCACCCGGAGGCTTCGCCCGGCCCGCAGGATTCGCACTATCTGTTCCGTCGCTTCGTCAATCTAATCCGCGAGAAGCGCGGCGAGGAATTGCTGGCCGAACGGGCTTAGCGCGATCCGCTTGCGCCGCCCCTCATCTGCCTGCCGGCATCTTCTCCCCGTATAGTGACGGGGAGAAGGAAGCTGGCCGCACTCTTGGCGTTCTTCTCGCAACATTGATAATTGGTGAAACCATCGGACAACAGCATCTTTCTCCCCGTCACTATACGGGGAGAAATGCCCGGCAGGGCAATGAGCGACTATCTGTGGTGTCAAGTTGCATTGGCGAACTCCATGCGCGCATCGCGTGCTTTTGCATTGAGAATG